>NZ_JAMYPC010000016.1:0-161621 GCF_040320155.1 Mesorhizobium sp. M0771 | reverse complement strand
GGCGTTCCTTCGCGGGAATCAGGTGACGTGAACAATCACCAGCCTGCCATGACCGCCCCCTCTCAGCGAATTTGCAGAACTCTCAGCACACTACCCGATCCCGGTTCCACTGGCGATGGGCGAGCCTGGGGAGGACTACCCCTGGCAATGGTCCGTCTACCGCTGGATCGACGGCGAAACAGCCAAGACCGCCGAAATCGCCGATCGCCCACAGTTCGCGGTCGATCTGGCCAAGTTCCTCATTGCGCTCCGGCGGATCGATCCGGCGGGCGGGCCGCCCGCGGGCCAGCACAATTTCTTCCGCGGCGGATCGCCGAGCGTGTATGACAACCAGACAAGGGAAGCACTCCAGGCGCTGGAGGGGCAGATCGACACCCAGGCGGCCACCGCTGTCTGGGATGCGGCCCTTGCCGCCACCTGGCAAGGGTCGCCCGTCTGGTTTCACGGCGACGTCGCCTGGGGCAACCTTCTGGTCCAAAACGGCCGTTTGAGCGCCATCATCGACTTCGGCACCTCAGGCATCGGCGATCCCTCTTGCGACCTGGCGATCGCCTGGACATTCTTCCAGGGCGAGAGCCGGGAGGCATTCCGGGCTGCCATCGACGTCGATGAAGCGACCTGGGCGCGCGGCCGCGGCTGGACGCTGTGGAAAGCGCTGATCACCGTTGCCGGACACGACGCCAACCAGGCCGAGGCGGAACGATCGCGCCGCGTCATCGACGACGTCCTGGCCGATCACCGGGAATTCGCGTGATCAGAGCCTTTCGACGATGTGTGGGGATCCAATGTCAGCACAGATCGCACGCGGCGCGCCAAAACCTTGATTTAGCCAAGCAACCGGTGACAAGCTCCTGCCATGGAATGGCGCGACGAGGGAATCATACTCGGCACCCGCAAGCATGGCGAAACCAGCGCCATTCTCGAGGTAATGACGCGTGCGCATGGCCGCCATCTCGGCCTGGTGCGCGGAGGGCGCTCGCGCAAGCAGCAGCCGGTGCTGCAGCCCGGCAACCGCGTCGACCTTTTGTGGCGGGCACGCCTCGACGAGCATCTCGGCACCTTCCAGGCCGAGGCGATCGAGATGAATGCCGCCCGGTTGATGGACAGCGCAGTCGCCGTCTACGGCCTGCAGACCATGGCCGCGCATCTCAGGCTCCTGCCGGAGCGCGACGCCCATGGCGGCCTGTATGAGACGCTTGCCGTGATGATCGCCCATCTGGACGATTCGGATGCCGCCGGCGAACTGGTGGCGCGCTTCGAACTGCTCATCCTCGACGAACTCGGCTTCGGCCTCGATCTCAGCCAGTGCGCGGCGACCGGCGCCAGGCAGGATCTGGCCTATGTCTCGCCGAAATCCGGCCGCGCGGTTTCGCGCCAGGCCGGCGCGCCATGGCGCGACAAGATGCTGGCGCTGCCGGCCTTCCTGCGGCGCGGCTCCGGCTTGCGGGCGGACCACGCGGCACTCGAGGACGCCTTCCATCTGACCGGTTTCTTTTTCACCCGCCATGTCTACGAGCCGCGCGGCATCGAACAGCCCGATGCCCGTGCCGGCTTCCTCGCCGCCTTGCGCAAGCATCATTCGGGCGGCAAGGCCGCCCTTACGGCAGACGCTGCGCCAGAAGGGGGAGGGAGACTCGGTGGGTGCTGACCTCCGCAAACCGTCCAGGTTCACACCAAAAGCTGCATGCGGGAGCATTCCCTCCCCCTTGTGGGGAGGGTTAGGGTGGGGGTACTCGTAGGGCAAGAGCCTCAGCCGGCTTTGCGATGCTCCATGAAATCATCGAGGATGGCGCGCTGACCGCCGAGGATCTTGAGGCTGGCCTCGGCGAAGGAAAACCAGCCGGCCCTGTCGATTTCGGGAAATTCCCTCGTCACGCCTGACCTGGGCGGCCATTCCATCGTGAACATGTTGCTTTTAACGGCATCGGGATCGAAATCGGCTTCGACACTCCAGGCGATGACGATCTTGCCGCCGGCTTGCCGATAGCTGCCGACAGGTTCGAAATCGCCATCGATGCTGACTCCGAGTTCTTCCCCAGCCTCGCGCCGGGCGGCGGCCAACTCATCTTCATTGTCCTCGACGAGGCCCTTGGGGATCGACCAAGCGCCTTCATCCTTCCTTGCCCAGAACGGGCCGCCGGGATGGACGAGCAGAAATTCGAGAATGCCGGCCCTTGTCCGGTGGATCAGCAGCCCTGCACTTCGTTTCGGCATTCGATTTCCTCGTAGTTCATCCGAGGATAGCATGGCTCCTGGGCAAGTGGCGGCGGCATGCCATTCCTGGCTATCTCAGATGATGGGTGAGGATAAAGACCGTAGGCCGCTGGAATTTGCCGACGAAACATGCTCGATAACTTCTTTTCGGCCACCATTGCGGTGGCGTGACTTGAATAGCCGTCTGGGGTGGCCGTGTGGCCGCCGCAATTGTCAGTGAAAACTGGCCTGGTTTGGGGGAACCGCCATGTTTGAAAGCCTGATTGGCGCCGTCGTCGTTATCGTGCTTTTTGTCCTCGTCTTGCGCCAGCAGGGCCGCGTCAGTCTGATCGAGCGCGAGCTCGGAGCGCTGCGCAGCCTGGTTCTGTCCGGAGTGCATGCGACACCGCCCGTTGCCAAACCGGCCGAGCAGGCTGCAAGCGCACCGGCGGATGCCGCTCACGCTAGCGCACCAGTTGCCGACATAGCTTCGCCAACAACAGCAGACGCGGCACATGCCCAGGCACCGGCCGCCGAAGCCGATGCGGCCACCAGCGAGGCCGTGCCAGAACTGTCGGCCGCGGCCAAGGCGGCATTCACCGGATCCGCGCCTGCCGCCACGTCGAAGGCAGCCCGCCAGTCAGAGGTCGAAACGGCGCTCGGCACCCGTTGGGCGGTCTGGGTCGGCGGCGTCGCGCTGGCCCTGGGCGGCCTGTTCCTGATCCGCTACACCATCGAGGCCGGCATTTTCGGCCCTGAAGTGCGGCTGTCCCTGGCGGCGCTGCTCGGCCTGGTGCTGATCGGCGGCGGCGAGTTCATCCGCCGCACCGGCTTCAAGGTGCCGGTGCAAGGGGCTGCAGGCGCCTATATTCCGGCGATCCTGACGGCTGCCGGCGCCTTCATCCTGTTCGGTACGGTCTATGCCGCGCATGCCATTTACGGTTTCGTCGGGCCGGCCTTCGCCTTCACCGTGCTCGGCGCCATCGGCGTGGCGACCATTGTCGCCGCCCTCGTCCACGGCCAGGCCCTGGCCGGCATCGGTCTCGTCGGCTCGATGGCGACGCCGGCGCTTGTGTCCTCGCAGGCGCCCAACCCATGGGCGCTGTTCGTCTACCTGGCGATCGTGCTTGCCGCTACAGCCGTGATCGCCCGCATTCGCGACTGGAAATTCCTGATTGCGGCGGCCTTCTTCGGCACCGGCGCCTGGACCATCGTCTACATGATGAGCACGCTAGTCGCCGACCTTGCCGTCATCCTGTTCATCGACGCGGTGACGCTGGCGGTGCTTGCCTTTGTCTGGCTGGGCACACGTGACAGCGAAGCGGAGACGGCGAAGACCGGCTTCGACTGGCCCTCGATCGTGCCAGGCGTTTTCGTTGCGTTTTCAGCGCTAGGCCTGTCCGTCGACACGACGCTGGTCGCCGCCGGTGGCGCCTTGCCGGGCGCCTTCGTCCTCGTCGCCCTTGTCGCCACCGCACTCTACCGGCCGCGCGCGCTGCCGCTGCTGCATGCCGCCGGCGTGGTGAGCGTGATGATCCATCTCGGCATCATTCCGCCCACCACCATCGGCTCCGACATAACCCAGGGGAATATCGGCTTTGACGGCATGCCGGTGGCGGCCGGAAATCCGTTGACGCTGCGCATCGGCATTGGCCTCGGCCTGGTCTTCATCGGCGCCGGCTTCTGGGCCGCACGCCGCTTCGCCGCCTCAGCACGGGTCCGCGCGGCATGCTGGGCGGCATGGGGCGTCGCTGCGCCGCTGCTTATTCTGCTGACGCTGTGGCTTGCCTACGGCAATCTCGACCGCGACCTTGTCTACGCAGAGATAGCTGCCCTTCTGGTTGTTGTCTTCGCTGCCGGTGGCGAATGGATCGCGCGCGCCGAACAGCCGCCGCTCAAGGGCGACATCGCCGTCTCCTTCGCGCTTTGCGGCTCGGCTCTGGCCGGCCTGCTGATGCTGCACATGGCCTTCGGATCCGGCTGGACGACCATTCTTGCCGGCGTTGCCGCCATCGTGCCGGCGCTGGCGACGCGGTGGCGCAGCTATCCGGTGCTTGGCTGGATTTCGGTCGGCGCGGTCGTTGCCGTGCTGGGCCGCGTCGCCTTCGATCCGACCATCGTCGGCGCCGAGTTCCTGACGACGACGCGGGTGTTCAACTGGCTGCTGCCGGGATACGGCGTACCGGCGCTAGCCTTCGGCTTTGCCGCCTGGCAACTCGCGCGTACCACCCCCGCACTACCAACAGCTGGTAATGGCCGGCCGCGCCTAGCGATGGAGGCGGGTGCAGCCCTGTTTGCGCTGCTCACCGTCGCCATGCTGGTGCGCCACGCCATGCATGGCGGCGTCATCGACACCGGTCCGGTGACGCTCGCCGAACAGGCGATCTATACGCTGATCGCCATCGGCGCCGGCGCGATACTGGTGGCCATCGACATGCGCTCGCCAAGCTCTGTGCTGCGCTACGGCTCGATGGCTGCCGGCGTGCTCTCGGTCGCCTTCATCGTCCTCCAGCATTTCCTGGTGCTCAATCCGCTGTTCACCGACGAATCGACCGGCCAGATCCCGGTGTTCAACCTCTTGTTCCTGGCTTATCTCCTGCCGGCCATCGCTGTCGGCGGGCTGGCGCTCTATGCCAGGGACAAGCGGCCGCCATGGTATGCGCAGATGCTGGCGGTGGTGGCGGCATTGCTTGTCTTCGCCTACGCCACACTGTCGGTCAGGCGCGTGTTCAAGGGCGAGTTCATCGGCCTGTGGAGCGGCCTCGGCCAGCTCGAGACCTACACCTATTCGGCGCTCTGGCTGGTCATTGGCGTCGTGCTGCTCACCGCCGGCGTCTGGCTGAAGTCGCAGGTGCTGCGCATCGCCTCGGCGGCGCTGATCGCGATTGCCGTGGTAAAAGTCTTCCTGTTCGACATGTCGGAACTGGAAGGCGTGCTCAGGGCGCTGTCCTTCATCGGTCTTGGCGCCGTGCTGATCGGCATCGGCCTGTTCTACCAGCGGCTGCTGACGCGGGCGGCGAGGGAGGCCAACGCTGCAACTTGAAGTGATATACGAGATGGAATATATCAATATCCAACGGAGGATATTCGATGCCGCTCTATATCCGCGACGACGAAGTGGATGCGCTGGCCAGCAGATTGCAACGCGAGACGAACGCTCCGAGCAAAACGGAGGCGGTGCGGGTCGCGCTCGTGCACGAACTTGAGCGCAATCGGGCGAAGGTGCCGCTGCGCGATCGGATCGCCAGTCTTCAGGACAGGGCCAGGAAGCTTGGCCTGCCCAATCCCGATTTCGATATGAAGAAGTTCACCGACGAGATGTGGGAAGACTGATGTTTGTCGACGCGTCGGTGATCGTCGCCATTCTCAACCAGGAACCTGGGTGGGAGGAATTGCTGAAGCAGCTATCCGGTTTTTCCGGGCAGGTCTGGGTTTCTCCGTTGGTTCACTTCGAAGCAACACAGGCATTGGCAAGGGCCGGCGCCGGCCCGCGCAGACCCAGCGCTGAAGCCCTTCTCCATGCCCGCGATCTGATCGATGAGTTCATTGTGGAGATCATGGGAGAGAGTCTGGCCATTGACGACAACATCGGCTCTCGGGCCATTGACGCGAGTGCCCGTTACGGCAAAGCCGTTGGCCACAAGGCGGATCTGAATCTCGGGGACTGTTTTGCTTACGCCTGCGCGAAAAGCCGCGATCTTCCACTGCTATACAAAGGCCATGATTTTGCACAGACCGATTTAGGATAATCCGGCCCTTTTGTTGATTGCGGGGAATAATTTAGCCGATCAACTCGTTATCTCACTGCTTGGGTGACCGGGGCGGCAGACCGCTTCGCGCTGGCCGCTTGCGCCGCGCCGGGAAGGCGCGTTCAATCGGGTTAAACAAGGGCGACCTCAGAACCAGCGGTCATGGACGAAAAGAAGGCAGCAATCCTTGGCGAAATACCGCGCCTGCGCCGCTACGCACGCTCGCTTCTGCGCGACCGCGAATCCGCTGACGATCTCGTCCAGGATTGCCTCGAACGAGCGCTCTTGCGGCTTGAAAGCTGGCAGACGGGAGAAAGCCCCCGGAGGTGGCTGTTTACGATCATGCATCATTTGTTCATCGATCAGATGCGCAAGGTGAACCGGCGCGGTGAGGCGGCGATCCTGCCGCTTGACGCAAACGAGGCGCAGGCAGTCCCCGCCGAGCAGGCCGAGAACGCCGCCTCGCGCGAGATCATCGACGCATTGCAGGCGATCAGCCCCGACCGCCGCGCCGCTCTAGTCATGGTCGCCATCGAAGGATTCTCCTATGCCGAAGCCGCCAACATTCTCGGCGTGCCCGCCGGCACGCTGATGTCGCGCATAGCGCGCGGACGCGAGGAGCTGCGCAGCCTGCTCGATGACACGGCGCGCCGCCGCTCGATAAGGATCGTCGAGAAATGACCCGCCGCGATTTTTCCGAACGCGATATCCACATGGCTCTCGACGGCGAGCTGCCGGGCGACGAGCGCGCCGCCTACGACGCCTGGATCGACGCCAATCCCGAAATGAAGGCGAAAAGCGCCCGCTACACCGCCGACCGCGCCGCGTTGCGCGCCGCCTTTGCCGGTGTGCTCGACGAGCCCGTGCCGGTGCTGTTCAAGCAGATCGTTAGCGGTGAAGGCGCGACCAAGGCGGCGGCGCGGCAGTCGCGCTGGTGGCTTGCGGCCGCGGCGGCCGCAGTGCTCGTCATCGGCGGTCTTGGCGGCTATTTTGCCGGCATCGACGGCATCGGCAGGGAAGATGGCGCCGATGACCAACTGGCCGAAGAGGCGATCGCCGCCCATGTCATCTATGCCGCCGAACAGCGCCATGCGGTGGAAGTGCCGGCAAGCGACAAGGATCACCTGCAGACCTGGCTGTCCAACCGCGTCGGCCTGAAACTGGTGGCGCCGGATCTGGTGGCGGAAGGCTTCCAGCTGGTTGGCGGCCGGCTGCTGCCGGCCGGCCAGGGCAAGGCAGCGATGCTGCTTTACGAGGACGCCAAGGGTCAGCGCATCTCCTTGTTCGTTACCGCTGATTCCTCAGCCAAGTCCAAGGGCACCTACATGGCCGAGGCCGACGGCCCCGAGGCGGTCTACTGGCTGGACAAGGGCTATGCCTGCGCCGTCGTCGGCTCGCTGCCGCGCGAGCAACTGGCTGCGGTCGCCAAGCGGGCCTACGGTCAGCTTCTGGCTGGTATCGCCAGTTAAGCGCATTCCGTTTCGGGAATGCGCCGGGGTAGAAAGTGTCACAATTCGGCCCTATTCGAAGTGCGATAGCGCTTGATGGATATCGGCGTTTCGGCTGATGTTTGCGACGTTTTTGACCGCGGCCTTTTCCTCCACCCAATCGAGGTTTTCCAAACCCGCATGCCTGCCGAGATTCGCAAGGCCCGCGCGTCCGACGTCGATGACCTCGCCGCCATCGAGAAGGCGGTCTTTTCCAGTGACCGCATTTCCCGGCGCTCCTTCCGCCTGTTGATCGAACGCGAGACAGCCGAGATGCTGGTCGCCGAAAGCGATGGTCGTGTCGCCGGCTACGCCATCGTGCTGTTTCGCAAGGGCAGCGGCGTCGCCCGGCTCTATTCGCTTGCCACCAGCCCGTTTTTCAGGGGCCGCGGCATTGGCCGCATGCTGCTTGCAGCGGCCGAAGAAGCTGCCTTCGAGCACGACCGCATGATGTTGCGTCTCGAAGTGCGCGAGGACAATCTTCGCGCCATCGGCATCTATGAGCAGAGCGGCTACCGCAAGATCGGTCGCGAGCCTCACTATTACGAGGATGGCGCCACCGCGCTGCGCTACGAAAAGACCTTGCGCGGCGATATTCCGGTCGCCACCAAAGTCCCGTTCTACCAGCAGACCTGCGAGTTCACCTGCGGTCCATGCTGCCTGATGATGGCGATGGCCAATTTCGATTCGGGCTTCGTGCCCGATCCGGTCATGGAAATCCGCCTATGGCGCGAGGCAACGACCGTGTTCATGATGTCCGGCCCCGGCGGCTGCGAGCCCTTCGGCCTTGCGGTTTCCGGCTACGAAAGCGGGCTTGCGGCGGAAATCTTCGTGTCCTTCTATGGCGCGCTGTTCTTGCAATCGGTGCGCAGCGACGACAAGCGCCGGGTGATGGAACTTGCCCAGGTGGACTTTCGCCGCCGCGCGGAACTATACGGCATCCCGGTGAATTACCGTCCGTTCACCATCGACGATATACGCGGCGCCCTGGCTCAGGGAAAACTGGTGCTGGTGCTGATCAGCGGCTTCCTGATGTTCGGCAAGAAGGTGCCGCATTGGGTGCTGGCTATCGGCGACGATGGCGACCACATCCTGATCCACGATCCCTGGGTCGAGGACGAAAGACAGGAGACCATCCTCGATGCCGCCAACATTCCCGTGCCGCACGGCATCTTCATGAACATGGCGCAATTCGGCCGCGACGGACTGCGTGCTGCCATCACTCTTGGGAAACGCTGATAACAATGACCTGGGTCATCCTCACCGGCCGTCAGAACGATCTCGACCCGGCGGCGACGCCGCACAAGATCATCACCAACCGTGACTATCTTGCGCATCCGGCGCTGTTTCGGGGCCAGCAGCCGAAGGTCATCAACCTGTCGAACAATTACGCCTACCAGAGCCGCGGCTATTATGCCTCTCTGCTCGCCGGTTCGCGCGGCCACAAGGTCATCCCGACGGTCGAGACGATGATCGACCTGTCCGAGCGCAAGCTCTACGAGCACGCGCTGCCGGAACTGGAGCTGGCGCTCAACAAATGCCGCAAGGATCTCGGAGGCGTTTTCCCGCAAAAAATCTGCATCTTCTTCGGCATCGGACCGTCGAAGGTCTGGGACCGCTTCGCCAAGCTGTTGTTCGACTGGTTCCGCGCTCCGGCGCTTGAGGTTCACATCAAGGACAGCGCCGAATGGGCTTCGATCCGCAAGATCGGATTCCTGCCGCTGGCCAGGATGGCCGAGGAGGAAGAAGCCTTATTCGTGCAGGCGCTCGAGACGTACACCAACCGCGAGTGGCGCGACACCAAGGGCCGCACCCCGGCACGGTACACCTTCGCCACGCTGGTCGATCCGCATGAGGAACTGCCGCCGTCGGAGATTTCCTCGCTGCGTTACTGGGCCAAGATCGCCGAAAAGATGGGCGTCGAAATCGAGCCGATCACCAGGAAGGACCTGGCCAAGCTCGCCAATTACGACGCGCTGTTCATCCGCGAGACCACCTCGATCTCAAACCACACCTACCGCTTCGCGCGCCGCGCCCAGCAGGAAGGCATGCCGGTGATCGACGACCCGCTGTCGATGATCCGCTGCACCAACAAGGTCTATCTCAACGAACTGATGGCCTACAACAAGGTGCCGGTGCCGCCGACGGTGATGATAGCCGGCACCTCGGATCTCGAACTGGCGGCGCAGACGCTCGGCTTTCCGCTGGTGCTGAAGATCCCGGATTCATCGTTCTCGCGCGGCGTCAAGAAATGCGGCAACTTCGAAGAACTGAAGACGCTCGCCACCGAGTGGCTGGAGGATTCCGATCTCCTGATCGCGCAGAAATTCATCCCGACCGAATATGACTGGCGCGTCGGCGTGCTCGGCGGGCAGCCGCTGTTTGCCGTGCATTATCTGATGGCGAAAAAACACTGGCAGATCGTCAACCACAAGGCCAGCGGCAAGCCCGACCAGGGCGGCATCAAGACCTTCACGCTGAAAGAGACGCCGCCGCATGTCGTCGACACCGCGGTGAAGGCGGCGCGCTGCATCGGCGACGGGCTTTACGGCGTCGATCTTAAGGAAACCAAGGATGGCGTCTTCGTCATCGAGGTCAACGACAACCCGAACCTCGACCATGGCTGGGAGGATTCCGGCGAAAAGGACGAAGTCTGGGTGCGGCTGACGCAATGGTTCCTGGAGCGGCTGGACCGTCCCGGGCGTTAGTTTGCGGTCCCGGGCGGTAATTCAACCGAGGGGGAAAAATGCAGTTCATCGTCATCGAGGATTTCACCGGCTGCGACCGCAAGGAGATCTACCGCCATTTCGGCGAGCGCGGCACATTGAAGCCGGACGCGCTTGTCGTGCACCACTCCTGGATCGCGGCTGATATGAGCCGCTGCTTCCTGCTGGTCGAGGCCGATGACGTCACGCTGCTGCAGCGCTGGGTCATCGAATGGTCTGACCTGGTGGAGTTCGAGATCATTCCCGTGGCGACGAACAAGGACATGGTCGCCGCACTGGCCGGCCATCTCTGAGCAGTTCGGTCCATCAGCCGAGCACCGGCGAACCCACCGACCGCCGGCATTCCTCAATCAGCCAATTGCGAAACGCCGCCACCAGGTCGCGCCTTGCACTGCGTTCCGGGATCGTCAGGCAATAGGGCTGACGCAGCGCGATCGATAGGGCATTAGCCCGGACCAAACGGCCCAATTCCAGCGCCCCGGCGCAATAAATGCCTTGCGCCAGCGCCACGCCCAGCCCTGAAATGGCAAGGTCGAGCGCTGCCCGCGACGAGTTCGCCGACAGGCCGCGCTGCACTGTGCGGCCGGGCTCTATGCCCGCCGCCTCGAACCATGTGCGCCAAGACGGAAACGACGCGCCGGTCGGTCCCCAGTCGGTGTGAATCAGTGGCAGGCCGGCGAGGCTGTCGGTTTTGGCGGTGAGTTCTGGCGCGCAGACGGGGTAGACGGCGTCCCTGACGATCTCCTCGCTCGGGTGTTCACGATAGTGCGGGCCGAAGGACAGCCGGATGTCGATCAGTTCGCGGTCGAACGGCACCGGATCGTCATCGCCGCGCAGGGATATGTCGACGGCGCCGTGGCTGGCGACAAAGCCGGCGAGGCGTTCGGAAAGCCAGCCCATCGCCATGGACGGCGGCACCGATACGACAAGCCGCGGGCGGAAGGCATCGCTGCCACGCGCGATGCTGCCGATCTCCCGAAAAGCCAGGGTCAGCCGGGGCAGCATCTCGACGCCGGCTTCCGTCAGCACCACGCGGCGGTTGACGCGATGGAACAGTTTTCGACCCATCTGCTCCTCGACGGTGCGAATGAGCTGGCTGACCGCAGCCGCCGAGATCGAGAGCTCATCCGCCGCTGCGGCGAAACTCCCCGAGCGCGCCGCCGCCTCGAAGGCTTGAAGTCCTCTCAGGGAAGGAAGCGCAGTCATTGGGTGATCCGATAGGTAAGGTCAGCTTATCTGTGTCGCAGAAATCCTCGTCTTTCGAAAGCTTTCTTATTCGAGTAGCTTGGCGCCATGACCGTATCGGCCCAGTTTGAACCCAGAGACCATCGCGACGTCGTCGCGTCTCTGACCAATGAGCAGCGCAGCCGCCTGACCGGCAAGTCGGACGGGCCGGGTCTGGTCCAACTCGCCTTCCATCTCGGCGCGATTGTGGCTAATCGGCGGGCTGATTGCGGCCAAGGTGTCGTACTGGCCGCTGTTGATGTTGCCGCAAGGCATTCTTATCGTCTTCCTGTTCACGCTGCTGCATGAGACGGTGCACAGGACGGCGTTCGAGACGCAGTGGCTCAACGATGCCGCCGCAAGGGTCTGCAGCCTGGCGATCGCGCTGCCCGCCGACTGGTTTCGCTATTTCCACTTCGCCCATCACCGTTTCACCCAGGATCCAGAGACCGATCCGGAACTCGCCTTCCCGAAACCGGAGACGATGCGGCAATACATCGTCCACGTCTCGGGCCTGCCGGTGTGGTGGGGGCATTTGCAGACACTCTACACCAACGCGATTGGCGGCTGCCACGACAGCTACGTGCCGCCGAAAGGCCTGCCCAAGGTGCGCACTGAAGCCCGCGCCATGATCGCTTTCTATGTCGTGGTCGCCGCGCTAGCCCTGTGGTTCGAGGCAAGTGTACTGCTCTATGTCTGGATCGTGCCGGCGCTGCTCGGCCAGCCCTTCCTCAGGCTCTATCTGCTGGCCGAGCATGGCCGCTGCCCGCTTGTCGCCAACATGCTGGAAAACACCCGCACCACGCTGACCAACTGGCTGGTGCGCAAAGTCGCCTGGAACATGCCGTATCACGCCGAGCACCACGCCTATCCCGGCGTGCCCTTCCATCAGCTGCCGGCCTTCCACCAGCTGATCGAGCGCCATCTCAAAGTCGTCGAACCCGGCTATGTCAGCTTCCACGAGAAATACGTCGAGACCTTGCGCTGAGGCGCTCGGCCGTCAGCGTAGCGTCTGCTCAACGAGCGTGACGAAATAGCGGAGCACGGTGGGGACGATGGCGTCGTTGAAGACATAGCGATCGCCGTGCAGCCCTTCGCCCGGTCTGACCGCTCCTGCGCCGACCCAGGCATAGCAGCCGCCGGCTTCGCGGACCATGTAGGCAAAATCCTCGCAGCCGAGGCTCGGGTTGAATGCGGTCTCGACCTGCTCGCGGCCGACAACCGCGGTTGCCGCCTGGACGGCCCGGTCAGTGGCAGCCGACGTGTTGACCAGCGGCGGGTAGCCTTTCTTGTAGGCGAGCTTGGCGGTGAGTGCATGCGCCGAGGCAATGCCTTGCGCGATGTCGCCGATCAGCCTTTCGCAATGGTCCGACAAAGTTGGCTCGAAGAAGCGGCAGGTTCCCTGCAGCCAGACCTTGCCCGGCACGATGTTGCCGACATTGCCGCCATGGATCTGGGTGATCGAAACGACCAGCGCCATTTGCGGGTCGACCGAACGGCTGACGATGCGCTGCACGGCTTGAACGAAGGCGCCGGCCGCGAGCACGGGATCGTCGCCTAGCTGCGGCATGGCGGCATGCGCGCCGGTCCCCTCAAAGTTCAGTTCGAAAGTGTCGACGGCCGCCATCATCGACCCGGCACGGGCCGCGATCTTTCCGAGCGGCAGCCCCGGCCAGTTGTGGACGGCGTAGACGGCTTCCACGGGGAAGCGCTCGAACAGTCCGTCCTCGATCATCCGCATGGCGCCGCCTTCATTTTCTTCCGCCGGCTGGAAGATGAAACAGACGGTGCCGTCGAAGGCTCTGTTGTCGGCGAGCAGCTTGGCGGCGCCGAGCAGCATCGCGATGTGCCCGTCGTGGCCGCAGGCATGCATCACGCCGTCTTTCTTCGACGCATATGGCAATCCTGTCTTCTCCAGCACGGGCAAGGCATCGAGTTCAGCCCGAAGCCCGATGGCGCGCACGCCTGGTCGTCCTCTGAGGACGCCAACCACGCCGGTGCCGCCTTTGCCTTCATGAACCTCGTCGAGCCCGAAGGTGCGCAGCTTGTCGGCGACGAAGCGCGCGGTCTCATACTCTTGGAAACCGAGTTCGGGGTTGGCGTGGATGTGACGCCGCCATTCCACCACCTGCGGGGTGAGGGCGGCGATGGGGTCGTTGTGCAGCATTGCGCTCTCCTTGCCGGCTATCGTAAATTCGGCCTTGTCGATGCCAGCACGTAAAGGATTTGCGCCGGCAGCGTCTTGAACAGGATTGACCGTGTCTGGAATTCAACAGCCTCAGGAGACGACGCAGTTCTGGCGTCATCCGCGCTTTCGCGATCTTGGCATGCTCAAGGCGCGCTTCACGCGGCATCGCTACCAGCTGCACACGCACCCGACCTATGTCGTCGCCCTGATCACGCAAGGGTGCGAGCGGGTCCGCATCGGCAACGAGACTGTCCTCGCGCGGTCGGGCACGGTTCTGCTCGTCAATCCGGAGATATGGCATGACGGCGAGGCGGGTGCCGACCAGGGTTGGGCTTACCGCACCTTCTATCCGTCGGCCTCGCTCATGGGTGCGATCGCGGACGAACTCGGGCAGGATCGCCCGCCGTTGTTTTCGCAAGCGATCGTCGATGATGCCGATCTCGTCCAGGCAGTAGGCGTCGCGCACTTGGCTTCGACATCGGGTGATGCCACGAGCGCCGAAACATCCATGCTGATCGCCTTGCGCAAGCTCATCCTGCGCCATGGCGATTGGGGCGGCCGGCGGCGCGAGGCGGTCGAAAGCTTCGGATCGAAAAGCCGGCTCCGGGTCTATGAACAGGTCATCGAAGACCATCTGAACTCGGACCTCGATTTGCAGCGGCTCGCTGAAGCCGCAGGCGTGACGCGCTTTCAAGTTATCCGCGATTTCAGGAAAGTGCTGGGTCTCACCCCTGCTGCCTTCATCCGTGACCGCAGGCTGCGCCGTGCCGATCTGCTGATCCGGCAAGGTTCAGATCTCGCCGGTGCCGCCTTTGCGGCCGGCTTCTCCGACCAAAGCCATCTCTCGCGCACCTTCCGCGCCGCGCATGGAATGACGCCGGGGATGTTCAGGCGCGCCGGGACGCTGCCCTCGTCTTGAGAAGTCGAGCCATGTCGGCGGCCTTTGACGGCATGCCGATCAGAAAGCCCTGCACCTCGACGCAGCCAGCCTTGCGCAATATGTCGAGCTGCGCTTCGGTCTCGACGCCTTCGGCGGTGACGGTGATGCCAAGTTCGGCACCAAGCCCGATTATCGTGCGCACGATCGCCGCCGTGTCCTTGTTGTCGATATCGTGGATGAAGGAGCGGTCGATCTTGATCTTGTCGACGGGAAAACGCCTGAGATAGCCGAGCGACGAATAGCCGGTGCCGAAATCGTCGAGCGCGATGCGGATACCGAGTTCGCGCAGCTGCCTCAGCGTCTTCAGCACCGTCTCGCTCTCATCCATCAGCACGGTCTCGGTGATTTCCAGTTCGAGCCGGCTGGCCGGCACGCCGGAAACGGCCAGCGCCGAAATCACGCTGCGGGCAAAGTCGGCGCTTCTGATCTGCACTGCCGAGACATTGACGGCGATGCGCATTCCAGGCGGCCAGCCGGCGGCCACGCTGCAGGCCTGTTTCAGCGCCCATTCGCCCAGCGGAACGATCAGCCCGCTGTCTTCGGCGGCTGCGATGAAATCGTCGGGCGCCACCAGGCCGCGCGTCGGTGAATTCCACCGCATCAACGCTTCGGCGCCGACGATCTTGCCCGACGCGATGTTGGTGATCGGCTGGAACTCCAGCACGAACTCCCGCCGCTTCAGTGCCGTCTCGAGATCGGTTTCGAGCGCCAGGCGCGCCCGCACCAAGGCATCCATGCCGGGCTCGAAAAAGCGGTAAACGTTGCGGCCTTCGCTCTTGCCGCTGTAAAGCGCCATGTCGGCGTTCTTCAAAAGCGTGTCGGCGTCCTTGCCGTCACCGGGATACAGCGCGATGCCAAGGCTGATGCCGACATGCATCTCGCGGCCCTTGTCGCGAAACGGCTGGCTGACGACAGCGACGATGCGTTTTGCCAGTTGTTCCGCATCGGTGGAGCCTTTGGGATTGAACTGCAGGATGGCGAACTCGTCGCCACCGAGGCGGGCGACCATATCGGTGTCGCTGCGCAGGCTGTGCCGCAACCGCTCAGCCACGCATTTCAGCAGCCAGTCGCCGGCAGGGTGTCCCCAGGTGTCGTTGACGGCCTTGAAACGATCGAGGTCGAGCGAGAAGATCGCCAGCGGTGTATCGCCGGCCATCGCCTGGTCGAGCCGTTCGCGAAACATCGAGCGGTTGGGCAGGTCGGTCAGCGTGTCGTAATGTGCAAGGTGGCTCATGCGCTCTTCGGCGCGCCGGCGCTCGGTGATGTCTTCGAAGGTCGCCACCCAGCCGCCACCGGCAAGCGGCCGGCGCGCAACCAGCAGCGTTCGGCCATCGGCAAGGCTGCGGTCTGTCGAACGCTCCTCACCGGCCTGCAGGCTGGCTCTGGTGTTGGCGATCTCGCCGTCAATGTCCATCGACGGATAGATGCGCAGTCGCACCATCTGTTCGAGCAGGGCGCGCTGGCTCATGCCGAGCGGGAAGTCGTCAGGCGTGACCTTGTAGAGGTCGAGGAAGCGCTGGTTGCGCACGATCAGCGTGCCTTCGGCGTCGTACATCAACAGGCCTTGCGACATGTTGGCGAGCGCCGCATCGAAGCGGCGGTGCTGCTCCTTCAGTTCCTGCTCGGCCCGCCTTTGCTCCGTAATGTCCTCATAGATCGACACCCAGCCGCCTGAGGCCAGCGGCCGGTGCGTGATGGAAACGATACGTCCGTCCGACAGTATTTCCTCGTAGGTCGAGGCTTGCGCGCGCTCGATATAGGGCTTGCGGATGGCATACAGGTCTTCGGCGCTCTGTGAGGCGACTCCGATGTCGACGCTGTGCTTTAGAATGTCCAGGAACGCGATGCCGGGCCGCACGATCTTCGCGTCGAGGGAGAAGATGCTGATATAGTTGCCGTTGCAGATGATCATCCGCTCGTCGGCGTCGAACATGCACAGCCCATGCGACATATTCTCGACGGCCGCGGAAAAGCGCTCGTTCTGGTGGCGCAGTTCGTCGGCGATCTGCCGTGGCGCGGCCACGCCTCCGGCTCCCCGTCTGCGGACGGGCGAACCACCCTTGACGTGCGCAACGGACATGAGGCGTGCCTGCTGACCGTGATCGAAACCCGGTACTGTGGTTACCGCTGGTTAATTTAGCGTATGTTCACTGCGCCGAATGCACGGCAACCGTTGCCTGGCGTTGCTTTTCAAGCCTGGCGTAGCGTTTGAGGAAGGCAGCTTGCGCGGAGGTCACCGAGTGCGGCGTAAAGTCGAAGCGGTCGGCATTGAAGCCGCGCGGCCGGCCGAAGAACTCGGTTGCTTCTGCGGTCGAGAAACCGGCAAGCAGCGTCGCCTCGTAATAGGCGGCGATCTGGTCGGCGCGCTTGATCTCCTTGCGCAAGCCGACGCCGAGTTCGGGCGGCAGCGAAAAGCGCTGATGGATGGCGCGCTGGAGACGCAGCTCACACTCCTTGTAGGAGCCGCCCATTACCGATTTGAACGGCGAGATCATGTCGCCGATGACATATTCCGGCGCGTCATGCAGCAGTGCTGCCAGCCGCGCATTGGCCGAGGCGTCCGGCTGCAACTCGCTGAACAGCGCCTCGACCAGCAGGGAATGCTGGGCGACCGAAAAGGCGTGATCGCCGCGGGTCTGCCCGTTCCAGCGGGCAACGCGGGCAAGCCCGTGGGCGATGTCTGAGATTTCGATGTCGAGCGGCGAGGGATCGAGCAGGTCGAGCCGCCGCCCCGACAGCATGCGCTGCCACGCGCGCGGTGGCGCTCCGACGCGATCGGCAGCCATCAGGCGTCCTCCGCGCCGATGGCTTCCCTGGGAAAGCTGAACTTCGCCCAGGACGGGATGGCGAGCGAGACGGTGACATCACCGGCCAGTACCGGCTGGCCAGCGTCGAGCGCCGCCTTGACCCGGTCGATGCGGGCAATGGCGAGTCCGGCCGTGCCCGCGCTGGAACCGAGCGTGCCGACCGGCCGCCCCGCAACCGTCAGCTCCGAGCCCGGCGCGGGCAAGGCATGGTCGGCCGAAACGATCAGCACGCGCCGCCTGGCGGTGCCGCGATGCTGCATGCGCGAGACCACTTCCTGGCCGACATAGCAGCCTTTCTTGAAGCCGACGCCGCCGGTCTCGTCGAGCAGCACGTCGTGAGGGAAGGCATCGCCGAGCTGATAATCGGGACCGCTTTCGGCAATGCCGTTGGCGATGCGGAGCGTCTGCCATGCAGCCGGATCGCCACCTAGGGATGCGCCGCCATAGGAACGGCTCACAACCACATCGCGGAAGCGGGCATCGGCAAGTGTCGTTGAATCAGAAGGTGAGGCGCTTGAATCATCGCCCCACGCAACCGTCACAAGCACTTGATCCTGCTTCGCGATCTCGGCCTTGGCGCGCAGCTTGTAAAGCATCAGCCGGCGCAGGAAGTCGTCTGCGACGTCGGCACGGCAATCCAGCCGGAATCCGTCCTCGCCGCTACGCGAGATCAGGAAATCAAACAGGATCTTGCCTTGCGGCGAAAGCAGCGCACCGGGTTTTGCCGCACCGGCGCCCAGCGTGTCGAGGTCGGTGGTGAGGATGTTCTGCAAAAAATGCTCGGCATCCGGGCCTGACACAGAAATGAGAGCGCGGTCTTTGAGCAGGGCAAAAGGCATGGGCGGCAAAGAACCTGATCTTGCAAAACGGTCGGCCTTTACGTAAGCCGACGATACTCCCCCTGCAAGAGACCGAACGCCCATGGCCACCACCTACGACCTCATCCTGACAGGCGGCACGGTGGTCAACCATGATGGCGAGGGCGCGCGCGATGTCGGCGTCAAGGGTGGTCGCATCGTCGCAATGGGCGATCTTCGCCAAGCTTCGGCCGGCGAAGCGATCGACTGTCGCGGGCTGCACGTCCTGCCAGGCGTCGTCGACAGTCAGGTGCATTTTCGCGAGCCGGGGCTGGAGCACAAGGAAGATCTGGAGACGGGCTCGCGCGCGGCTGTGCTGGGCGGGGTCACCGCCGTCTTCGAAATGCCCAACACCAATCCGCTGACCACCAGCGAGGCGGCGCTTGCCGACAAGGTGCGCCGCGCCACCAGCCGGATGCATTGCGACTTCGCCTTCTGGGTTGGCGGCACGCGCGAGAATGCCGATGATGTCGGTGAGCTCGAGCGGCTGCCGGGTGCTGCCGGGATAAAGGTGTTCATGGGCTCGTCCACCGGCGACCTGCTGGTCGAGGACGACGAGGGTGTCGCATCGATCCTGCGCAACACCCGCCGCCGTGCCGCCTTTCACTCGGAGGACGAGTTCCGGCTGCGCGAGCGCCTGGGCCTGCGCGTCGAGGGCGACCCGTCATCGCATCCCGTCTGGCGCGACGAGATCGCGGCGCTTCGCTGTACCGAGCGGCTGGTGCGCATCGCGCGAAACACCCGCGCCCGCATCCATGTGCTGCATATCTCCACTGCCGAGGAAATCATCTTCCTCCAACAGCACAAGGATGTCGCCACCTGCGAGGCGACGCCGCACCATTTGACACTCGCCTCCGACGACTATGCGCGGCTGGGCACGCTGATCCAGATGAATCCCCCGGTTCGCGCGGCCCGCCATCGCGACGGCGTCTGGCACGGCATTGCGCAAGGCATCATTGACGTGCTCGGCTCCGATCACGCCCCGCACACGCCGGCCGAGAAGGCAAAGCCCTATCCGGCCTCGCCGTCTGGCATGACCGGGGTGCAGACGCTGGTGCCGATCATGCTCGACCATGTCAATTCAGGCCTGCTGACCCTGCAGCGCTTCGTCGACCTCTCCAGCCACGGCCCGCAGCGCATCTTCGGCATGGCCAGGAAAGGCCGCATCGCCGCCGGCTACGATGCCGATTTCACCATTGTCGACCTCCAGCGGCGCGAGACCATCACCAATGCGCAAGCCGGCTCCAGGGCCGGCTGGACGCCCTATGACGGCAAGGAAGTCACCGGCTGGCCGATCGGCACCATCGTGCGCGGCCGTCGCGTGATGTGGGAAGGCGAGATCGTCACGCCAGGACAGGGCAGGCCGGTGGAGTTTTCCGAGGCGCTGCCGGCTTAGGCGGCCGGATAACGAACCACCATACGTGTCCTCGGCTACGGATCCCCGTTCGACCGCCAGGCGGGACAGGCCAATACCGCGGCGTTTTTACTAACCAAAGCGGTGCATTGTTCTGCCAAATCCGTCACTCTCTTTGTTTGGACGCAATTCGGACGGAAAGCCGTTTCACACTTTTCCTGGAATTACTCTGGAAAGCATC
This sequence comes from Mesorhizobium sp. M0771, assembly GCF_040320155.1. NCBI lineage: Bacteria > Pseudomonadati > Pseudomonadota > Alphaproteobacteria > Hyphomicrobiales > Phyllobacteriaceae > Mesorhizobium > Mesorhizobium sp. M0771. Next base: position 141,855 of record NZ_JAMYPC010000016.1, on the reverse strand, counting down.
CGGCAAGACAGACTCTAATTCTCGTTTATTGGGGGGAATTATGCTCAGATATATGTCCGCTATCTTGATCATTCTGGGTATGACTGAAGTTTCGGCAAATGCCCTGGATACCCCGAAGCAGGGTGTGTCTGAATTGAGCGGATCGGAATTCAACTACTCTATAATCGACCTGGGTTCGAACAAGAGACGCATAGAGGTCATTCATAACAGAGAAAAGTATGATGGGCCGCTGGCGGAGATGTCGTTCCGAGATCGGCATCTGCAAGTTTTTGGAATGGTGGCGAGATTGATCAAGGGTAGTTGCCAAAATGGCGTCAGCGCCCTGGGGAGTATAGCCGTAAGCAGGGATCCTGAACAAGACGAGGATCCCGACGCTGAGCATCCTCAAATTTTCACTTGGGAATACAGTTGTAAATAAGCGCCTCAACCGCGCAGGAGAGACAGCTATTCGCCGGCCGTTCAATCCCCGGCGACGAAAAACGTCCACTGCCCGGTGGGCGTAATGCCGACGCGGTAGAAGATGTAGGCTCCGAACTGCTTCATGTCGTCATAGTCGCCGGCGGTGACGATCTTGAACAGTTCGACCCGCTGCCTGGCGTTGAGCTTGTCCAGCGGCAGGGCGAAGAAATACGGCCAGACATAGAGTTCCTGCGGTGTGCCGACGTCTACATGGACATAGCCGGCATTGAGCACCTCTTCCAGGATGGCGAGGATTTCCTGACCTTCCTTGTCGCCCGATAGCCCTTTCAGGAAGGCGATCGGGTCGCCCTCGATTTCGCCCAGCGACAATTGGGTCATGGTGTCGCCCTTGCCGATCAGCGGCCGCAGCTTCTCGATGTCGCCGCTGACGCAGGCCTCGACCATCAGATCGCGCATGCGCCTGACGGGCTCGGGCAATTTGGAAAGGTCATAGACGACTTCGGGCACCGGCGCTTCTGGATCGGCACGCGGGTTGGCCACGCCGCCATCGTTGGCGGGGGCTTCCGGTTGGCTTTGTCCGGGCTCCGTGGGCGATTTCGGCTGGCTGGCGGCCGGTGGCGCCGTGCCGGGCAGATCGGGCATTGGCACTGAATTTTCAGACGGCGCCGTCTCACCATTGGCTGGTGGCCCGGCAGGAACTGGAAGCTCCTCGCGCTTGATCTCGCTCAACGCGTAGGCAGGGTTGCTGGTCAGGACAAACGCCAGCGGACCCGCGGCGCAGGAAGCGGCAAGCCAGATGCTGAGGGCCACGCCGCGAGGCCGGCCTGACATCGAAAAATTCACCGCTTGCCTCTCCTCGGGCCTAGGCTCTTCAGGCATGATGCCCAAACGGCGCGCCGTCGTCAAAGAACCGGTAAGCTGGCGATGCACCCTCTGAGACGCGCGCCGCCTAGTGCCGAAACCGCTCCGGCTCGAAGGCGCCGGCGATCACCTTTTCACGCATGCGGTCGAGCAGGGCAAGGGCCGAGGTCTCGCCATTGGCTCGCAGCATCTCGCCGAACGCGGTTTCAAGCGCTGCCTCGGCGATGATTTCAGGTTCTATGCCGGCCGACAGACCTTCCGCCCAGGCCTCGCTATGGCTTTCCACCGCGGTCAGGCGCTTTTCTTCCCTGACAAGCGCGTCGATGTCGTTGACGCCATGTTCCATTTGCGATGTCCACCTTTTCAAGCGGCGGTCCGACGGGTCGGATCCGGCTTGGGCTGCCCCTATCTCACGCAGGCTAAGTAAGTATCTGTAAATACGACATTTTTTTGATCGTCTTTACAAACTTCGTCGCCTGCGTTCGGTCCGATTCAAACTTAGCCGATTAGACCGGTGAGCGGGATGAAAACCTTCAGTTTGAGTTAATTCCGCATTCGCGCGCTAACGTTTCGTTAATACTGTTGCGCAAGTGCAACACCAAGATTGCATCAACGTGCCGTGGATACAAGGCGGGTGCTCGAAAAGGCGTTGGCTAAACGCCGTCTGGCGCTCGTCAGTTGCCGTAACGCGAGGCGATGTCGCGCGACAGCGTCTCGCCTTCCTTCATGTAGCGGCTGATGGCTTCGGTCGCTGACGGCGTGCATTGGGTATAGGTGCCGCCGAAGGAACGGTAACCGCGGTTGAAGCTGGCGATGAAGCGGGCACGCCGCTCCGGATCGGGATTTTCCGAATCGATCAGCTTTTCCATCTCGGTGCGCCACTGGTCGCCCTTTTCGCCGCACAGATTGCGCAGGAAATGCAGCGACCCCAGCACCTCGGCCAGTCGCATCAGCCCGGGCTCGAACGGCGACTCGGCGGCCAGCGCCGGCTGCACGGCAAAAGCCGTGGCGGCGGCGATGCATGCGGCAAGGAACAGCGAGGTGCGGGTCATAAGTCTATCTGACGAAACATTTTGTCGCCTGCAAGGCGATTCTCGGAGCGGGCAGATATGGGCCTGCTTCAGGCCAAAAGCTCTTCAGCCACCTCCATGACGTCACCCGCGAGCGGCAGCGTCGCCATTTCATCAAGACTATAGAAGGCGGCGGTCTCGGCATCGTCGCTGGCCGTCGCTTCGCCGCCGGCATAAACGGCGCCGAACACGGTCAGCAGATAGTCGACCGGGTGATTCTCGCCGCTGCCGTCGATGTGGATGTCGCGAAGCGGACGATAGTCCTGCGCCCGCAGCCCGGTTTCCTCCAGCAATTCGCGCGACGCTGCTTCTTGCAGCGTCTCGCCGGGCTCGACCTTGCCGCCGGGAAAGGCATAAAGCCCCTGCGACGGCGGCCGCGCCCGTTTGACCAGCAGCACCGTCCTGCCGCGCACGACGGCGACCGAGACTGCGGGAAGTGTCTTGCGCTGCTCGTTCATCGATCTCGTTTCGCCTATGTGAGGCCAAACCCTTGTGGACCGGCTGGCAGCGAGCAGCTTTAGCGGTTGCGCAGCGCCGGTTCCATCGCCACGTTCGCGATCGGATCAATTCATCGAGCTTTCCCATGTGCGGACGCTTTGCCCTGACGGCCACGCCGGACCAGACCGCCGCCTTGTTCGGCCTGGCGGAGCTGGAGGATTTTCCGGCCCGCTACAACATCGCGCCGACGCAGCCGGTGCTAATGGCGCTGTCGGGGCCGCCGCGCATGCCGGGCTCGAATTTCCCGGATCGCCAGGCGATGCTGGTGCGCTGGGGGCTGGTCCCCACCTGGGTCAAGGACACCAGGAAATTTCCGCTGCTCATCAACGCGCGTTCGGAAGGCGCTATTGAAAAAGCCTCGTTCAAAGCCGCCATGCGCCATCGCCGTGCCTTGGTGCCGGCCTCCGGCTTCTATGAGTGGCAGCAATCCGGCAGCGGCAAGAAGGGCCAGCCCTACTGGATACGGCCGAGGCATGGCGGGTTGATCGCCTTTGCCGGGCTGATCGAAACCTATGCCGAGCCGGGCGGTTCGGAAATGGACACCGGCGCTATTCTTACCGTCAACGCCAATGCCGGCATCGCCCATATCCATGACCGGATGCCGGTGGTGATCGCGCCTGAAGATTTTGCCCGGCTGGCTGGACTGCCGCACGCTCGAACCGCGCGATGTGGCCGACCTGCTCAAGCCCGCGCTGCCCGATTTCTTCGAGGCAATTCCGGTCTCCGACCTCGTCAACAAGGTCGCCAACATCGGGCCGGAGATACAGGACATGGGCATCGTCGAGCCCGGCAAGGTCAGGCGCCAGAAGCCCGGCGCGGACGACAGTCAGATGACGCTGTTTTAGAGCGCGCTCCCAAGAAGCCAGGTCCGGTCTTCGGGAAGAACCTGCTCAATAGGAAGAGCTGTTGTTTTCAGGCGCGCTATGGGCGCCTCAGCCTTCCGTTCCGGCGCACGCCTTGTCGGCGGCCGGCACGATGCCTGTTCAGGCAGCGCGGGGCGAAGTGATTTTCGGCGCCGGCTTTTTATTCTTCGCGGTATGGAGAAGGGCGGCGACGATCGCGGCCGGGCCGATCGCACGGTAGTGGTTGGCGAGCGCCGGTTGCTTGGCGCGGCTCGATTCCTGCTTGGTTCGTGACATCGATCTCTTCCCTGGTAACATTTCCGTGTCTGCGTTTGCCGGCCGAATCTGACCGAATCGTGACCTATGGTGGACTAGCCGGCGAATGTTTCATGACTGTGCCGACATGTTTAATAAAATGTTTCAGCGGCTCCTGACCTATGATCCAGCGACGCTTTTGCCGGAAGTTGCGACTTGACGGCAACACCGGCCAAGGCGATAAAGCCGCCGATGAAAACGTTTTTCGCCATTTGTGGCATTTGCATTATTGGCTAGCTTCGCGCTGGTCCGGACGTTTTCGCCTCATCTTTCCCCAGAGTGGACAAACGCCCCGGCCAGCAGGCTGGAGCCCGATTTGTGCCTTGGCACAGGTAGGCTCCATCCAGAACTTAACGGACCGGAAGGGCACGCATGTCTGACGCATCGAAGGGTCTCAGCCTCTACAACACGCTAACGCGGACGAAGGACGTGTTCGTCCCGATCGACCCGTCGAATGTGCGCATGTATGTCTGCGGTCCGACCGTCTACGACTTTGCCCATATCGGCAATGCGCGTCCGGCGATCGTCTTCGACGTGCTGTTCCGTTTGCTGCGTCACCTCTACGGCGAGGCTGGTGTCACGTATGTGCGCAACATCACAGATGTCGACGACAAGATTAACGCCCGCGCGCTGCGCGATTTCGGCGCCGAGATCGCGTCGGGAAACCTGACGCTCAACGAGGCGATCCGCCGCGTCACCGAAAAGACCGCCGACCAGTACCACAAGGATGTCGCCGCACTCGGTTGCTTGCCGCCTACGGTCGAGCCGCGCGCCACCGAGTTCGTTGCGCGCCGCGCCGACGGCAAGGTTGACATGATCACCCTCATCGAACGTTTGATCGAACGCGGCCACGCCTATGTCGCCGCCGGCGAAGTGCTGTTCGACACCGCCTCGATGCCGGATTATGGCGAGCTGTCGAAGCGCAATCTCGACGAACAGCAGGCCGGTGCGCGAATTGCCGTCGACGCTCACAAGAAGAACCCGGGCGATTTCGTGCTGTGGAAATTGTCGTCACCGGAAGAGCCCGGCTGGGACAGCCCGTGGGGCAGGGGCCGTCCGGGCTGGCACATCGAATGCTCGGCCATGTCGGCCGCCTATCTCGGCGATGTCTTCGACATTCATGGCGGCGGCCTCGATTTGATCTTCCCGCACCATGAGAACGAGATCGCCCAGTCGCGTTGCGCCCACGGCACCGACGTCATGGCCAATGTCTGGATGCACAACGGCTTCCTGCAGGTCGAGGGCCAGAAAATGTCGAAGAGCGTCGGCAATTTCTACGCGATCGCCGAACTGCTGGAGACCGAAACTTTCGGCGGCCGCAAATGGCCGGGCGAGGTGCTGCGTCTGGCGATGCTGATGACGCATTACCGCGAGCCGATCGATTTCTCCGTGCGCAAGCTGGAGGAAGCCGAGAACACGCTGCGCAAATGGAAACGCGCGGCTGACCTGGCGCCGTCGGCAGGGCAAGTCCCGGCGGAGATTGTGGCGGCGCTGTCGGACGACCTCGCCACCTATGCCGCCTTCCAGCAGCTCACGCAGCTTGCCGGTGAGGCCGCGGAGGGCAACGAAGCGGCCGCATCGCTGAAGGCATCGCTGTTGTTCCTCGGCTTCGATATCGGCGCGGCCGCCGTGGATGAGGACAGCGTTGCCAAGTCGATCGCGCAGCGCCTGGAGTTCATCGCCGCCAAAAACTGGGCCGAAGCTGACCGCATCCGCGACGAGCTTCTGGAGCAAGGCGTGCAGCTGAAGGACGGCAAGGATCCTGTCACCAACGAACGCGTGACGACGTGGGAGGTGAAGCGGTGAGGGTGGCGCTAGGCACCCACCTCTGTCCTGCCGGACATCTCCCCCTCAAGGGGGGAGATTGGACGGCGCGTCGGCTTTCGCCAATCGCCGACGTTCAAGGGTTGGAGCCGTCATTGAAACTGCTGATCTCCCCCCCTGAGGGGGAGATGTCCGGTAGGACAGAGGGGGGTGCCTCGCGATGAACCATTATCGCGTATCTCCCATCAATCGCGGCAACGCGCGCAAGATGCGCAAAGCCATGACAGAGGCAGAACTAAAAATCTGGAATGAGATACGCGCCCACCGGCTCATGGGACTGGCCTTCCGGCGCCAGATGCCGATCGCCGGTTACATCGTCGATTTCGCCTGCCCTATCAAAAAGCTGATCGTCGAGTTGGACGGTTCTCAGCACGCTCAGGCCGAAGCATCAGCATCTGACGCCGCGCGAACCGCCAAGCTGGAAGCGCTGGGCTGGACCATCCTGCGCTTCTGGAAGGACGACGTCATCCGCGATATCGACAATGCCTGCCAGCACATCGTCATCGGGGCCGGCTTGGCCGGCGCCGACGTGCCGGCGCCAGCAAGGGAGGAGCTTGTTTCATGATCGACCATCTCGGCATCAATGTCGCCGACTTCGACGCGTCGAAAGCCTTTTATGACCAGGCGATAGCGCCGCTTGGCGCCTCGCTGATCTACATGGTGCCACTGGAATATACCGGCGGCGCCAAGGTCGGTGGCTATGGCCGCGACCGGCCGGTGTTCTGGCTGCAGGCCAGCGATGACAAGCCGAGGACCCATCAGCACGTCGCCTTCACCGCGCGCAGCCGCGCCGAGGTCGACGCCTTCCATGCCGCGGCGCTCGCCGCCGGCGGCAAGGACAATGGCGGGCCGGGGCTGCGCCCGCATTATCACCCGGACTATTACGGCGCCTTCGTCTTGGATCCCGACGGCAACAATGTCGAGGCCGTCTGCCATGCGCCCGAATGACTATGAAACGGAGTGAGACGCCATGAGCCTCGACAACCGGCCGATCTACACCGGTGGCTGCCAGTGCGGCGCGGTGCGCTTTCGCGTCGAGGGTGCGCTGGGTGACGCCTCGATCTGCCATTGCCGCATGTGCCAGAAGGCGTTCGGCTCATTTTACGCGCCCCTGGTCTCGGTGCGTGGCGCCAAACTCGACTGGACGCGCGGCGAACCGAAATATTTCGCCTCGTCCAGCCATGTCGATCGCGGCTTTTGCGCCAATTGCGGCACGCCGCTGACCTTTACCGCGCCCGACGGCATCGGCCTCGCCATCGGCGCCTTCGACAATCCGGCTGATATCGTGCCGCTGATCCAGTGGGGCACGGAGGCAAAACTTCCCTATGTCGATACCATCCCGCAATTGCCGGGCGAGGACACTATGGCCGACATGTCGTCGGCGCCTTATCTCGCCGAGCTCGTCTCTTACCAGCATCCCGACCATGACACCGAACAATGGCCGCCAGAGGGAAAATCATGACCGATGAAGTTCGAACCGGCGGCTGCCAGTGCGGTGCCGTGCGTTTCCGCATCAAGGGCAAGCTCGGCCGGGCGTCCATCTGCCATTGCCGCATGTGCCAGAAACAGTTCGGTTCGTTTTTCGGCGCGCTGGTGACAGTGCCCAAGGATGGCGTCGAATGGATGCGCGAAGAGCCCACCTATTTCCAGTCGTCGGTCAACATCGATCGCGGCTTCTGTGCCCGCTGCGGTACACCGCTGACCTATCGCCAACCTGGCGCACTGGAGATCGCCATCGGCGCCTTCGACGACCGCTCCGATCTGGCGCCGCAGATCCAGGTCAACTACGCGGTCCGATTGCCTTGGGTGGAAACGATCTTTGACCAGCCCATGCATCAGGATCCGGATTTCTACTCCCGCCAGGAGCAGATCATCTCCTTCCAGCATCCCGACCACGAAACCACGGACTGGCCCGCGCACGGCCTGAAGATATGAGCAATGAAATGAACAGTGAACTTCGTACTCTTTATCCAGAGATCGAGGCGTACGAGTCCGGCATGCTCGATGTCGGCGACGGCCATCATATCTACTGGGAGCGCTCCGGAACCAGGGGCGCCAAGCCGGCCGTTTTCCTGCATGGCGGTCCCGGCGGCGGCTTCTCGCCAAAACATCGGCAATTGTTCGACCCGAAGCTTTACGACGTCATCCTGTTCGACCAGCGCGGCTGCGGGAAATCGACACCCAACGCCTCGCTCGAGGCCAACACCACCTGGCACCTGGTTGCCGACATCGAGCGGCTGCGTGAGATGTGCGGCTTCGAAAAATGGCTGGTGTTCGGCGGCTCGTGGGGCTCGACGCTGGCGCTGGCCTATGCCGAGACGCATCCTAATCGCGTCAGCGAGCTTGTCGTGCGCGGCATCTACACGCTGACCCGCGCCGAACTCGAATGGTACTATCAGTTCGGCGTCTCCGAGATGTTCCCCGACAAATGGGAGCGTTTCCTGGCGCCAATTCCTGAGGCCGAGCGCGGCGACATGATGGCCGCTTACCGCAGGCGGTTGGTCGGCGCCGATGGCAAGGCGCAGCTGGAAGCCGCCCTTGCCTGGAGCCTGTGGGAAGGTGAGACGATCACGCTGCTACCGGAGCCGGAGACCAGCGACAAGTTCGGCGAGGACGACTTCGCCATCGCCTTTGCCCGCATCGAGAACCACTATTTCGTCCACGCCGGCTGGCTGGAGGAGGGGCAGCTTCTGCGCGATGCCCATAAGCTCGCGGATATTCCCGGCACAATCGTCCACGGCCGCTACGACATGCCGTGCCCGGCGCGCTATGCCTGGGCCCTGCACAAGGCCTGGCCGAAGGCGGATTTCCACCTCATCGAAGGCGCCGGCCATTCCTATTCGGAGCCGGGGATTCTGGATCGGCTGATACGCGCGACGGATGGGTTTGCGGGGAAATGACAGCGCGTGGCACCCCCCTCTGTCCTGCCGGACATCTCCCCCTCAAGGGGGGAGATTGGCTGTCATCGGCGCTTTCGCAAATCTTCATCGCTGCAGGAAACGAACCGACGCTAAAGCTGCCGATCTTCCCCCTTGAGGGGGAGATGGCCGGCAGGCCAGAGGGGGGTGCTCGCGCGCCAACAGAACAATGACCAAACAACGCCTCTATCTCTTCGACACAACCCTCCGCGATGGCCAGCAGACGCCGGGCATCGACTTTTCCGTCGAGGACAAGATCGCGATTGCCAAGCTGCTCGATGAGTTCGGCATGGACTATGTCGAAGGCGGCTATCCCGGCGCCAATCCGACCGACACCGCCTTCTTCCAGCAGAAGCGCACGGCGAAGGCAAAGTTCGTCGCCTTCGGCATGACCAAGCGGGCAGGCGTGTCGGCATCCAACGACCCGGGCCTGGCAGCGCTCGTGCAGTCCAAGTCCGACGCCATCTGCTTCGTCGCCAAGAGCTGGGACTATCATGTCCGCGTCGCGCTCGGCTGCACCAATGAGGAAAACCTCGACTCGATCAACGCGTCGGTCGAAGCAGCTGTTGCCGCCGGCAAGGAAGCGATGGTCGATTGCGAGCATTTCTTCGACGGCTTCAAGGCCAATCCGGACTACGCACTGGCCTGCGCCAGGACCGCCTATGATGCCGGCGCGCGCTGGGTGGTGTTGTGCGACACCAATGGTGGCACGCAGCCCTCGGAAGTGCGCGCCATCGTCGACAAGGTCATTGTTTCAGGTATTCCGGGCGGCCATCTCGGCATCCATGCCCATGACGACACCGGCCAAGCGGTGGCCAATTCGCTCGCCGCCGTCGAGGCCGGCGTGCGCCAGATCCAAGGCACGCTGAACGGCATCGGCGAGCGCTGCGGCAACGCCAATCTGGTCTCGATCGTACCGACGCTGGCGCTGAAGCCGGCCTTCGCCGATCGGTTTGAAACCGGCATCTCGGCCGAGGCGCTGACCGGGATATCCCGGCTTTCCCGCGCCTTCGACGAATTGCTGAACCGTGCTCCGGAAGCGCAGGCGCCCTATGTTGGCGCCTCGGCCTTCGCCACCAAGGCCGGCATCCATGCCTCCGCACTGGCCAAGGAGCCGGCGACCTATGAACATGTGCCGCCCGAGGCGGTAGGCAACCGCCGCCGCGTTATGGTTTCGGACCAGGGCGGCAAGGCCAATTTCCTCGCCGAGCTGAAGCGGCGCGGCATCGATGTGCCCAGAGACGACCATCGTCTCGATGCGCTGATCTCGGTGGTCAAGGAGCGCGAGGCCGAGGGCTACGCCTATGAGGGCGCCGATGCCTCCTTCGAGCTGTTGGCGCGCAAAATGCTGCACGGCCTGCCGGAGTTCTTCAACGTCACTTCGTTCCGCTGCATGGTCGAGCGCCGCTTCGATGCCAACGGCCAGTTGAAGACGGTCTCCGAAGCCATCGTCAAGGTGATGGTCGAGGGCGAGGAGAAGATGTCGGTGGCCGAAGGCCACGGCCCGGTCAACGCGCTCGACATCGCGTTGCGCAAGGACCTCGGCAAATTCCAGAGCGAGATCGCCGACATGGAGCTCGCCGATTTCAAGGTGCGTATCCTCAATGGCGGCACCGAGGCGATCACTCGCGTCCTGATCGAATCGCATGACGGCACCGGCGCACGCTGGTGGACGGTCGGCGTGTCGGAAAACATAATCGACGCCTCCTTCCAGGCGCTGATGGATTCGATCGTCTACAAGCTGATGAAGAACCGCGACATGGCGGGATTGGTGGCGGCGGAGTAGGGTTGCAAAACGTGGGTTTCCTCGCCCCCGAAGTGGGGCGAGGAACTGGCGCCGCCCCTTGAGCCATCAGCGGAAGTCCATTGATCCATCATAATTTTGCGATGGTTTTGGATGGCCCACTGGGCCATAGCGGTTGCCATGGCCAGCGACACGATCCAGCCCGACGCCGACTCCAAAGCCCGCAGCGGCTTTCTCCTCGCGCTCGGCGCTTATCTGCTATGGGGCCTGTTGCCCTTCTACATGAAGGCGGTTGCGCATCTGCCGCTGATCGAGGTGATCGCCCACCGCATCGTCTGGTCGGTGCCGATTGCCGCCGCGGTGCTGGTCTGGGCCGGTCGGACCGCCGATTTCAAGGCGGCAATCCGCTCACCACGCAGCATCGCCATGGCGGCGTTGACGGCGACCCTGATCTCCGTCAATTGGGCCATCTATGTCTGGGCGATCTCGGTCGACCGCACCGTCGAGACGGCGCTCGGATACTACATCAACCCATTAGTTAGCATCGTCGTCGGCGCGTTGTTGCTCGGCGAGAAGCTCGACCGGCTGCAGATCGCGGCCGTGTTGCTGGCGGCGGTCGCAGTTGCCGTTCTGACCGTCGATGCCGGCAAATTGCCTTGGGTGTCGCTGGCGCTGGCCTTTTCCTTCGCTGCCTATGGGTTCTTCCGCAAGACGTTGCCGATCGGCCCGAGCCAGGGCTTTCTGCTCGAAGTGCTTTTGCTGTCGGTGCCGGCGCTTGCCTACATCGTCTTCCTGGTCGTCAACGGCCAGGACCATTTCATCTCCAGCAACGGCACCGATATGGCTTTGCTCATCGGCTGCGGCCCAGTCACCTCGGTGCCGCTGCTGCTGTTCGCCTTCGGCGCCAAGCTTCTGCGCCTCTCCACCATCGGCATCATGCAGTACATCGCACCGACCATGGTGTTCCTGATCGCCGTGCTGATTTTCGACGAGCCGTTCGGCACCACGCAAGCAATTGCCTTCGCGCTGATCTGGGCGGCATTGGCGATGTATTCCTGGTCGATGTTTCGTGGCCGTGAAATCCGCCCGGTGGCGTTGGCCCCGAAGTAGGGAGCCTTTCGATGTACGTGCTGCATATCGCCAACAAGAACTATTCGTCATGGTCGCTGCGGCCATGGGTGCTGATGCGCACCCTCGACATTCCGTTCGAGGAGCAATTGACGCCGTTTCCGACCGGGCCCAGTTTCGATCTCTACCGGGCGTTCTCGCCCAGCGGGCGCGTGCCTTGCCTGGTCGATGACGGCTGGGCCGTCTGGGATTCGCTCGCTATTGCCGAGTATCTCGCCGAGGGCCACCATGGTGTGTGGCCTGCCGAGGCCAAGGCGCGAGCCTGGGCGCGCTCGGCCGCCGCCGAAATGCATTCTGGTTTCACGGCCTTGCGCGGCGCATGCCCGATGAATTGCGGCTTGCGGGTAAAACCGTTGCCGATGTCGGACGCGCTGAAGCAGGATCTGTTCCGTTTGGGCGATCTCTGGAACGATGGCCTTGCCCGGTTCGGCGGGCCGTTCCTTGCCGGCGGCCATTTTACCGCGGTCGACGCCGTCTTTGCTCCGGTAGCGTTCCGTGTGCTATCCTATGGGCTGTCTTTCGAAGGGGCTGCTGCCGCCTATCCCGCGCAATTGCTTGGCCTGCCGGCCATGCAGGACTGGTATGCGGCGGGTCTCGCCGAGACCTGGCGGGAGCCGGACCATGAGGCGGAGGTCGCTGCCGCCGGCACCATCGTCGAGGATCTTCGCGCTACGGCGTGATGGGCATTCCAGGAAAAGCGCGTCGCGTTCCCTTGGGAATTGCGTGAAAACAAAGGGATCGGGGCGTTACGTCCGCCCGAGCCGCCTTACGAACATGTAGGTCGCCGCGGCGATCACGATCGAAACCGCCGAGACCACCCAGAAGCCCATCGGCGTATTGACCATGGGCAGGCCACCGACATTCATGCCGAACAGGCCTGATATGATGGTCATCGGCAATAGCACCGCCGTCATCACCGACAGCACATAGAGCAGCTGGTTGGACTGCATTGTCAGCTTGGCCATCAACTCGTCCTGCAGCAACCTTGCGCGTGCCTGCAACTGCTCGCCGTCGTGATAGAGCGTGTGTGCCCGGTGCGAGAGCCTTGTCGCCATGTCATTGATCCGATCGGGCAGCTCATTGCGATGCGAATGGTCGAGATGGCGAAAAAGGTTTGTGAGCGTCGCCATCTGCCGGTGGATGACCACCAGTTGACGGCGCGCCTCGACCAGCGACTGCCGCTCGCCGTGCCAGGCATCGCGCACGATACGGTCCTCGATGCCGTCCAGCGTATCGCCAAGACCGTGGAGTTCGGCCGCCATGCCGTCGAGCGACTGGCCCATGACCGCTTCGACCAGGTCGGCGGGGGAGCGGAATTTGCGCGAGCCGCTCTCCACCGCCTTGCGGATGAGATCGACCGATTCCAGTGGCTGCTTGCGCGCGCCGATCAGCGTCTTGTCGTTGAGCGCAAAACGGAAATGGCCGAGCCCGCGCGCTTCCGCCGAATAGTCGTGGCGCAGATCCGGCAGGTCGCCATAAAGCCAGGCATCCTCGAGATCGACGTGGCAACCCTGGCTGGCGCCGAGGAAAGCTTCGCGCACCGGCCCGGGCAGAGCCTGCTCGGCGGCGATCTCATGACGGGCGCGCAGGTCGGACAGCTGGTAGCTGCGCCATGTCCATGCAACCTCGGCCGCGTCCTTGGTGCGCAGGCCCTCGGCGGTGAAATGGTAGATGAAGAACAGCCCGTGCTCGTCGGGCAGGTAAGGCGACAGGCCTTCCGCGTTGAGAGCAATGTTCACGGCTCGCCTCGCCAAGAAATTTCGACCAGGTTCAGATTTCAACTATGCCGACGCGCGGATGCCGACCCGTCCTTCGTAACACGAGGGAGGCGGGTTCCGTGTGACGGTTTCTTGACAGGCGATCACAGTTTGTCGAGCAGCGTTTAGAGTGTTTGCTGCTATCGCCGACGAATGGAGCTCACCCATCGCAACGGTCCGGTCAATCGCCATCTGCGTGACGCAAGCGCCGCATCGCGCTCCGCCACCAGGTCGTCTCGGATCCTGGCCAGCGCGCTACGCTCGGCTACGAGGCCGTCTTGGCCCAGGGCGAGCGCGTCACGCTCCGCCATGAAGCTGTCTCGGGCTTGGATGAGGTCCTGCTGGGCGTGAGCAAGCGCATCACGCTCCGCCATGAAGCTGTCTCGGGCTTGGATGAGGTCCTGCTGGGCGTGAGCGAGCGCGTCACGCTCCGCCATGAAGCTGTCTCGGTCTCGGATGAGGGCCTGTTGGGCGTCAGCGAGGGCGTCACGCTCGACGATGCCCTTTCCCAGTTCGCCGTGTAGCCGTTTAGCGGCCAGGTTCCCTGCGGCAACGGCCTTGCCAACCACATCGCAGCTCTCATCGAACGTCGCCCGCACCCTGTCGAGCTGGTCGCGCAAGTCCTGGCTGTCGCCTTCAGACGCCATACTGCGCAAAATGGCATAGGCACTGCGGACTAATGGCGTGGCATCCGGATGGTTTTGCAGATCAGCGACCGAGGCCCGCTGATGATGCAGATCCTTGTCCAGGAACTCGGCGATTGCGGCGTCGGCGTGATCGGACGTGACAGGCCAGACGATTCCGGTCTCCCTGGCCGCGCGGTCCATCTGATGTCGCCAGTCGCTCAACAGGTCTTCGTGGCGCAGGATACAGCGCGGCATGTGTCGCGAATGATGCTCCGCTTCGAGCACGTGCCTGAGCCACAGCATGAACGCTGTCGGCAGTGCCATTTGATCCCGTTCCTGCAGCGAACAGGCGACTTCGAGCGGGTTGCGGACAGGCAGAAATGCGATCGGGTCAATCCTGAGATCGGCCAGGATCGAGGCCATGAAGGGGAGGAACCGGCAGATCCGCGGATCCTTGACGAAAAACAGGGGGGCATCGCCGAACTCGCTGGCAATGATCGCCGTCATCATGGGCCGAAATCGCTCGGCTGCCGGCGACTGCAGCCACTGCCGATCTAGCGGCAGCCAATCTTGCCAGGAGGAGGCGGCCGCCGTGAGCAGGTGGTCGTCGGCGATGGTGAGTGGGGTACTTTCCCAATGTCCCTTGGGATTGTGGAGGCTCCCGGGCAGCAGATGTTTCGGCGGCGTGGCTCCATGCGCGGCGACGAGGGCGCCGAGCGCCGAGGTGCCGCTGCGGTGCATTCCGAGGACCAGGATCGCCGTCCTTGGTTCCGACGCGATCTCGCCCTTCGCGGCCGTCAATCGCTCGCGCGGATTCATCTCCCCTTTGTCTCGCTCTCCAAATTTCCGTTCCCGCCCAATGTTCTCCGATAACCAACTGCGAAGCGGGCTGCAAATGGAAATCGTCGCCAACGTGCTTACATTGCGCACAAGACGGAGCTCAAGAAAAGCTGGACAGATCGAAGTCAGCTGCCCCAACGCTACAGATCCTTGCCAAGCAGATGCAGTCGATCAGTGGCTTCGCATTGGACTTCTGCTTCTGGGCCAGGCTGGCCTTGTTGCTGTCGCCGATCCAGGTGTTGCCCAGTGTTTCGTAGCCGGCAGCCTTGAGCGCCAGCACGACGCGGCGCAGTTGGTGCGCCAGGCCGACGACACCAACCGGGCTCAATTCCTGGCCGCCTGCGCCAAGTCCGGCTTCGTCCTCACATCTTATCAATCACCGACTGCACGCCTTCCGTCGGCGCATCGACCGACGACCCCGCCACCATGATGGCGGCGACGATGGCCTCGGGGTCTTCGACCACCAGCGGCTTGACCCGTTGCGCGGTGTGGATGAAGCCTTCGCTGGCCATATGGTCGAGCAGCGCCAGCATCGGATCCCAGAATCCTTGAACGTTGGCGAAGACGATCGGCTTGCGGTGATGGCCGAGCTGGCCCCAGGTCATGATCTCGACGATTTCCTCGACCGTGCCGATGCCGCCGGGCAGCGCCACAAAGGCGTCGGATTTCTCGAACATCTTGTGCTTGCGCTCGTGCATGTTGTCGGTGATCAGCAACTCGTCGAGCCGGTCAAGCGCGGTTTCGGTCGCCTCCTTGTTGATGAGGAAGCGCGGAATGATGCCCGTTACCTTGCCGCCGGCCTTGAGCGCGCCTTCGGCGACTGCGCCCATAATGCCTTTGGTGCCGCCGCCATAGACCAGCCGCAGGCCGGCTTTGGCGAGCGAGCGGCCAAGCAGGTGCCCGGCCTTGGCATAGATTTCATCGCGGCCCGGAGACGAGCCGCAATAGACGCAGACGGATCGAATCGTGTTCATTCGTGATTGGTGATTGGGTCTGAATGCGGGGTCAAGCCCCAAGGGCTGACAAGCCCGGGCTTTTTCTTGTCGGTGCCGGCAAAACACGCTAGACCGGCTTCAGGTGGCTAAGGGGTAGGGGAAATATGGCTGTTAATCCATTGAAGGCGTTTCTGTTCGCGGCGGGTGGGACCGTCGCGGTCGTCGGAACCGCCTATGTATCGGGCGCACTCGACCCGTATCTGAATCCCACGCCGCCGGCCGCGATTGCATCGCTGACGCCGCCGGCTGAAAAGCCGGCCGATCCGGGGACCGAGGGAAGGCTGCCGCCGGCGCCCGCCGCGCCCACCGATGCCAAGGCTCCCGCAGCACCCGCGCCTGCCGACGCAACGGCTCCCGCGACCGAAGCTGCGGCTCCGGCGGCACCTGCCGCGCCCGTTGCTGCCCCAGCAACCCCAGCACCGGCCGCGGCCGGCCCGGTTGCGCCGAGCTTCGACGTCGTGCGCGTCGAAAGCAACGGCTCGATCGTCGTTGCCGGCAATGCTGCGCCCAATTCGAAGATCGAGATCCTCAACGGCTCCTCGGTGCTTGGCTCGACTGTCGCCGGTCCGGACGGCGCCTTCGTCATCGTTCTCGACGATCCGCTGAAGCCCGGCGACTATACGATTGCGTTGCGCGCGACGGCCGGCGATGTGGTTACCCCTTCCGTGCAGACCGCCGTCGTTTCGGTTCCCAAGGACGCCGCCGGCCAGGTGCTGGCGATGGTCGAGGAACCCGGCAAGCCGGCCGAGCTGCTTAGCGTCCCGGCGCCTGAGACCAAGCCCGCGGCACCGGCCGCCGGCGATCAGGCCGCTGCCCCAGCCGCTGAGGCGCCTGCTACGGCTGCGCCTGCCGTGGTCGCGGCAGCGCCTGCCGCTCCCGCTGAAACGGCACCTGCTGCTCCGGCTGTGGAAGCCGCAACTGCCCCTGCAGCGCCAGCAGTACCTGCAGCGCCGCCGGCGGCAGCCGTGGCTGCACCCAAGATCGTCGTCGAGGCGGTCGAGATCGACGGCAACAAGATTTTCGTCGCCGGTCTGGCTGACGCCGGCCGCAAGGTGCGCGCCTATGCCAACGATATCCTGCTTGGTGATGCGGTGACCTCGCCCGACGGTCATTTCCTGGTCGAGGCGACGCGAGACATCCCGGTCGGCAGCTACACCATCCATGTCGACGGTCTCGACGCCGACGGCGTGAAGGTCGTGGCCCGCGCCGCCGTGCCGTTCGAGCGCGAACCCGGCGAAGCGATCGCCGCCGTGGCGCCCGCGGAGGCCAAGCCCACCGAGACCAAGCCCACCGAGACCAAGCCCGCCGAAGCAAAGCCTGCTGAGCCGGCCGCACCGGCTGCTGCCGAAGCACCGGCCGCTCTGAAGCCTGCGGCGCCAGCCACTATCGCGGCTGCCCCTGCGAAGCCCGCACCAGCTGCTGCCGCATCCGCACCAGCCGCACCGGCGGCTGAAGCGCCGGCTCCGGCTGCCCCGGCGGTTGCCGGGGCACCTGCGGCACCGGCAGCGCCCGCCGCTGAGGCTTCAGCCGTCGTCGCGGCGGCAACGCCCGACGTGCCCGAGACGGTGGCGCCAAAGCTCGAACATGCCGACGGCGCGGTCATCATCCGCAGGCACGACACGCTGTGGCGGATCTCGCGGCGCGTCTACGGTCACGGCGTGCGCTTCTCGACCATCTATCTCGCCAACCAGGACCAGATCAGCGATCCCGACCGCATCTGGCCGGGGCAGGTGTTCAAGGTTCCGGAAAAGTCCAAGGAAGGCGAAGCCGCCGACCTCAAGGCGATGGGCGAGCAAGTGACGACGGCGCAGACGAAGACGCAGTAGTTTGGCGATTGGCTAATCTCCCCCCAAGTGGGGGAGATTGCCGGCAGGCCAGAGGGGGTCGCCGCGCATAGAACGCCGACCTTCTCTTTGCTGCAAACGACGTTGCGTCAGGACGTACCGACCCCCTCTGTCGCCTTCGGCGACATCTCCCTCTCGAGGGGGGAGATTAGGTCGCTCTACCCATCGGGTTAGCTTGCCACGCACCCGTTCATCGTCTATCGCCGATGAACGATGGCAGACTCGCTCGCTGAACCAGACCACGCAAACTGCGCACCGCCCCAAAGCCGCGCCGTTGCCGCGAGCTTCGCCGCACTCTCGCACCCGGCGCGCATCGAGATCCTTAGACATCTCTCGGCCAGCAATTCCTGCTGCTGCCGCGAGGTGGTCGATCATCTCGATCTGGCGCAGTCCACCGTGTCCCAGCATCTGAAGATCCTGGTCGAAGCCGGGCTGGTCCGCTTCGAGCCCGACCGCCAGCGCTCGCGCTATCAACTCGACCGCGCCGCGCTCGCCGACGTTTCCGCATCGCTGACCGCACTCGTCAATTCCTGCTGCTCCGGCCGCTGATCTCTCACCAAAAGGCAAGAAAAGTGGCAGAAAAAACCGTTTCCGATAGCTCGACCTTCGGCACCTTGCGCAATCTGTGGCCCTATATGTGGCCGGCCGACCGCCCCGATCTCAGGGCACGCGTCACCTGGGCGACGCTGCTTCTGGTCGTTGCCAAGCTGACGCTGGTTGCCGGGCCCTATTTCTTCAAATGGGCGACGGATGCCCTGGCCGGCGACGCCAAATCGCCGCCGCCGCTGCCATCTTTCCTGCTGGCGCCGGTGATGCTGGTCGTCGCCTACAATGTCGTGCGGCTGGTGCAGCTTGGCTTCAACCAGCTGCGCGACGCGCTGTTTGCCCGCGTTGGCCAATATGCGGTGCGCCAGCTCGCGTTCCGCACCTTCGTTCACATGCACCAGCTGTCGCTGCGCTTTCACCTCGAGCGCCGCACCGGCGGCCTGTCGCGCATCATAGAGCGCGGCACCAAGGGCATCGAGACGATCGTGCGCTTCATCATGCTGAACACGGCGCCGACCATCCTCGAATTCGCGCTGACCACCGGCATCTTCGCCTACACCTATGGCTGGAAATATGTGGTCGTGGTGGCGGCCACGGTGTGGCTCTACGTCTGGTTCACGGTTCGCGCCAGCGACTGGCGCATTTCGATCCGCCGCGACATGAACGACAGCGACACCGACGCCAACACCAAGGCGATCGACTCGCTGCTCAACTACGAGACCGTCAAATACTTCAACAACGAGGGTATGGAGGCTGAGCGCTTCGACCGTTCGATGGCGCGCTATGAAATGGCGGCGACCAGAATATGGACCTCGCTCGGTTGGCTGAATTTCGGCCAGGGCATCATCTTCGGTCTCGGCACCGTCATCGTCATGTGCATGTCGGCGCTGGAGGTGCAGGCCGGCACGCAGACGGTCGGCGATTTCGTCTTCATCAACGCCATGCTGATGCAGCTTGCGGTGCCGCTCAATTTCATCGGCTTCATCTACCGCGAAATCCGCCAGGGGCTGACCGACATCGAGCAAATGTTCGACCTGCTCGATGTGCCGCAGGAAATCACCGACAAGCCGGATGCCAAGCCACTGGCCGTTACAGCCGGCAAGGTCGAGTTCCGCGACGTGCATTTTGCCTACGATCCCAACCGCAAGATCCTGAAAGGTGTCTCCTTCGAGGTGCCGGCCGGCAAGACGGTGGCCATTGTCGGACCGTCCGGCGCCGGCAAGTCGACGATTTCGCGGCTGCTATTCCGCTTCTACGACGTCCAGGGTGGTCAGGTGCTGATCGACGGCCAGGACGTCAGGGATGTGACCCAACAGAGCCTGCGCGGCGCGATCGGCATGGTGCCGCAGGACACCGTGCTGTTCAACGACACCATCGCCTACAACATCCGTTACGGTCGCATCGGTGCCAGCGAAGAGGATATGCAGAAAGCCGCCGAGCTTGCCCAGATCGGCCCGTTTATCGAACGGCTGCCGGAAGGTTATCGCTCGATGGTCGGTGAGCGCGGGCTAAAGCTGTCGGGCGGCGAAAAGCAGCGCGTGGCGATTGCCCGCACGATTTTGAAGGCGCCGCCGATCCTGATGCTCGACGAGGCGACCTCGGCGCTGGACAGCCACACCGAACAGGAAATACAGGCCGCCCTCGACCTGGTCAGCAAGGGCCGCACCACCATCGTCATTGCGCATAGGTTGTCGACGGTGATCACCGCCGACGAGATCATCGTGCTCAAGGACGGCGAGATCGCCGAGCGCGGCACCCATGCCGAGCTGATGCAAAAGCATGGCCTCTACGCGTCGATGTGGGACCGCCAGCGCGAAGCGACAGAAGCCGAAGAGAGGCTTCGAGTTGCACGCGAGAGCGATGAGCTGGGTGTGGTTGTGCGCAGGCGGACTTCGGAGGTGAGCTAGGCGGCGGAGCGCCGATCTCCCCCCTTGAGGGGGAGATGTCGCCGAAGGCGACAGAGGGGGTCGCAGCGCGTGGAGCGCTAACCTTCATCGGTCGCAAGGGGGGCGCATCCAGTCGAACCGACCCCCTCTGGCCTGCCGGCCATCTCCCCCTCAAGGGGGGTGATATGCAGCGTCGTCGCCATCATCACCACCGAAAATTTCCCCTTGACCTCAACCTAAGTTGAGATCGCAAACCCGTTCCTGAGCCACCGAACCCAAGTCGTTCAAGAACGGAGTCAGATTCAAATGGATAAACTTGCCGAGGCAGCCGTGTTCAGGGTCGACAAATTCGTCGTTCCTGCCGAGGCCCGTGAAGAAATCCTTCGCAAGGTCAGGGCAACGCATGAACTGCTGCGCCTGCAGCAAGGCTTCGTCCAGGATTTCGTGCTCGAGCAATTTTCGGGTCCGGGCGAGTTCAACCTGGTCACCATTGTCGAATGGGAAAACCAGGCGGCCGTCGACAATGTCGTGCCGATCGTCAAGGCGGCCCACGAGCGGGCGGGCTTCAACCCGCAGGAGACCATTGCCCGGCTGGGTGTGAAGGCCGATATCGCCAACTATCAGCGTCTGCCTGAGATGTAGGAGGGCCAGCCCGTGCCAGGTGCTGGCGCCTCGACGCTCAGCACCTGGCCGGTGCGGGCATCGCTGATCATGTTCTCGAAACCACGCCATTCGGCGGCGACGATGAACAGTGTCGTGCCATCCGGCCCGCCCAGCATGCAGGCAAAGCAGCCGCGATCGGCATCGACTGTCTGCAACACCTCGCCACCTTCGCGCACCCGCACACAGCGTTTGTTGGGAACATCCGCATACCAGGCAGTTCCTTCGGCATCGAGGCAGACGCCGTCGGGAAAGCCATCGAGATCGGCCCAGACCCGGCGGTTGGAAAGCCCGCCATCCTCCGCGATATCGAAGGCGGTCAGCCGGTTGGCATGCGACTCCGCCACGATCAGTGTCCTGTTGTCCGGCGTCACCGCCATGCCGTTGGCGAAAGCGATGTTCTCGGCCACTTGTCGAACCGAGCCGTCCGGCGTGATCAGCACGATGGTGCCGGGCCCGAAATGCTCGCCCGGTGCAGGCGCCGACCCGCCGCCATTGACATAGATGTTGCCGCGCCCGTCGACGACGATCTCGTTCCACGGGCTGTTTGACAGCGACCGAAGATCGGAATGGGTGGCCAGCGTTCCATCCGCCTCCTGCCGCAGCAACAAGCCATCCCCACCCGAGACGATCAGCAATCGGCCATCCGGCAACCAGTCGATCGAATAGGGCAGGATGGCCGGCACGGTGAGCATCACCTGGTTCCCGCCGTCCTCATCCACCGCGACGATCTCTCCGGTTCCCCAGTTGCAGAGCCACAGGCGTCCGTCGTGCCAGCGGGGAGACTCTCCGAAAGCGAGGCCTTCTGTAATGACCTTGGCGTTCAGGGCGACTGATTTCGAGGATGGCATCTCTGACCCTGGTTTGTCGACTCGCCGCAATTCGGCATTGTCGCGAAGCGCTTTCCTGCCAAGGACGTATGAATCTGTGGCGCCCCGACACCGTCGACAATTTCGGCAAACCATCGTGCGGATGCCTCTGGATCAGAGTGCCTTTAATCCTTGAGGGCAGCTGATATTGTCGCGTCGGAAATAACCCGTTCGCGCAAGTTTTGCGACCAAGAGAGTATTTTCGATGTTCGGTTTCTTTTCCCGCAAATCCAAGAAAACGTCCGAGAAGTCGGCATCAGATTCTGGAAAGCAGTTGGAATTCGGCCTGCCGTTGCCAGTCGTCGTACTGCGTTCGAACGTCGAGGATCCTGATGAAGAGCCGTTTTTTCTCGTCTTCGCTGTCATGCAATTCGTCACAGCGATGGTTTCCAAAGGACTCTATCGTTATCCCGAAATCGACACCAAGGCGATGCAGGTCCTTCATGCCGACTCGTACTCTTCGGAGGTAAAGAACGGCGGCCATAGTCAATTCATCCACAATGCCGGGCAGGAAATCGGCGCCATGATTGCCAACGCACGAGCTGGACTCACTGCTTGTGGCGCAAAGGGCCAGCTTGCGACTTTGGAAAAGATGTCCAGCTGGATTGCAGACCATCCCAACGAAGCCGCCCAGCAGACGGGCTTCGAGGGCGGGCGGGATGATTTTCTCGATACACTTGATCATGCGTTCTACGTTGCGGATGAGGCCGCGCCCATGGAAAACCTTTTGGCGCGCTGGATCGCGTCATGGCCTGATCTGCAAGTTGTCGATAGTGACGATTACGACGACGTCATACACCGGCTGGTGATGGCCAATCCGAAGCGCGAAGGCAGGCTTCTTCATAAGTCCGTTGGCAACTTGGCAGGCCAGATGATCTTGAGCTGGCGCGATGTCGGGGCCGGCCTTGCCTGCGCCAAGATCGCGCCGCCCGAGATCAAAATCGCGTTCGGCATGGCAAGGATGCTGAACATAGAAGGAGAGAAACAGCTGGTTTTTCAACTTCAGACCAGCGCGAAGAAGACCCGACTATGCAGTGCGACGGAGACACACGTCACGGTCTACGAGTACATCGCTCCAGAAGAGTTGCTTGTCATACCGCCAGGCGAGAGCCCGCTAGCGGCTAACGCCCCGAAAGTTGGCGCCAAGCTTGGCATTGCTGAAGAGCCCGAGATCACAGCGGTCATTGAGCTGGCGGAACAATACCATGCTCCCGCCGCCGTCGACCTCCTGCTCCGCAAGGCAGGCTTCGACCCGACGGATGCCATCGTTTCTGCGAATTCGGTGGTGCAGAAGGAGGAAGGAGCAATCGTGAATTGGGTGGTGCTGGCATCAGGCCAAGTCTTCCTTTTCCAATCGTTGCGGAACGGCGGTGTCCTCTTGCGCGGCAAGGATGATGAAAGCCTCGCTGAGGCCGCTATGGCCGAGCTCAATGCCCACTTTGATCGCTCCGCTGCGGCGGGTTAGCGACAGCAAGCCTACTTTTTCTCCGTCAGGAAGAACGTGCCATCGGCATGGCCGTTGGCACCGCATGACAGGGGCTCCGATCTGCCATCCTTGCCGGCGCCGCTCTGCTCGACGACAAGCGCATCGCCGTCGCGTCGGAAGGTAAAGACAAAACCGGTTGGGTTGTCGTTGTCGACGGCACGGTCGACCAGCCGCAGAGTGTTGCGCTCCTCGACCGTGCCGTCGATCTCGCATGACCCACTTCCCGAGACTGGATTGGAAACGACATCTTCCGAGATTTCGACCTTGCCTCCGCCAACAGCCTTGATGTCGACGCTGCCGCGCACGCTGCTCCATGTGCCGATCAAACCTGCATCGGGGGGCTTGCGTATGCCGGACAGGAAGGTTGCGCGGTCGCGCAGGAATTCGCCGAGATCGAAAGTCTGTTGGTTCTTGGGCGAACTTTCGTTGAAGCCGGCGATCTGATCGCGATAGGCGATGAAATCGCTTTGGTCGTCCCGCAGCGCCTTGCCGGCATGAGCATCGAGCCTCTTCAGCAGCGCGGCATAATTCTTCGCGACGTCGGCATCGGCCTGCGCCAGGGTCGGATCGGCGCATATGGCCTTTTCCGCCACGCTGGCGGCCTTGGCGCAATCGAAGGATGGCTTGCCTTGCGCCGCTGCGTGGTCGCTCGCTGCCAGGAATACGGTCAAAACGGCACCCATGGCTGCCAATCGTATGGCAACAAGGTACGCTTTGCCTGTGTTTGGCATCATGGGCGGTCGGCCTTTTCGCCGCGCACTGAGCCAGCGGCGGTATGAACTCTGGCGGCAAAGCCGCCGGCAGGCAAGCACGTGACCGTTCCTGCCGGCTGCGGCCGATGCGGCCTTGCCCAATGTTGCGTTGCGGC
Organism: Mesorhizobium sp. M0771; assembly: GCF_040320155.1. Lineage (NCBI taxonomy): Bacteria > Pseudomonadati > Pseudomonadota > Alphaproteobacteria > Hyphomicrobiales > Phyllobacteriaceae > Mesorhizobium > Mesorhizobium sp. M0771. Next base: position 117,858 of record NZ_JAMYPC010000016.1, on the reverse strand, counting down.
CGCGGAGCCTTTCCGGTATTGAGGCCGGACCTGAAACAGGGACCGCCCCCATCCCATGAGCCCCATCCGATGAGCCTCGTCGATTCGATCAAGAATGCCTTCGTTCCGATCCATCGCGAGGGCTATCCGTTCATTGCCGCCTTTGGTGCGGGCACGCTGTTCCTCGGCTATTTCTCCTCGGTGCTGTTCTGGATCGGCCTGATCCTGACCGCCTGGTGCGTCTATTTCTTCCGTGACCCCGAGCGTGTCACCCCGGTCGATGACAGGCTGGTGGTCAGTCCCGCCGACGGCGTCATCTCGGCGGTCGGCCCGGCCGTGCCGCCGCGCGAGCTTGGCCTCGGCAACACCGAGATGACCCGCATCTCGGTGTTCATGAATGTCTTCTCCTGCCATGTGAACCGCGCTCCGGTGCGCGGCCGCATCACCAAAATCGAGCACCGGCCGGGCAAGTTCCTCAATGCCGAACTCGACAAGGCAAGCTCGGAGAACGAGCGCAACGGGCTGGTCATAGACAGTCCCAACGGCATCGTTGTCGCCGTGCAGATCGCCGGCCTGGTGGCACGCCGCATCGTCTGCTGGGCTGAGACCGGCGGCTCCATTGCCGTCGGCGAACGCTTTGGCCTGATCCGCTTCGGCTCGCGCGTCGATGTCTTCCTGCCGTCGACCGCGGTGCCGCGCGTCGCCGTCGGCCAGACGGCGGTCGGAGGTGAAACCGTGCTCGCCGAATTCGGCGGCGTCGCCGCAACCCCGCTCGTCAGGATTTCGTAAGCGGTGGGCGCGCCGTTCAAAAAGTTCGAGGCCCATGGCAGCGGCGGCCCGCGCATCCGCGAAATTCCGATGCGCATGGTGCTGCCCAATCTGGTCACCGTACTTGCCATCTGCGCCGGCCTGTCCGGCATCCGCTTCGGCTTCGAGGGCCGTTTCGAGCCGGCCGTGGTGATGGTGCTGCTCGCCGCCTTCCTGGACGGCATAGACGGGCGCCTGGCGCGCATGTTGAAGGCGACATCCAAATTCGGCGCGCAGATGGATTCGCTGGCCGACATCGTCAATTTCGGCGTCGCACCGGCACTGGTGCTCTATGCCTTCCTGCTCGACCGCGCCGGCTCATTCGGCTGGATCGCAGCCCTTCTGTTCACCATCGCCTGTGGCCTGCGGCTGGCGCGCTTCAACGTGCTCGACGGAGACCATGACCGGCCGATCTGGCAGAGCGAATACTTCGTCGGCGTGCCGGCGCCGGCCGGCGCCGTGCTGGTCATGCTGCCGCTCTATCTGTCCTTCCTGCGGCTCGGTCTCGAGCCGGACCGCCTGACGGCATTCGTCGCCACCGGCTTCACTGTGCTGGTCGCTTTCCTGCTGGTCAGCCGGCTGCCGGTCTATTCCGGCAAAAGCCTGAAAGTGCCGGGCGACAAGGTGCTGCCGATCATCCTGGCGGTCGTTCTCTACGTCCTGCTGTTGATGACCTATCCCTGGTACACGCTGACCGCCTCTGTCGCAGGCTATCTCATCTTCCTGCCTTTCAGCGTGCGGGCGTATTCGAAGCGCGCCAAGCGCGAGGGCGAAAAAGTGCCGCCGTCGGATATTGGGTAGTTGTTATCTCCCCCCTTGAGGGGAGATGTCGCCGAAGGCGACAGAGGGGGTCGGTACGCCCCGGACGCGACCTCGTTTGAGCGAAGAGGACGTCGGCGCTTCACGCGAGGCGACCCCCTCTGGCCTGCCGGCCATCTCCCCCTCAAGGAGGGAGATACGCTAAGCCGCCAGGCCCAGCCCCAGCTTCTCGATCGCCAGGTTCCGCGTCGAGACATAATCCGTCTTGCCGGAACCCAGCACCGGGATCTCCCCGACCTTGACGATGTCGTTGGGCACCATCAGTTCGGCCGCACCTGCCTTCTTGCCGAAGGCGCGCAGTTCTTCCGGATCGGCGTCGTCGGCGGTGGTGACCAGCACGATGCGCTCGCCGCGCCTCTTGTCCGGCACCGCCACCGCGGCGTGGCGCTCTTCCGGCCACAGCGACTGCACCAGCATCTCGACGGCGCCCAACGACACCATCTCGCCGGCGATCTTGGCGAAGCGTTTTGCCCGGCCGCGAATGGTGATGAAGCCTTCGCGGTCGACCGAGACGATGTCGCCGGTGTCGTGCCAGCCGTCCAGCGGCTGCAATTCGCCGGGCCGGTCAGCGGTCATGTAGCCCATCATCAAATTCGGCCCGTCGAGCCACAGGCGGCCGGCACCCTCGATACCCTCGACCGGTTCGAGCTTCATGCGCATCGCCGGCAACAGCCGTCCGACCGTGCCGTCGCGACCATGGATGGCGGTGTTGACGGCGACGACGGGAGCGGCCTCCGTCAGCCCGAACCCCTCGATGATCGAGGCATCGAAGCGCTCGCGATAAACGCGCCGCGTCTCCGGCTTCACCGCTTCCGCGCCGGCGACGACGAAGCGCAGGCTGGAGAAATCGCCATCCTTGGCGGTGCGGGCATAGTTGGCAAGGAAAGTGTCGGTGCCGAACATGATGGTCGGCTTCACCTTGCGGGCGATCTCCGGGATGATCTTGTAGTGCAGCGGCGAGGGGTAGAGGAACAGTTTCACCCCGGTCACCAGCGGCAGGATGGTACCGCCGGTCAGGCCGAAAGAGTGAAAAACCGGCAGCACGTTGAGCAGGATGTCGGACGGCGAAATGGTAATGCGCGCCTCGGCCTGCATGGCGTTGGCGTGGAGATTGCGATGCGACAGCACCACGGCCTTGGGCGTGCCTTCCGAGCCTGAGGTGAACAGGATTACCGCCGGCTTGGCCGCATCCTGCCGCTGCAGCGGGAAGCGCCACAGCGCGGCTGCTGCGAGTTTCTCCAGTGTGGTGACGCTTGCGCGCACATCCTCCAGCCACAGCATTTTGGCGCCGCCGGCCTCGACCGCGGCGATGATGTCGGCAAGCGCCGCCTTCTCGACGAAGGCGCGCGAGGAAACCACCGTTCGGATGACTGCGGTGCGCACCGCGGCGGTGACGCTGGCCGGCCCTGCCGTGTAGTTGATCATCGCCGCCACACGGGCTGCCGAGAGCAGGCCGACGAAGGACAGCACCACGCCATTGGCGTTGGGCAGCAACACCCCGACCGCTTCGCCGGGTGACGTTATAGCCTCGAAACGGCGGCCGAGAACGCGCGCGCCGATGAACATCTTTCGATAGCTGAGCGAGCCGCTGATCACATCCTCGATGATCGGATGCGAGGCGCCGGTGCGATCGGCGGCATCGCGCATGGCCAGGAACAGGCCGCGATCGAGGTTGCTGCCATAAAGCCGCGCCTCGGCGATGCGGTCGAACAACGCATTTGTGTTGGAAGCCTGGTCGGGGTTGCGCGCCACCAGTTCGGCAACCGTCATCGGCTCCAGCACGCTGATCGAGAGTTTTGGGAACCAGTGGCGGGGCGCCCGATCCTTTGGCGTCAGAGAAACCGGCAGGTCGCGCGCGCCGGCGACGAAGATCGGCACGATGCGGGCGTCAGCCTGCATGGCGATGCGGGTGACGGCGCGGAACAGGCGAAACGCCTTCACATCGGGCTCGACGTCATCGGGCAGATAGACGGCAAGCCGGCCTTTACCCTTCAGCACCCTGACCAGCCGCCGGCTGACGAAGAGATGCTCGGCGTTGAAGGCGATGGTGCGGCCAAGCTCGCGCCATGGCTCCAGCCAGGGCGAGCGCGCCGAGGCCTCGTCGAGAATGTGCAGCGTGTCGTCGGGCAGCAGCGACAGCATCAGCGCCGGCTCGAAGCGCGACTGGTGCGAGACCACATAGATCACTGGCGTCGGCGCGTTGCGGGCAATGCGGATGCGCCGGTCCTCGATCCGGTAGGCGAGCTTGAACGGCACATAGAGTAGCGCCTGGGTAAAGCGCAGGTCGAGACGAAACGTCTCGATAGCGCCAATCAGCAGCCAGGCCAGCACGAGGCCTGCAAGCAGCGCCAGTGTCAGGATCATGCCGCGTCTCTCCCAACGGTCCGGTATGCGGCTCTTCGTCCGCTTCGAGAGCAGAGGGTAGCGCAATGGGGAGCAAGGTCAATGCGCGGGTGCGAGGGAGCGGTGTTCCACCTGACCTCACCAGGCAATGACCCAAACGCAGGCCTTGAAATGTTGCGACACGTGTCGTAAATAAAAGCGACACGTGACGGAGAGGTAATATGGCCAGTTCCCCGCTGGGTTTTGCCGAGGCACCACATATGGAGCCGGAGTTCGAACGAATGGTCGACCTGTTTGGTGGACGGAAGGTTCTTGGATTCTCGGTAGCCAGTCCTCTTGAGGCACATGAAATGATCCTGCATGGAATTCCGGGCCAGGCGCTCGAAAGCCTCGTCAGGCATCTGATGGTCATTGATCCCGCCGATGCGTTTGAGACCGCATTCGGCATGAGCGAGCGGACATTTCAGCGGCACAAATCGGATCACTCCAAGACCCTCAGTCGGGAGCAAGGTTCCAGAACCTGGAACTTCGCCAAGCTCCTGACAAAGGCCACGTCCGTGCTCGGGACTCAGGAAGACGCGGAAAAATGGATGATCGAGTCTGCCATGGGTTTGGACAATCGCCGGCCGATTGATCTGCTGGCCACGGCGGCGGGCACTGCGCTTGTGCAGGAGTTTCTTGAGCGGCTCGACTATGGTGTCTACGCGTGACGCCTTTGCCGGGCTCCCTCGGAACAGGGCAGTTGTTGGGCTGGAGGCTTGATCACAGACGCTTCAAGGCGAGCTGGGACAGTGGCGAAGGAGCCTTCAAGCTTGGGGGAAGGTGGAACAGCAAAGGGATCAGAGCCGTATATGCGTCCATCGACCCATCGACCGCCATCTTGGAGGTGGCGGTCCACAAGGGGTTTCGCACGCTGGATGCTGTCCCTCACGTGCTGACGGCATTCGACATCGTCGATCCATCAGAGATTTATGTGGTCCAAACCGACGATATTCCGAACGCGAACTGGCTGCGTCCCGGCATCCCAGGCGCGGGACAGCAGCAGTTCGGCGATGGTCTGCTGGCAAAGCATCCGTTCTTTCTGATCCCCAGCGCGGTATCCCAGCACAGCTGGAACCTGCTGTTCGATCCCAACCGGGCGGCAGGCCTTTATAGCTTGCATCTCCGGGAGGATTTCGCGCTTGATACAAGGCTTCATCCTCCCGCTGGGTAGCAATCAGGCCGTGGCCTTCAGCCGCCCACTGATGAACCGGAACTCCTGCGACTTGCCGCCATAACCGTAAGCAGCGGCCGGGACTTCATGCACGAAGGCATAGCTTTCCTCGTGCACACCACCCAGCAACTTACCAAAGGCCTCAAAGATCGCCTTCAGATAAGCCTCCAGTTCCAGCTTGGTGTTGGTGCCGTCGACCACCTTGATGTCGAGCCAGAAGGTGTTGGCGCCATGCTCCGCCAGCGATTTGCCGCCGGCGAACCAATGCTGCGGGTCGACATAGGTGACGGCGACGGCGGTGATCGTCGGGTCCTTGCGCAGATGGGTTGCGGTCAGGCCGGTGATTTCCTTGGCGATTGTGGCGGACAGCTTGGCGTCGGGTTTGCCGGTGACGCTGATGTTGATGATGGGCATTTTTCTCTCCTTCGTTTGAGCGGCGTCTGTTTGCCGTTGGAGAGACAGTGCCACCGTCTTTAAATCAAAAAAATCGAATTGTTTCGAACAAAAGGTTCTGTATTATCGAAGTATGCAAGCTCTCGATCCCGATCTGCTCAAGACCTTCCTTGCCTTTGTCGATGGCGGCTCGCTGGCTCAGGCTGCGTCTGTTGTCGGCCGCTCGCCCTCGGCGGTGACCGCGCAGATGCAGCGTCTGGAGGAGATCGTCGGCGAACCGCTGCTGGTGGCGCAGGGGCGCGGGCGCGGGCTGACGCCGGCCGGCGAGGATCTTGTCGGTCATGCCCGCCGCATTCTTGCCGTGCACAGCGAGGCCTGGCTGGCGCTCAAGGGCGCGCGTGCCGCTGGTCGCGTCGCCATCGGCACGACACAGGATTTCGCCGATAGCGGCCTGCCGGAGCTGCTGCGCGCCTTCGCGACCAGCCATCCGCGCGTCAGGGTCGAACTCCGCGTTGGCCGTTCGGCCGAGCTTGGCGAGGCGCTGCAGGCCGGGCAGCTCGATCTGGCCGTTGTCATGCGCAAGACGCCGGCCAATGACGAAGTCGGGCTGTTCAGTGAGCCGATGCTGTGGCTGTGCTCGCAAAAAGGGCTTGCCGTGCGGGAAGAGGAATTGCCGCTGGCGCTGCTCGACCCCTATTGCGGCTTTCGCGAAGCAGCACTCGCGGCCCTCGATGCTGCCGGCCGCCGCTACCGCATCGCCGCCGGCAGCGCCAGCCTTGCCGGCTTGCGTACGGCGGTCAATGCCGGCATCGCGCTGACCTTGCGCACCGCCCGCTTTGCCCATTCAGGCATTGCCGAAGCACCGCGCGAATTCGCCCTGCCGCCGGTGCCGACAGCGCAATTCGCGATAAAACTCGGCCAGGGCGCCGAGCGGCCGGCGCGCGATCTTGCCATCCTGCTCAGCGACAACCTCGCCTTGCCCGGCTTTGCCGGCTGATGTCCAAAGAAAAAGCCGACCTTTACGGTCGGCTTTGAGGAGGACGGGTCGAGGGGTTTGGGGGGACTTGGGGGGTGACCCGTCGCACATAAAACTGCCTGATCCGCATGATGGTTCCATGACTTGGAAAATAATTATTGGGTTGCCGCACTTTTTCTCGCAGCCAGCCAGTCGCGCCCCGCATGGGCGAAAACCGCGCAGAGTACTATGGCGCCGCCGATCAGGCTGGCGGCCGGCGCGATCTCGCCGAGGAACAGGAAGGCGAACAGGATCGCAAACGGCACTTCGGCGGCACCGAGAAGGCCGGACTCAGGCGCCGGGACCAGCCGCGAGCCTTCCGTCCACAGGATCGACGCCGCTGCGAACGATCCTCCGAAGGCGACGAGCAGCACGGCGTCGCGAGCAGAAATCGCCAGGGGGTCGGTGACGAACCAGCCGAGCACGAACAGCAGAAGCGCCGAGACTGCGCCCGCCCACACCACCGGCGTGTCGCGGAAGGCGCGCACCATGATCATGTAGAGCGCACTGCCGGCGGTCATCAGCAGCGCGAGCCCATCGCCAAACAGATGACCGCTGCCGAAGCCGGAGCCGACCATGATCGCTACGCCGCACAGCGAAACGGCGGCGGCGGCAAGCGTCTGCGCCCGGAACGGCTCGCGCACCAGCACGAAGGCGAGCAGCGCGGTGATGAAAGGCGCGGTGGCGTAGATGACCGTGACATTGGCGACATAGGTGAATTTGAACGCCGAGATGAAGGCGATGCTGGCCGCGGCGCCCTCGAGGGCCAGCAGCCAGCCGCGCCAGCCAAGCCGCAAGCTTTCCGGCCCGCCGGAGCGGCGCCGGCGCCACAGCACATAGAAGGTGATCAGGATCGCGCCGACAAAGCCGCGCCAGCAGGTGATGGTCAGCGGGTCGGCGTGGATCGATTTGGTCAGCACGCCGGTGAGGGCGAAGAAAGCCGCCGAGGCCGCCACCAGCATAATGCCGAGCGTACGCTCGGCAGCGGTATCTGTGGTGCCTGGGCCGTCGAGCGCTTCCGTCATCTCAGCAGCCTATCCGTCTTCTCCTGCCACCATGCTGTCAGTACGGGGGTACTCATAGCCGCTTGCGGAAATGCTCGTTGCCGATGATCAGCAGGCCGGCGCCGACGATCAACGCCGCCCCCAGAAACACCTCGCGACGCGGCACGTCGCCCCAGATCGCAAAGCCGAGCCCGAAGGCCCAGACCAATGAGGTGTATTCGAACGGTGCCACGATCGACACCGGCGCCCGCTTCATGCCTTCGAACAGCATAAATTGCGCCACGCCGCCGAGCGCGCCGACGCTGATCAAAAGCAGCAACTGGCGCCAGTCCGGCATCTGCCAGACCAACAGCGCCGGCACCGCGGAAAACACCAGGAAGTAGAAATTGTTGAGCACAAGCTGGATCAGCGTGCGCTCGGCCAGCGCCGTCTTGCGCAACAGCACCACGGCAATGCCCCACAGCACTGCCGCAGCCAGTACCAAGAGCATCGGCACGGACAAGCCGAGACGAGTGGGATCACAGGCGATGAAGACGCCGACGAAGCCGATGAACACCGCCAGCCAGCGCAACAGCGGCACCTTTTCGCCAAGCATCACCACCGACAGCACGGTGACGATGATCGGGGCGGCGTAATAGATGGTGGTGAGTTCGGCCAGCTGCAGGGAGCGGGCCGCGTTGTAGTAGCAGAGCCAGGCGCCGAGCGTGAAGGCGCTGCGCACCAGCATCGGCCGCACGATGGGCGAGCGCATTGTGTCGGCAAAGATGGGCGGTCCGCCGATTGCAGCACAGCCGATAAGCACAGCGATCGAGCGGAAGAACATGATCTGCCAGACGCTGATGCCGACGACCAGAAGCTTGATCGCGGCGTCCTGCGTCGAAAACAGGAAATAGGCGCAGCCGGTGAACAGGATGCCGGCAAGCACCCTTTCGCGGGTTTCCAGAATGGCAATATCGGCCATGCGGCGTGTCCGGCGCTGTCAAGAGGACGAAGAAGAAGCCTGCCCCAACAGGCTCCCATTGCAGGCTATACGGGCGAAAGCCTGCGGGGCGCTACGCCAGTGGCAAGCTTGCGTTGGCGCAGCCTGGCCGACAGCGTGGGCACGCCGTTCACTGTGTTGCCTGGTAGAGCTCCGAAGCGGCCTCCTTCAGGGCGCGCCGGCCGCCCGGCCTGAGATACATCATGTGGCCGCCCTCGATGACGTCGAGACGGATAGGTTTTGCCCCGCCGAGCGTCGGGATTTGGCTCACCAGATAGCGTGAGGCCAGATAGGGAGTGACCAGATCGGTGTCGCCGTTGACGATCACCACGCCGAGCCCCGGGTTGAGCGAGCGCGCCCGCTGCAGATCGTCCATCACCCCGGCATAGCCTTGCCGCGAGCCGCCATAGTCCCAGGCGTGGGTCACATCGCCATTGAGCAACCTGTAGCTGACATCGGTGCGAAAATTCAGCTCGTCGCGCGCATAACCGACAAAGGCCGAGGTCAGCGCCGGCACGCTGCGGTCGAGCACCGGATCTGGGCCGGCGCTGCGGGCGCTCTCCGGGGCGATGTCGCTGGTGGCGATGGTGCCGTCATACGGGCTGAGCACTTTTCCACTGGGGCGCTGGAATTCGCGCGCGAACAGGGCGGTCGGGATGCGGGCGAAATTGCGTTGCACGAGGTCGAGCGGCAGGCCGGTGATCTCGGCCACGCGCTGGCTGGCCAGCCGCCCGCCCTGTTCCAGCCCGCCGGTCAGAGCCGTGAGGTAGTCGCCCAGCGCATACTTTTCGACCTCGGCGAGCTTTTCGCGCAGTGCTTCGCCGCTGAGGCCTTCGCTGCGCAGGCGCACCGCCGCCAGCGAGGGCAGTTCCAGCGCCCAATGCAGTGGCTGGAATTCGTCGGGCAGCACCAGCGTGAACTCCAGTGCAGGCGAGATCAGTACGATGCCGTTGGGGCTCAGGCCGACATCTTCCTGCAGGGTCCTGGCGAGAAGTGCCGCGCGGAACCCGCCATAGCTTTCGCCGGCGAGGAAGAGCGGCGATCCGGTGCGGCCGTTCTGGGCGAGATAGAGCCGGATGAAAGCGCCGATCGAACTGGCGTCCTGGCTGACGCCCCAAAAATCTTTCGTGTCCTGGCCGGGGGCCTCGCGGCTGTAGCCGGTGCCGACCGGATCGACGAAGACGAGGTCGGTCATGTCGAGCCAACTGTCGGGATTGTCGATCAGCTTTTGCGGCGGCGGCAGGAATTGGCCATCGGCGCCGGTCGCGACGACACGCGGGCCGAGTGCGCCGAGATGCAGATAGGCGGATGCCGCGCCCGGGCCGCCATTGAAGACGAAGGTGATGGGGCGAGCCTTCTCCGCGCCCGCCAGTGGCGGCAGCGTATAGGCGACATAGAAGATTTCCGCGGTGACCTCGCCCTTGCCGGATAGCAGCGACAGCGTGCCGGCCTTAGCCTGATAGTCCAGCTTGCGCCCGGCAATGGTGATTGAATCGCTGGTCGTCTGCGGTGCCGGCAGCAGCGACAGCACGCCGCCGGCAGGGGCGGGGCGCTCGGGCGTTTCGGCGAGGACTGGCTGCGCGAAGGCTGCAAGCACCAACAGGGTAAGCGAGATCAGTTTCAGCTTGAACGGCATGATGTCTCCGCGGGAATGACTCTGCTTAGGTATGGCTGGGGCGGTCGAAGTCAAAGTAACTCTTCGTGAGGTAGCATTCCTTCAGCCCCCCTCTGTCCTGCCGGACATCTCCCCCACAGGGGTGGAGATTGGATGTCGCGACCGCCTTCGCTAATCGCCGGCGTAGAAAGCGCTATCGGCGAAGCGGCCATCTCCCCCCGTGCGGGGGAGATGGCCGGCAGGCCAGAGGGGGGCGCTGTCTCGCCGGCATATCAGTGCTATCAAAGTGCGAAGGACCTGAAAGGAATGCAACATGGATGCCACCGCACTCAAAGCCATGCAGGCGCCGATCAAGGAGGCTTATCGCGACGATTCCTCGCGAGCGCTGATCACGCTTCGCGCCAAAGGCTCCATCGACGACCAGTCCATTGCCTGCAAGGTCGAGACGGGCAGGGCGCTGGCGGTGGCGGGCCTGCATCCGGCGACCGGCGGTTCCGGGCTCGAATCGTGTTCGGGCGATATGCTTTTGGAGGCGCTGGTGGCGTGCGCCGGGGTGACGCTGAAGGCGGTGGCCACCGCACTAGAGTTCAAACTCGGCGCGGCGACTGTCGAGGCCGAAGGCGATCTCGATTTTCGCGGCACGCTGGGCGTGGCCAAGGACGCCCCCGTGGGCTTTCGCGCCATCCGGCTGAATTTCAACCTCGACACGGATGAGCCGCAGGCGCGCATCGATTCGCTCATCAAGCTGACCGAACGCTATTGCGTGGTGTTCCAGACCATCAACAGCAAGCCGGAGCTGACGGTGAGTGCGCGCGCCTGATCTCCCCCCTTGAGGGGGAGATGTCGCCGAAGGCGACAGAGGGGGTCGGGCCGACTGGACGCGACGCCCTTTGTGCGGAAGGAGGTTGGCACTCTACGCGAGGCGACCCCCTCTGGCCTGCCGGCCATCTCCCCCTCGAGGGGGGAGACTACGCTACTGCGCCGCCGGCTCTTCCGCATCACCCTCATCGGTGAAAGGCGAGGCGCTCGGCACGCAGTTGACCGCCCAGCCGGCCGGCGTCGGCTGCTTCTGATATTCGGTAATCGCGTTTGTGCACTGTTCGCGGGTGTCGAAGGTGCTGGGCAGCACCACCATGCCGCCTTGCGGGCCGGCGATCACCAGGTACCAGACCAATGCTACGCTGGGAGCAGCCATGGGAATTCCTCGCTTTGCTGGGTGTCGGAGTCGGGTCGACCCTAGCAACTCCCGGCTGATGGCGAAAGCAGGGCGAGGGGGGAGGGACCTGCCGGATCATCACAGACCCGTGAACGAACCGCTCCCCAGACGTCTCTCAGTTCGTCGCAAAGCAGTAGAACAGGCCGTCGCCGCCGGTGCCTTTCAGCGCCTCCTGGCTGCAGCCGCCGCGCGAGGCATGCGAGGAGTTCCAGGATTTCGCCGCCGCCGACTCATCAAGGCCGGTGCGGTCGTGATGGCCCATCATCGCCGCGCCCTCCGCGCCGCTCAAGGTCCAGTCGCCGCAGGTCTGGTCGGCGAGCTTGGTGCCGTCAGGCTTCGAGCCGGTCAATATGTCGTGCCGGTTCGGCTTGTCGCCGCGGCCATTGACCACTTGGCCCTTCTCGGTCAGCGCCGTCTGCTTGTTGATGGCGTTGGCGTTGCTGTGCAGCGAGGCGACGTCATCGGCAATCTTCTCGCCCTTGGCGTTGACCCAGGGACCCTTGCCGATACGGTCGCGCGCATCGACATTGGCGCTCGAGAGATAGGCGTGCCATTCCTTGCCGGTAACCCCAGCCGCTTCCGCCAGCGAGGCGCAATGCGCGTCGGCACCCTTGAGACCGCCGAGATCGGCGCCCTTGCCGGAACCGACGCTGGTGACGAAGAAACTCATCTTGGCGTCTTGCGCCAGCGCCACCCCGGCTGTGGCGGCAATCGCGGCGGCGGCAACGAGAAGAAGTCTACGCATGTCGGTCCTCCGGTTTCGAATGTCCTACATTCGAAGAAACGTAACTGGAGGCCTGTTTAATCCCGCTACAACCCGGTTTATTCCGGCTGCCGGTAGGCGACGAAGCGGTTGTTCTTGACCTGGAAGATCAGCCCCGTCTCTTTCATCTCGGGGCTCGCCAGCGGCACGATGCGTTTTGCCACCTCTGACGGGTGCGGCAGCGTTTCCGGATCCTCGCCGGGCGCGGCCTGCGCACGCATGGCGGTGCGGGTGGCGCCGGGGTCGACCGCATTGATGCGGAGCGGCAGGCTCTGCGTCTCATGCGCCCAGGAACGCGTCATGGCTTCCACAGCCGCCTTCGACGCCGCATAGGGCGCCCAGAAGGCGCGCGCCGAATGCGCGGCCCCGGACGACATGAGAATGGCGCGGCCGGCGTCGGACAGCCTGAGCAGCGGGTCGACCGAGCGGATCAGCCGCCAGGTCGAGGTGACATTGATGGTCATAACCTTCTCGAAGGTTTTGGCCTCGACATGGCCGATCGGCGAGATGACGCCGAGCACACCGGCATTGGCCACCAGAATGTCGAGCTTGCCCCAGCGCTCGTGAATGGCGCCGCCCAGCCGGTCGATGCCGGCCATGTCTGAGAGGTCGAGAGGCACCAACGTCGCTTCGCCCTTGCCGGTTTTCGCGCGCTCGGCCTTGATCTGGTCGTCGAGTTCTTCCAGCCCGCCGACGGTCCGGGCTACCGCAATGACATGGGCCCCAGCGGCGGCAAGTTCCTTGGCGATGAAGTAGCCGATGCCGCGCGAGGCGCCGGTAACGACCGCGACGCGGCCGGAGAGGTCGAGGGTCATGCGAGCGCTTTCAAGGATAGCAGTTGGGCTTTACGCCCCGTTGTTCGCCAGCAGCGACAGCGTGCGCACATTGTCGTGACCTTCGAAGTCGAGCAGGCGGGTCGGGTACTGGCCGGTGAAACAGGCGTCGCAGAATTGCGGCTGCTCATTGTCGCGGCTGGCTTCGCCGACGGCGCGGTAGAGCCCGTCAATGGTGAGGAAGCCGAGCGAATCGACACGGATGAACTCGGCCATTTCCTCGATCGACATGCGCGATGCCAAAAGCTTCGACTTCTCCGGCGTGTCGACGCCGTAGAAGCACGACGCGCTGGTCGGCGGCGAGGCGATGCGCATATGCACTTCCTTGGCGCCGGCGTCGCGCACCATCTGCACGATTTTCTGGCTGGTGGTGCCGCGCACGATCGAATCGTCGACCAACACCACGCGCTTGCCCTCGATCATCCGGCGGTTGGCGTTGTGCTTGAGCTTGACGCCCATATGGCGGATCGAATCGCCGGGCTGGATGAAGGTTCGGCCGACATAGTGGTTGCGGATGATACCGAGTTCGAAGGGGATGCCTGCCGCCTGGGAGAAGCCGATTGCCGCCGGCGTGCCGGAATCCGGCACCGGCACGACGATATCGGCCTCGACCGGGCTTTCCTGCGCCAATTCGGCGCCGATACGCTTGCGCACTTCGTAGACATTGCGGCCTTCGACCGAGGAGTCCGGGCGGGCGAAATAGACATATTCGAAGATGCAGAAGCGGGTCTTCTGCGGCTCGAAGGGGAACAGGCTCTCGATGCCCTTCGAGGTCACCACGACCATTTCGCCGGGCTTCAGGTCGCGCACGAAGCGGGCGCCGATAATGTCGAGCGCGCAGGTTTCGGAGGCCAGGATCCAGGCGCCGTCCAGGTCGCCGAGCACCAGCGGGCGGATGCCGAGCGGATCGCGGCAGCCGATCATCTTCTTGGAGGTCATCGCGACCAGCGAGAAAGCGCCTTCGACCTGACGCACGGCGTCGATGAAGCGCGAATTCAAATCGCGTTCCTTACTGGTGGCAACGAGATGCAGCAGCGTCTCGGTGTCGGAGGTCGACGAGAAGATCGCGCCCTGCTTCTGCAGCGCGCGCTGCACGGTCATGGCGTTGGTGAGATTGCCGTTATGGGCGACGGCAAAGCCGCCATCGGCGAGTTCGGCGAAGAAGGGCTGGATGTTGCGCATGCCGGCGCCGCCGGTCGTGGCATAGCGCGTGTGGCCGATGGCACGGTTGCCTTGCAGGCTGTCGATGACGTGCTGCTTGGTGAAGGTGTCGCCGATCAGGCCGACATGGCGTTCGACATGGAACTGCGTGCCGTCATAGGAGACGATGCCGGCCGCTTCCTGGCCGCGATGCTGCAGCGCATGCAGGCCTAGCGTTACGATGGCCGCAGCGTCCTGCCGGCCGAAAATGCCGAACACCCCGCATTCGTCGTGGAAATGATCGTCTGCTTCGGCGGAAAGCACGTCGTCCGCGTCTGCCTTCGAAACTGCCATGGGGCTCAAGCTCCGCTAAAATGGCCATATAGTGCGATAGCGCCGCGAAAGCAACGTAGTCAGGCCGGAACTGCCGGGATGGCGCCTGTCCGGCACCATCCGTCCGTATCAGTTTGCCGGCGCGGCCGGAGCCGGAGCAGCGGGCGCGGGTGCGTTATCGGCCGGAGCGTCGGTCTCGTCGTCGGGCGCCGGCGTATCGTCACCGGTTGCCGGAGCATCCGCCGCCGGTGCATCGGCCGCCGGAGGCGTCTCGGCTGCCGGCTGATTCGGATTGAGCTTCTTCAGGATGGCGTTTTCCGGATCTTCGGGCAGCAGGCTTTCCAGCTTGGCGCCGATGGTCTCGAGCAGCGGCTTCGACTTGGCGTTGGCGATCCAGGCAGGGGCCTTGGCGCCGGCCAGCCAGTTGAAGAACAGCAGCGCCACGGCGACGACGAGGACGCCGCGCGCGGCGCCATAGAGGAAGCCCAGCGTACGGTCGAGCGCGCCGATCCTGGAATCGATGATCCAGTCGGCAAGCTTCATGGTGATGACGGAAACGACGATCAGCGCGATGAGGAAGACGATGCCGGCGGATGCCGCCATGGCGATCTTGTCGCTTTCGACATAGGGCTGAACGTAAGGCAGCACCGGCTTGTAGAAGAAGAATGCCGCCGCGGCGGCAGCCGCCCAGGACACGACGGACAGGATTTCGCGTGACAGGCCGCGAACCATGGCGAGCATCGCCGAGACCAGGGTGAAGCCGACGAGAATTCCGTCCAGCAGCGTAATCGGCATGTCATTCGCCCCACTCAGATTGTCTTTTCACGGCTCGGGCGAGCCGCGTCAATCTTCCACGTCGACACGGCTGCGCCGTGAGCCGGCTATGCGTGCGACGAGATCGGCAAGTTCGGTCGGCTGGAAAGCGCCGGCCCCGATCCCCCCGACAACCTCCTCGCTGCCCAAGGGCAGAACCGCACTTCCAAAACCCAGCTTTTCGGCCTCTTTAAGGCGCTGCTGCGCATGCGCAACCGGCCTCACTGCGCCCGACAGGCTGATTTCGCCGAAATAGACGCAATCGGCGGGAAGGGCAAGACCGGTGAGCGACGAAACCAGTGCAGCGGCAACCGCCAGATCGGCCGCCGGCTCGGAAATCCGGTAGCCGCCGGCGACGTTGAGGTAGACATCGTGGGTGCCGAAGCGCACGCCGCAATGGGCTTCGAGCACGGCAAGGATCATCGACAGCCGTGCGCCGTCCCAGCCGACGACGGCACGGCGCGGCGTGCCCAATGTGGACGGCGCCACCAGTGCCTGGATCTCGACCAGCACCGGACGTGTCCCTTCCATGCCGGCAAATACCGCGGCACCCGGCGATTTTGCGTGGCGTTCGCCGAGGAACAGCTCCGACGGATTGGCGACCTCGCGCAAGCCCTTGTCCGACATCTCGAAGACGCCGATCTCGTCGGTCGGCCCAAAACGGTTCTTCACCGTGCGCAGGATGCGGTAGTGATGGCCGCCTTCGCCTTCGAAATAGAGAACGGCGTCGACCATGTGCTCGACGACGCGCGGACCGGCGATCTGGCCTTCCTTGGTGACATGGCCGACCAGCACGATGGCAGCACCGGTGGATTTGGCGTAGCGGATCATCGCTTGCGCCGAGGCGCGCACCTGGGTGACGGTGCCGGGCGCCGAGTCGGCCATGTCGGTCCACAGCGTCTGGATGGAATCGAGGATGACGAGGTCCGGCCTTCTGCCATCGGCTATTGTTGCCAGGATATCCTCGACATTGGTCTCGGCGGCAAGTTCGACCGGCGTGTCGGCGACGCCAAGCCGCTGCGCCCGCAGCCGGATCTGCGCGACAGCCTCTTCCCCCGAGACATAGACGATGCGGTGGCCTTTTGACGCCAATGCTGCTGCGGCCTGGGTAAGCAGCGTCGACTTGCCGATGCCGGGATCGCCGCCGACCAGCAGCGCCGAGCCGCGCACGAAACCGCCGCCGGTGGCGCGGTCGAGTTCGCCAATGCCGGAGATGATCCGCGGCGCATCCTCGATGTCACCGGACAGGCTGGTCAGCACCACGGCGCGGCCCTTGCGCGCATTTCGCGTGTTGGCCGGTCCCGAGCCGATGCCGCCGGACGTGCCTTCCTCGACGAGTGTGTTCCACTCGCCGCAGGCATCGCATTTACCGGCCCAGCGCTGATGCACCGACCCGCAATTCTGGCAGATGAACTGGACGCGCGATTTAGCCATGGAGTGATGCTGCCTGCAAATGACCGAAGGAGGGTGATCCTGCACACCCCTCTCTGTCCTGCCGGACATCTCCCCCGCAAGGGGGGAGATTGGCTATCGTCGCTGCTTTCGCCAATCGCCAACGTCGCAAGATGAGCGCCATCCGCAAAGCTGCTGATCTCCCCCCTTGCGGGGGAGATGGCCGGCAGGCCAGAGGGGGGTGTGACGGAGCGCTGCGGTAGGCCAAAAAGCTACTCGAACCTCTCCGCAATATGATGCTCTTCGGCGAGGTCGGAAAACCGTGTGAACTCGCCATGGAAGGCGAGGCTCACCGAACCTGTCGGGCCGTGGCGCTGCTTGGCGACGATGACTTCGGCCTTGCCGCGCATCTCGTTCATCTCGTGTTCCCACTTGATGTATTCGTCGGTGCCGGGCTTCGGTTCGCGGTTCTTCAGATAATATTCCTCGCGGTAGACGAACATCACCACGTCGGCGTCCTGCTCGATCGAGCCGGATTCGCGAAGATCGGACAGCTGGGGGCGTTTGTCTTCGCGGCTTTCGACCTGACGCGACAGCTGCGACAGCGCGATGATCGGAACGGAGAGTTCCTTGGCCAGCGCCTTGAGGCCGGTGGTGATCTCGGTGATTTCCTGCACCCGGTTCTGCGACGATTTCGCGCTCGACCCCTGCATCAGCTGGATATAGTCGATGACGATGAGGTCGAGGCCGCGCTGACGCTTCAGCCGCCGCGCCCGCGCCGACAGCTGCGCGATCGAGATACCGCCGGTCTGGTCGATGAACAGCGGGATCTTCTGCATGGTCTGCGAGCAGGCGACCAGCTTTTCGAAATCCATCTCTGAAATCTCGCCGCGGCGGATTTTTGACGACGAAATTTCCGTCTGTTCGGAAATGATGCGGGTGGCGAGCTGCTCGGACGACATTTCCAGTGAGAAGAAGCCGACGACGCCGCCATTGGCTGCCTTGAACGAGCCGTCGGCCTGTTGCGCCGGCTCATACATCTCGGCGATGTTGAAGGCGATGTTGGTGGCTAGCGATGTCTTGCCCATGCCCGGACGGCCGGCAATGATGATCAGATCCGACGCCTGCAGGCCACCCATGCGGCGGTCGAGATCGCGCATGCCGGTGGCGAGGCCCGACAAATGGCCGTCGCGCATATAGGCGGCGTTGGCCATGTCGACGGCGGTCTTGACCGCGTCGGTGAAGCTCTCGAAGCCGCCGTCGTAGCGGCCGGTTTCGGCCAGTTCGAACAGCCGCCGCTCGGCATCCTCGATCTGTTCGGACGGCGCCATGTCGACCGGCGCGTCATAGGCGATGTTGACCATGTCCTCGCCGACGGTGATCAGTGCCCGGCGCGTGGCCAGATCGTAGATGGCGCGGCCATAGTCTGTGGCGTTGACGACGGTGACGGCTTCGACCGCCAGACGAACCACATATTGCGCCACCGTCATGTCGCCGACCTTCTCGTCGGCCGGCAGGAAGGTTTTCAGCGTGATCGGCGTCGCCACCTTGCCCATGCGGATGAGCTCGGCTGCGACCTCGAAGATTTTCCGGTGCAGCGGCTCGTAGAAATGGCCGGCCTTGAGGAAGTCGGAGACGCGGTAGAAGGCATCGTTGTTGACGAGGATGGCGCCGAGCAGCGCCTGCTCGGCCTCGATGTTGTTCGGCGCTTCACGATAAAGCGGTTGCTGCTCCGCCACGCCGAATTTTCGCGCTGCCTCTGCCATGATGTCCCCGATTTTGATCCCGGCTTCTCGATATCAGAACGAGATAAATCGGTGCTGACCTTTCTGCATCACCGCACGACCAATCAAACCTCGATGCCCCGTTGTTCACAGGGGCGGCAAACCGTCCACAGAAGAGTGTTTCCGCGCCCCGATTCCGGTTGACTCAGAAAGGCGCTGACTTCTATCCGAGTCGTTGGAACAGAGCAAGAACAATCTCGGTGATTACCCGCTTCTTCCGTCCAATGTATCGCCCCAGTCCAGCCGCCGCGCTGCCTTGAACAACTCGCCCTCGCGCTTGGTGAAAAGTGTCTCGCCGGCGCCGCCATCCGGCTGGCACAGTTTGAGCAGCACCTTGCCGGAGCCCGATTTCGGCGGCGCAATCACGCGCGGCTGACGTACAGGCGCGGCTTGCCGCGACGCCGCGACGTAGATGAATTTCTCGTCCTCCCACGGCACGTCGGCGTCTTTGGCCAGGCGGTGCCGGCGCGAGCGGGCGACGCGGCGCGAAAAATGGCACCAATCGGGCGGCTCAAGCGGGCAGGGCGCCTCATGCGGACAAGGCGCCAGCACGTGCGCCCCGGCCTCCAGCAATTGCCTGCGCACTGCCAGGATGCGCTGCCAGCCTGCCGGTGTGCCGGGCTCGACGATCAGCAGTGTGTCGCCGGTCAAATGCCAGAGCCGGCCGACAAGCTTCGGCAGCGATGCTGGCGCGATCTCGTCCAGCACATAGGCGCAGGTGACGAGGTCGGCAGGCTTGAGATCGGCAAGGTCGATGGTCACGTCGCCGGCGCGCCAGTCCATCCTGGTGGCGATGGTATCAAGGGCGAGCGACTGGCCAACCTTGCGCACCGCGGCGCTTGCTTCAACCAGAACCGCCTCTTCGAGGTCGGGCCACAGGTCTGTAGTGGCCCAAAGCACCGTGCCAGGACCGGCGCCGACATCGAGCAAGCTCGTTGGCTGGAAATCGGGCCGCGCATAGGCGAGTTCGTCGAGACCGGCCCGTACCGCCGCGTAGGTCGCCGGCAGCCGCGTCGCCAGATAGGCTTTTACCGCCATCTCTTCGGCCATGTGCAGGCGGCCGTCGCGCAATTCGGCGCGGTAGCGGTCAGACAGCGTCTTCGCCGCCTGGCGCAGCACCGCCAGCGGTATCGTTTCGAGCAGGCGCTCGACGCCTTGTCGCAGCGAGGCGGGGAGTTCCACGCTCAGGCTCCGCGTGGCGCGAGCACCGGGGCGCCGGCGATCTCGACAAGGGTGGTGGCGATGGTGGGCAGGCAGGTCATTAAAAAAGGTCTCGCGAGAACGAGACCTTTTTCAGTGTCAGAGCCGTCAATGGCAAGCGGCAATCGCAATCGAGGCGTTATTCGCGATCCGCCACCTTGCGACGGCGCGCTGGCTTGGCCGCAACGGACCTGACAGCAACGGACCTGGCAGGCACAGACCTGGCGACAGCAGGCTCGGCGCCCGCCGTCTCCTGGCGATGCCCCATTTCGCGCATTTCCAGCGCCTTTTCACATTTGGCCATGTAGTCGCGCGTCATCGGCAGCGTGTCGTTCTTCTTGGCGATCTGGATCTGGAAGATCACCAGATCCTGCCAGCGGAAGGCGGCTTCCGAAGCCGCCAGATAGAACTCCCACATCCTGCAGAAGCGCTCGTCGTAGATGGCCTTGGCCTTGTCGCGGTTGGCGGCAAAGCGCTGGCCCCAATGCTTCAGCGTATCGGCATAGTGCAGCCGCAGAATCTCGATGTCGGTGACTACAAGGCCCGACTTCTCGATCGCCGGCATCACCTCCGACAGCGAAGGAATGTAGCCGCCCGGAAAAATGTACTTGCGGATGAAGGCGCTGGTCGCCCACGGCACGCCGGAGCGGCCGATCGTGTGCAAGAGCATGACGCCGTCGGGCTTCAACAACGTCGCCGACTTGTCGAAGAAAGTGCGGAAGTGGTTGACGCCGACATGCTCGAACATGCCGACCGAGACGATGCGGTCGAAGCGTTCGTTGAGTTCGCGGTAGTCCTTGAGGTCGAAATGCACGCGGTCCTGCAAGCCTTGCGCATGCGCCCGGTCGGTGGCGACGCCGTGCTGCTCGGTCGACAGCGTCACGCCTTGCACGTCGACATCGAAAGCCTTGGCGAGATAGAGGCCGAGCCCACCCCAGCCGGAGCCGATATCGAGCACGGTCTGGCCGGCCTTCAGCCTGAGCTTGGCGGCGATATGGCGTTTCTTGGCCATCTGCGCCTCGTCGAGCGTCATGTCCGGCTGTTCGAAATAGGCGCAGGAATACTGCATGTCCTCGTCGAGGAAGAGCCGGTAGAGGTCACCCGACAAATCATAGTGGCGCTGCACGTTGCGGCGCGCCCGCGATGCGGTGTTGATCTGCTGCAGGCGGCGAAAGGCGTGGCGAAGGCCCTCGATAGCCTTCGACCAAGTGGCGTCGATACCGCCGCTGCCCATGTTCTGGAAGGCGATGCGCATCATACCCAGTACGCCGCCCTCGATGATGTCGAGTTCGCCGTCCATATAGGCTTCCGGCACGGCCAGCATCGGATCGAAGGTAATGGCGCGCTCGGCATGCGCGGTCTTGATGTGCATATGCACCGGCTCGCCGCTGCCGTCGCCGAAAACCACTGTCGAGCCCTTCGGGCCGGTGACTTTCAGATTGCCCGTACGCACCAGGCGGTCGAGAACGCGTTTCAACAGAATATTCATCACCAAATGTCCCCTCACGGTCAGACTGGCGGACCAATTCTGCAACAATATATAGGGGTTCGAAAAGTTCCATTTGGCACAAAAATGCCCGGGCGAGAGGCCCGGGCATTGGTCCAGAAAGGCTGGATGACGAGGAAGTGATTGGAGCGCTGCTCCCCTCGCTTCCCGATCAGGCCCCGTGCGGGATCAGGCGTTGTCTTCTTCGCCGCCTTCGAACTCGGTGTTCGGGTCGAAGAAGTTCTCCGGCCGTGCGTTGTCGTTGATGTCATCGCCATAGATGGCTTCGGCGGTGGTCAGCGTCTCGCCCTTGGCCTGGCGCTCGGCTTCGTCGGCCGTGCGGGCGATGTTGAGGCTGATGGTGACCTCGACTTCCGGATGCAGCGCAATCGCCACATTGGTGACGCCGATAGTCTTGATCGGCTGGTTGAGCTGGATCTGGTTGCGGTTGACTGAGAACCCTTCGGCGGTCAGCAGGTCGGCGATGTCGCGGGTCGACACCGAACCGTAGAGCTGGCCTGTCTCGCCGGCCGAACGTACGGCGATGAAGCTCTTGCCGTCGAGCTTTTCGGCAACCTGGCTGGCTTCCGACTTGCGCTCGAGGTTGCGGGCTTCGAGCTGCGCGCGCTGTCCTTCGAACTTCTTCTTATTGGCTTCGTTGGCGCGCAGCGCCTTGCCCTGCGGCAAGAGGAAGTTGCGGGCAAAGCCGTCCTTGACCTTGACGGTATCGCCCATCTGGCCGAGGCGGGAAACGCGTTCGAGAAGAATCACTTGCATGGTCTTGTTCCTTCGTCTGGGCACCGACCGCGGGATCGGCGCCGAATTGAATGGAACAGGTCAGGAAGCTCTGAGCGCCTTGGCGCCGGTGTCGCTGTCCTGCCTGTCGCGGCAGTTAGAGGCTTTTCACCTCAACTCGGGATTTCAATGCACGTCGCCAAGAGTGGTCCCGGTTTTGGGACAACGACGTGCATCATCAAATTACCCCTGCGGCGCCCGTCGCCGTGGGAGAAGGAAGCAGGCGGCGAACCGCCCGCTCGAAAGTCTTAGCGAACCACGTAGGGCAGCAGGCCGAGGAAGCGGGCGCGCTTGATCGCCTTGGCGAGTTCGCGCTGCTTCTTCTGGCTGACGGCGGTGATGCGCGACGGCACGATCTTGCCGCGCTCGGAAATGTAGCGCTGCAGAAGACGCACGTCCTTGTAGTCGATCTTGGGCGCGTTGGCGCCGGAGAAAGGGCAGGTCTTGCGGCGGCGATGGAACGGGCGCCGGGTCGGGATCTGATTGATGTCGACCATTATTCTGCACCTCCTTCAACGCCTTCGCGCGGACGGCGCGGACCACGATCGCCACCGGCGTCGCCAAAAGAGCGCGGCGGACGATCGCCACGGTCGCCGCGGTCACGGTCGCCGAACGAGCGCGGACCACGATCGCCACGGTCGCGGTCGCCGAAGCCGCCGCGTTCCGAGCGCTCTTCGCGCTTCTGCATCATGGCCGACGGGCCTTCCTCATGCGCCTCGACCTTGACGGTCAGGAAACGCAGCACGTCCTCGGACAGGCCCATCTGGCGCTCCATCTCGTTGAGCGCTGCCGGCGGGCAGTTGAGGTCCATAAGCGTGTAGTAAGCCTTCCGGTTCTTGTTGACCCGGTAGGTGAGGGACTTCAGTCCCCAGTTCTCGACCCGGCCGACGGACCCGCCATTTGCGGAGATGACGCCCTTGTACTGTTCGACAAGCGCATCGACCTGCTGCTGCGAGAGGTCCTGCCGGGCAAGGAACACATGTTCGTATAGAGCCATAGTGGTTCAGTGCCTTTCTTCGTTTCTCTCCCGGATCCTCGCGGCAAAGCCTCTGCAACTTCTCTGACCCGCTGGTCCCGAGGGGGCGGGGAAGAAAGGAGCATTTCGAGACGGTCGAGAGCGGAGACACGGGAGGCGGAAGCGCTTCTGGCTTCACACGAAGGTTTTGGGTAAAACCTCCGGCCCTCCGTTCAGCCCCCAGCAAGGACCGGCAGATTGCGGGCGTCTATATAGCAAATTGGCTGGAAGGCAAGGGTAACGCATGCTCCGGACAGCGTCCTGGCGTCGCAGACCAGGCATCAACTCGTATGCGGGGTACCACCGTTGATCGTTTCGGGGAAGAAGTCCGGAGCCGCCTTACGCTTGCCGAACATCATGTCGTATTGCAGCAGGCGGAAGTCGTTGATCGCCGGATCAACGTCCTTCTGCCGCGCCCAGTCCGGCGTGGCCTCACCTGACGGTGTCAAAAGCAGATTGCGGTCGACGACGCGATAGCGTTCGCGCAGCGCGCCCAGGAAGCCGGTGTAGTAGGGGTGCGTGATCCCGGCCGTTGTCAGGATGTGGTAGGGCAGGAAGGCCGGGCTCACCGCGCCCATATCCTGCGCCGGACCGGTGCGGTTAGACCAGATGACCAGCGGCGTCTGATGATGCTCCAGTGCCGCCTCCGGCGTCGGTTCCTTGCGCGGCGCGACATTGTCCTTCAGGTAACCGGTTTCGACATAGACGGGGCCGAGCGGCGGCAGATGGTCGCCGAAGAAGGCGATGACCGTCGGCCGCTCGCGCTTCTTCGCCCATTCGATCAATCGTTCGAGGCCACGGTCGGCATCGGCGGAGCCTTCGGCGTAGCTGAGCAGCGATTCCCGCGCCCATGTGCTGATCGGTGCCGCGACCTTGTGGGTCGGATTGTAATAGCGGTACGGCTCGTAGGGACCGTGGTTCTGCAGGCTGACGGCGAAGAAGAACACCGGCCGCTCGCTGGCGTCGGCCTCTGCGATGATCTCGTCGGTCATCGACGCATCGGAAGCCAGCGGCCCGCGCTTTTCCAGTGGCGGCAGCGTCTCTTCCGAGCGGAATTCGTTGAAACCGAAATCGGCATAGACGGCGCCCCTGTTCCAGAACCAGTTGGTGCCCGGATGGATGGCGCGCGCCCGGTAGCCCTCGCTTTTCAGGAAGGTCGCCAGCGACGGCGTCGGCGTGCGCACATATTGCTGGTAGGGGATCGAGCCCGCCGGCAGGAAGGCATTGGAAAAGCCGGTCAGCGCCTCGAATTCGATGTTGGCGGTCATGCCGCCGAATTCCGGCGAGAACATATAGCCGGAACGCAGCGCCCGCACATTGGGGATCGGGTCAGGCGTGATTGTGACGCCGGGCAGCTTGGTCGGATCCCAGAAAGATTCGCTCATCACCACGATGATGTCGGGTTTCTCATCCGGTACCGAGGCCGCCACATCAGGCCTGTCGATCGCGTCGATCGCCTTGTCGGAATAGCCCGCCGGCGCCGAGACATGCGCCATCGGCACGTTGAGCGCGAAGGCCAGCGCAAACCCGTTGGAGGCGTAGTTCTCCTTCTGGTCCCACATGATCGGGATGATCTGCAGCCGGTCGCGGGTCCACGAGAAGGTGGCGTAGTCCATAATCGAGACGAAGAAGGCGAGCAGCGGCACTGCCAGCGTCAGCCGCGCCAGCCGCCCTTTGCGGCTGAGGATCGGAACCTTGCGGCGCCACAACCGCCAGCCATAGATCAGCAGCGACAGGCCGGCGACGATGCCGACCGCCATGGCGAGCGCCGTCCAGGGCCGTTCGCGCACCAGGAGCGGCATCAGTGCCATGATCTGGCGCGAATAAAGAAAATCGGTTGGGTAGAGTGGATCGCCGAGATAATGCGACTTCTGGTGCCCGACAAAGGCCAGCGCCAGCGTCAGCGGCGCCACGATCATCAGGCTCTGGTGACTGCGGCCAAGCACGGCGTCCAGTCCCATCAGCACCAATGCAAAGACAATGATGGTGGTCCAGCCCGGCTTGAATGGCTGCAGGAAGAAGTCGACTGTGCCGAAGAAGTCGCCGCGCACGATCCATTCGATGGCGAACACCAGGATGGCGGAGGCAAGCAGCGTGACCAGACCGTAACGGATGACCGGCCATCTGCGCCCCGGCAGGTAGCCGGTGGACGGATCGTCTTCCAAGAACTGTGGCGCGGGTACGGCCGCGCCCTTCCTGATCCTAGCCACGTCTCTTCCCCCGGCCCAAGCAACGCGCATTTCCACTCGCGCCACCGTTCTGTCATAGAACTGTCATGCAAAAGCTAGCGCCTGTGGCGAAAATAAGAAGAGCCAGCAAACGATTCGTGAGCGGTTTTCATCAGGTGTGATCGGCAAAAAGCCTTTGGGAACAGGGACTCGAGGTCAGCTCCGGTTCAAGCGAGAGCGGAAATGCCGCCTCCGGGCTTGACTTGACGGTCCGCCTTGCGTCACAGGCAGGAAAAATCAGCCGCTGGAGAGCGCCCAAATGGCCGTCGCATTCACCTTTCCGGGACAGGGCAGCCAGGCTGTCGGCATGGGCAAGGACCTCGCCGACGCCTTCCCCGAGGCACGCAGGGTGTTCGAGGAAGTCGATGATGCGTTGGGCGAAAAGCTGTCGAAACTGATCTGGGAAGGCCCGGAAGAGGCGCTGACCCTGACTGCCAATGCCCAGCCGGCGCTGATGGCGGTCTCGCTGGCGGGAATCCGCTCGCTGGAAGCGCGCGGCTTTTCGCTGAAGGACAAGGTTGCCTACGTTGCCGGTCATTCGCTCGGCGAATATTCCGCCCTTGCCGCGGCCGGTTTCGTTTCGGTCGCCGATGCTGCCCGGCTGCTGCGCATCCGCGGCAACGCCATGCAGGCGGCGGTGCCGGCCGGCGAGGGCGCCATGGCGGCGATCATCGGACTGGAACAGCCCTACGTCGAAGCCGCTTGCACCGAGGCCGCAACGGGATCCGGCAAGGTCTGCCAGATCGCCAACGACAATGGCGGCGGCCAGCTGGTGATCTCCGGCGCCAAGGCAGCGGTGGAACTCGCCGCGAAACTGTGCACCGAAAAGGGCGCGAAGCGGGCGCTGATGCTGCAGGTCTCGGCCCCCTTCCATTCGGCGCTGATGGCGCCGGCGGCCGATGTCATGCGCGAGGCGCTGGCCGGGGTGACCAAGAATGCACCGGTGGTGCCCGTCGTCTCCAACGTCACTGTAGTCCCGACCAGCGACCCCGACGAGATCGCGCGCCGCCTGGTCGAGCAGATCACCGGCCGCGTGCGCTGGCGCGAAACGGTGGAGTGGTTCGGCGCCAATGGCGTCGCCACGCTGTTTGAGATCGGCGCCGGCAAGGTGCTTTCCGGCCTGGCGCGGCGGATCAGCCGCGACATCGCCGCATCGGCCGTCGGCACGCCGGCCGATGTCGAGGCGGCGCTGGCCGCGCTTGCATAATCCACTGGCGATTCAACCCCTCCCGTGGGAAGGGTGTTCTCTTAAGATCAGGAGACGAAAATGTTCGAACTGACCGGCCGCAAGGCGCTCGTCACCGGCGCATCGGGCGGCATTGGCGAGGCGATTGCCCGGGTGCTGCATGCGCAAGGCGCCATTGTCGGCTTGCACGGCACCCGCGTCGAGAAACTGGAGACCCTGGCCGGCGAACTCGGCGACCGGGTAAAGCTGTTCCCGGCCAATCTTGCCGACCGTGACGAGGTCAAGGCGCTTGGCCAGAAGGCCGAAGCCGAACTCGAAGGCGTCGACATACTGGTCAACAATGCCGGCATCACCAAGGACGGCCTGTTCGTGCGCATGGCGGACGCGGATTGGGACAGCGTGCTGGAGGTGAACCTCACCGCCGTGTTCCGGCTGACCCGCGAGCTGACCCATCCGATGATGCGCCGCCGCCATGGCCGCATCATCAACATCACCTCGGTGGTCGGCGTCACCGGCAATCCTGGCCAGACCAATTATTGCGCCTCCAAGGCCGGCATGATCGGCTTTTCCAAGTCGCTGGCGCAGGAGATCGCCACCCGCAACATCACCGTCAACTGCGTCGCCCCGGGCTTTATCGAATCGGCCATGACCGACAAGCTCAACGACAAGCAGAAAGACGCGATAATGGCCGCGATCCCGACGCGCCGCATGGGCACGAGTGTTGAAGTGGCGTCGGCCGTCGCCTATCTCGCCTCCAACGAGGCAGCCTACGTCACCGGCCAGACCATCCATGTCAACGGTGGCATGGCCATGATCTGACAGGATATTGCCGGGTGATAAGAAGACATGGCCGGCTTGTGAAAAGAGACCATTTCGCCTTGGACCTCGGCCATTTTTCGTGTAATGCGGCCCGCAACCCGGCGGTTCGGGCAAAAACCGGTCCGGCATCGTTGCGTTTCCGGCAGGACCATCTTTCAGCTTGATTAGCGGCATTCTGCCCGTTAACGAAGACAGACAAACAAAAGACGAGGATGCCCCAAATGAGTGACACCGCAGAGCGCGTCAAGAAGATCGTCATCGAACATCTTGGCGTCGATGCCGACAAGGTGACGGAGCAGGCGAGCTTCATCGATGATCTGGGCGCGGACAGCCTCGACACGGTCGAACTCGTCATGGCCTTCGAAGAAGAGTTCGGCGTCGAGATTCCGGACGATGCGGCCGAGACCATCCTGACCGTCGGCGATGCCGTGAAGTACATCGACAAGGCTTCGGCCTGACACTATCCGCAGTCATCACCGGGGAGGACCTGCGATGAGGCGTGTCGTCGTCACGGGCCTTGGCCTGGTTTCGCCGTTCGGCATGGGCTTCGAGCACAGCTGGAAGGAACTTCTGACCGGCCGCAGCGCCGCCAAGCGCGTCACCGAGTTCGAAGTGGAAGATCTTGCCTGCAAGATCGCCCACGTCATTCCTCGCGGTGACGGCACCAACGGCACGCTCAATCCCGAAGCCGTGCTCGAGCCCAAGGAACTGCGCAAGATCGGCGACTTCATCCTTTACGGGATTGCGGCCGCCGACGAAGCGCTGAAGGATTCCGGCTGGGAGCCCAGCACCGAAGCCGAGCGCTGCGCCACCGGCGTCATGATCGGCTCCGGCATCGGCGGCCTCGAGGGCATCGCCGAGAACGCTATCATCCTGAAAGAGCGCGGACCGCGCCGTATCAGTCCATTCTTCATTCCCGGCAACATTATCAACCTGGTATCTGGCCAGGTATCGATCCGGCATGGGCTGAAAGGCCCCAACCACGCCGTCGTCACCGCCTGCTCGACCGGCGCGCACGCCATTGGCGATGCCGCCCGGCTGATCATCTTCGGCGATGCCGACGTGATGCTGGCCGGCGGCGCGGAATCGCCGGTGACCAGACTATCGCTTGCCGGCTTCGCTGCTTGCCGGGCACTGTCCACCGACCGCAACGACACGCCTGAGAAGGCCTCGCGTCCCTATGACCGCGACCGTGACGGCTTCGTCATGGGCGAGGGCGCCGGGGTCGTCGTGCTGGAAGAACTCGAACACGCCAAGGCGCGCGGCGCCAAGATCTATGCCGAGGTCACCGGCTACGGCCTGACCGGCGATGCCTATCACATCACTGCACCGGCCGAAGACGGCGACGGCGCCTTCCGCTGCATGACGGCGGCGCTGAACCGGGCCAAGCTGACGCCCGCCGACGTCGACTACATCAACGCGCACGGCACCTCGACCATGGCCGACACGATCGAACTCGGCGCCGTCGAGCGGCTGGTCGGCAACGCCGCCTCGAAAATCTCGATGTCGTCGACCAAGTCGTCGATCGGCCATCTCCTGGGTGCGGCGGGTGCCGCCGAGGCGATCTTTTCGATCCTCGCTATCAGAGACAACATCGCGCCAGCCACCATCAATCTTGACAACCCGGAACGCGAAACCGCGATCGATCTTGTTCCGAACACGCCACGGCATCGCCAGGTCGACGTGGCGCTGTCCAACTCCTTCGGCTTCGGCGGCACCAACGCTTCGCTGGTATTCCAGCGTTATACAGGCTGATTGCGGTATCGACCGGCGCGCCAGCGGTCTGTCGTCAATTTTGCCATATTCAAGCCTACTCTGCCGCTGGGGATTCGTCGCATCGGCCTGAAACCGAAGGCGCTTTTTTAAAAGCACGATGCGTAGGCTTGAAATGTTAGGGCACGCTGTGAGTCCAATCGGGCGCATGGTCGCTCTAAGAGATCAGATGGTAGGGCGCTAATGAACACCAATCCGGGCGGCAGCGGACAATTCGGACAAAACCAGCAGACCGGCCCGATCGTGCCGAAGACCGCGGCCGAAGCTTTGCGCCCGGAAGCCGGCACACCACCACCAAAGCGCTCGCGCGCCTCGCGCAGCCAAGTCGTCGTGTTCATGAACTTCGTCATCTCCGCGGTGATGTTGATGATCCTCGCCGCCGGCGTTTCGCTCTATTTCGGCAAGCAGGCATTCAACGAACCGGGCCCGTCGGTGGCCGGCGACACCTTCCTGGTCAAGCCGAGCACCGGCGTCCAGGATATTGCCGACCAGCTCGAACGGCGTGGGCTGATCAGCGATGCCCGCATCTTCCGCATCGCCGTGCGGGTCTATGGCAATGATTCAGCGCTGAAGGCAGGCGAATACGAGATAAAGCCGCGCGCCTCCATGCGCGACATCATGGAGCTTCTGAAGAGCGGCAAGTCGGTGATGTATTCGCTGACCATTCCCGAGGGCCTGACGGTCGAGCAGGCGCTGCAGCGCATCGCCGAGCAGGATGCGCTGACCGGCGACATGCCGGCCGCCAAGCCGGCTGAGGGCAGCCTCGCCACCGACACGCTGCGCTTTACCCGCGGCGCCACGCGCCAACAGATGGTCGACAAGCTGCTCGCCGACCAGAAGAAGCTGGTCGACGAGGTCTGGCAGCGGCGCGCGCCCGACCTGCCTCTGGCCAATGTCGACGACTTCGTCACCTTGGCCTCGATCGTCGAAAAGGAAACTGGCCGGGGCGACGAGCGCTCGCGCGTTGCCGCCGTCTTCCTCAACCGTCTGGCCAAGGGCATGCGGCTGCAATCCGATCCGACCATCATTTACGGCCTGTTCGGCGGCAAGGGCAAACCCGCCGACCGGCCGATTTATCAATCTGACATCCAGAAACAGACGCCTTACAACACCTATCTGATCAACGGCCTGCCGCCGACGCCGATCGCCAATCCCGGCCGCGCCGCGCTCGAAGCCGTCGCCAACCCGTCGAAGACCGATGATCTCTATTTCGTCGCCGACGGCACCGGCGGCCACGTCTTTGCCACCACGCTTGCCGAGCACAATGAGAACGTTGCCCGCTACCGGGCACTGCAGAAGAAGCAGGCTGAAGACGCCGCCAAGGGCGCCAAGACTCCGGGCCAGACCGATGCGCCGGCGGATGGCGACGACAACGGTGACGCAAGTGGCGATGCCGCCGGTGACAGCGGTGATGCCGGCGGCGATACGGGTGCCGCCCAGTAGCAGCTCGGCGCTTTCAGACGGATCGATCTTAAGCAACGCGGACAGAGGCGGACGCGCTGCTGCTTTGAACGAACAGCGCGGTTCGAAGCGTTTTCGGTCTTGCTCGGGTGCCTCTGCTTCTCGATTTCAGCCCTGCGAGATCGAAACGACAGCGGAAATCAACATCTTGCCGGTATTGCGATTCTGACATTCGCGCCGCCCGTGATATCGAACGCATGCGCAATTTGTAGAATCGGACCATCACGGAGATACGAGCCGCATCATGAATTTGCAGAGCATGACCGGATTTGCACGCACTGTTGCCGAACATGACGGCGCCTCGATCGCCTGGGAGGTCAAGTCGGTCAACGGCAAGAGCGTCGAG
This sequence comes from Mesorhizobium sp. M0771, assembly GCF_040320155.1. Lineage (NCBI taxonomy): Bacteria > Pseudomonadati > Pseudomonadota > Alphaproteobacteria > Hyphomicrobiales > Phyllobacteriaceae > Mesorhizobium > Mesorhizobium sp. M0771. The sequence continues at coordinate 87,108 of NZ_JAMYPC010000016.1, read as the reverse complement.
GTCAGGTTGCGGTTGCCGCAAGGTTTCGAGCGGCTCGAACCGACTGTGCGGCAGACGCTGCAGAAGCGCTTTTCGCGTGGCAATTTCCAGGCGACGCTGACCGTCGGCCGCGCCGCCGGCCAGCAGGCGCAGCCGGTGGTCAACGAAGCCTTCCTCAGGGATCTGGCGGGCTTGGCCAAGCGGCTGCAGGACCAGTTCGGTGTTGGTCCGGCAACTGCCGACGGTCTGCTTTCCCTGCGCGGCGTGCTCGATATCCCTGAAACCAGCGAAACCGAGGAGGTGCGGGCAGCACTCGACGCGTCAATCCTGTCGGCGCTGGAAAGGGCGCTTACAGGTCTCGAGCTGGCACGCCAGAACGAGGGCGAAGCGCTGCGTTCGCTGCTTTCCGGCCATATCGACGCCATTGAGGCGCTGACGCTTCAAGCCGAGGCCGACCCGTCGCGCGAACCGGCGGCGATCCGCGAGCGGATCGCCGAACAGGTGCGGCTGCTGATGGATGCGTCGGCCAATCTCGATGCCGGCCGGCTGCACATGGAAGCGGCGTTCCTGGCCACCAAGGCCGATATCCGTGAAGAGATCGATCGGCTGAAGACGCATGTGGCGTCGGGCAGAGCGCTGCTGGCAAATGGCGGCGCCATCGGCCGCAAGCTCGATTTTCTGGCGCAGGAATTCAACCGCGAATCGAATACGCTGTGTTCCAAGTCGAACGCCGCCACTGTCACCGCCATCGGGCTGGAACTGAAGGCGGTGGTCGACCAGTTTCGCGAACAGGTCCAGAATCTGGAGTAAACCCGAATGGGTGGCAAGGAGCCGATGGTTGCCAGGGATCTCGGATCCCGCATTCGCCGCCGCGGGCTGATGCTGGTCCTGTCGTCGCCGTCGGGCGCCGGCAAGTCGACGATCGCGCGCAACCTGCTGGAAAGCGACGGCAGCCTGGAATTATCGGTCTCGGTCACTACCAGGCCACGCCGCGGCTCGGAGATCGAGGGCGTCCACTATCACTTCCGCACCACGCGCGAGTTCGAGCGGCTGCGCGATTCCGACGCATTGCTCGAATGGGCCGAGGTGCACGGCAATTGCTACGCGACGCCGCGCGAGCCGGCCGAACTGGCGCTGGCGCAGGGCCGTGACATGCTCTTCGACATCGACTGGCAAGGCGCCCAGCAGCTCAAGGAGAAGATGCGCGCCGACATCGTCTCGATCTTCATCCTGCCGCCGTCGATGAAGGAATTGAAGTCGCGCCTCAAGCGCCGCGCCGAGGACCAGGAGCACGTGATCGAGACCAGGCTGAAGAACGCCCGCAACGAGATCGAGCACTGGAAGGAATATGACTTTGTCATCGTCAACGACGATCTCGACCGCGCCTTCGCCGAAGTGCGTGGCATCGTGACGGCGGAAAGGCTGCGGCGCGACCGCCGGCCCGGGCTGTTCGATTTCGTCTCGGGGTTGCTGGACGAGAAGACGGAATAGCTCGTCCACCGCTGGCAATCTAAATTAGCCGCATCAGCTGCCTGGCAGATCGTCCGGCCAACGCTGCGCTCCGTGAAGCACGCGCAGGATTCGAATCGTGCTGTTGGTCAGCTGATAGGCCGCGACATATGGCGTGCCGACGATGACGATCTCTCGTGTCCCTGCAAGCCTGCCGATCCGGCCGCTTTGGGGAAGGTCCCGAAGACGGTTGATTGCGGCGACGATCCGCTCATCGGTGGCGATCGCGGCCGCAGGATTGTCGGCCTCGATATGCGCGAAGATGCCGTCGCGATCTGAAAGCGCGAATGGCGACCAGACGATCTTCAAGATTTAGGTTCACCCGAACGCCGCGCCGCGGCGCGTCTCTCGGCAAAATGCGCCTCGACTTGATCATCAGGAATGTCTTGTCGGGTGTCGTCGAGCGCTTCGCGAACCTTGGCGCGAAACCATAAATCATACGCCTCGTTGTTTGTGACGAGATCGATGGGCAGCGCACCCTCGTTGGCGGTTCGGGTGAGCAATATCCGCACCGCATCCGAGACCGTCAGCCCCATGCTTTCGAGCACCGCCGAAGCTCGATCCCGGATGTCGGCGTCGATACGCGTCTGGACCAGTGCATTTGCTGGCATGGCAATCTCCTTCGACGTCAATGTAATGCGTTTGAATGACGATTGCTAGGCGGCGCTAGCGCCGCCGGTCAAACCGCGTTTGTCAGCCGCACGAATTCCTCGACGCTGAGCGTCTCCGCACGCCGGGTCGGATCGATGCCGGCGCGCGTCAGCAGTGCCTCGCCACCCAGGCTCTTCACGCTCTGCCGCAGCATTTTCCGGCGCTGGCCGAAAGCGGCTTCGGTGACGCGACCGAGTTTTTTCACGTCGGTTGACAAAGGGCTGGCGCGCGGCACCAGATGCACCACCGAGGACGTTACCTTGGGTGGCGGCGTGAACGCTTGCGGCGGCACGTCGAAGGCGATCCTCGCCTCGGTCCGCCAGCCCGCCAGCACGCCGAGCCGGCCATAAGCATCGCTGCCGGCACCGGCGACAATGCGCTCGGCCACCTCGCGCTGGAACATCAGCGTCATCGATTGATAGAAGGGTGGCCAGTCCGCCACCGTCAGCCAACGGATCAACAGCTCGGTGCCGATATTGTAGGGCAGGTTGGCGGCAATCCTCACCGGGCCGTCTTGTGACGCGGTCTTGGCAAGAGCGGCAAAATCCGTCTTCAGCGCATCGCCGCTGATCACCTCGAGCCGGCCCGGATAGTGGTTGGAGACCTCGGCCAAGGCCGCCAGGCAGCGTTCGTCGCGCTCGATGGCGACGACGCGGCCGGCACCGGCAGAGAGCAGCGCCCTGGTCAGCCCGCCGGGGCCGGGGCCGACCTCGATCACCGTGCTGTCGCTGAGGTCGCCGGCGACCCGCGCGATCTTGCCGGTCAAATTGAGGTCGAGCAGGAAATTCTGGCCAAGCGCCTTCTTTGCCTGCAGTCCATGGCGCTCGATCACCTCGCGCAGCGGCGGCAGCCCGTCAATGCTCATGAATTTTGGGCTCATGAATTTTGGGCTCATGATTTGGGCTCATGATTTTGGGCTCATGCAGCTGCGGGCTTTGCGCCGGTATCGGCCAGCCGGCGGGCCAGCTTCAGCGCCGCGATCAGGCTGTCGGGACGTGCGATGCCCTTGCCGGCGATGTCGAAGGCTGTGCCGTGATCGGGCGAGGTGCGGATGAACGGCAGGCCAAGCGTGACGTTGACGGCCTCGTCGAAGGCCAGCGCCTTGGCCGGGATCAACGCCTGGTCATGATACATGCAGACCGCCACGTCGTAGCCGGCGCGAGCGCGCGCATGAAACATCGTATCGGCCGGCAGCGGTCCGAAGGCATCGATGCCTTGCGCCCGCAACATGTCGACCGCAGGACGAATGATGCGCTCGTCCTCTGTCCCCATGGCGCCGCTTTCGCCGGCATGCGGATTGAGGCCGGCAAGCGCGAGCCTCGGCCTGGCGATGCCGAAACGGCGTGCAAGATCGCCGGCGGTGATGCGCGCGATGGCAACGATCAGCTCCGTCGTCAGCGTCTTCGGCACCTCGGCCAGCGCGATGTGGATGGTGACCGGAACGGTGCGCAATTCGGGGCCGGCGAGCAGCATCACCGGCGTCACCGTGCCGCCGGTGTGGAGCGAGGCCAGATGCGCCAGATATTCGGTGTGACCGGGAAAGCCGAAGCCGGCATCGTAAAGCGGCTTCTTCGCGATCGGACAGGTGACGACCGCGGCCGCGTGACCGGCAAGGCAGTCGGCGACGGCGCGATCGATGGCCTCGATGATGCCGGCGGCATTGGCCGGGTCGGGCCGGCCGGGATCGTCGGTGAAGTGGGCCGCCAGCGGCACCACGGGCAAGGCGTGTTGAAAGACACCAGCTGCTTGGGCCGGCACCGTCTCGGCGATTGCCACCGCCGCGCCGAGCCGGCGCGCCCGCGCGGCAATCAGCGCCGGATCGGCGAGAAGATAGAAGGGCGCGGCACCGGAACCGCGGGCGCTCTGCCACGCGGCAATGGCGATTTCCGGACCGACGCCGGATGGATCGCCGACGCTCAGCGCCAGCGGAAGCTCTGTCTCACGCACGGCTGGGCCGGTTCAGCGCGTAACGATCTTGGCTTTGGCCTTCAGCTCTTCGACATATTTGGCCGAGAGCTCGTCGGCGTTCTTGTCGCCGCTGCCTTCGCTCTGGAACACCATCTGGGCCACCTTGTCGTCGGAAACTTCGCGCGATGAGCAGATGCCGATGAATTCGATGCCGCGATCGGTCTCGCGCACGGCCGTGGCGCCGCCCAGCTTGGTGGCCTTGATCTGCTCGGCCCAGTCCGGCGGCAGTTGCGGCGCCAGCAATCGGGGGAGGTCGCGAACGGTGACGTCGATCAGGCCCTTGGCGAATTCACGCGTGGTGTTGCAGCCATTGAAGCGGGCGCGCATGGCTTCGGCCTCGCGCTTGCGTTTGGCGAGTGTGGCACTGCGCTCGGCCTTCGGCACCACGAAGATCACCTGCTGCAGCATGTACTCGGTGGCGCTTGGCTTGGCGCCGCCTTTTTCGAGCATGCGCTTGACCAGATCCTGTTCGCTCACCTCCCCGCCGCCGCCGCTGTAGCGTGCGCTCAGCGCCTGGTTCCACGCCATCTGGGAGCGGATGAATTCCTTGAAATGCTCCTTGGTCACGCCGGACTGCGCCATGACACCGTCGAGCTGCTTGAGCTGCATCTTGTTGCTCGAGGCAAAGCGCTGATAGGCAGCCTCTACCTGGGCGTCGGAGATGCGGATGCCGAGACGCCTGGCCTCCGCCATACGCAGCGTCTGGTCGATCATTTCCTGACCCGCGTCACCCTTCTTGCGCTGCAGTTTCAGGAAGGCAGCCCGGTGCGCGATGTCGCCGGTGGTGATCGGCATGTTGTTGACGACATACTTGATTTCACTGGCGAAGGCCGGCGGTACCATCGTGGTGACAGAGACCGAGGTCGCCGCTAACAGGAGCGCGAATCCTGCCGAAAACAGGTATTTCCTCATCGAAAGCATCCCAATTCTAGCCCGGTTTTGGCCGATTCCACCCCGATATTGGCGAAATCCGTGCCCGCTTTATGCGGCAAAACGATGTCGTCAGCCGGCTCTACTGGATGGAGTCGATCGAGCTTTGGGACGAGCCGAAATCGCCGAGCGTGCGGAACGACAGGTTGAAGCCGACATTCTGCGACACTTCCTTGGTGTTGATGTCGCGTGATTCCGAGTAAGTCATCAGGTAGGTGAAGCAGGAATCATTGTAGGCAAAGCCGACGCCGTCCTTGACCAGCACGCTTTGTTGCAGGTCGTAGGTGCCGGTGCCGAAGACGCGCCAGTTTTCGGCCAGGTGCGTCGAGGCGCCGAGCGTGACTTCGTGGCGATCGGTGGTGAAACCATAGAGCGGCTGCGCCTGGATGAAGGCGTATTTGGCGCTCAGCGAAACCGGCAGCCCGGAATAGGCGGCCTTCACCTCGGCACGGCGAACTTCGAAGGTCTGCTCGTCGAAGCGGCCGCTAAAAGAGCCGGAGAAGCCGCTGGGGCTGCTGAAGCCGATAAGGCCGACGTAGTCGGAGGTCGAAGTCTCCAGGCCGGAATCGGCGCCTGCATTGACCAGATCGGGTGAATCGAAGGAGTTGCGGCCGCCCAACTGGTAGGATTGGCCGAAGATCGCATTGGTGCCCCAGCCATTGTCATAGGCGCCGGAATAGCGGAAGCCGACATTGGCGCGGCTGCCGCCTTCGACGCGATCGTAGCCGGAGAACTTGTCGCGCTCGAACAGCGTCGTGGCGTCGAAGACGAAGCTCTGTGCATCCTCGTTGGGAACGGCGAGCCCGCCGACATACTGTTCGTTCGGGCGCATGAAGACCTGCGCCATCGGCTCGACGATATGGCTGGAGCCGGTCATCGAGAACAGCACCGGCCAGCGCATCTCAAGGCCGGCGGTCGCCATATAGCGGGCAAACGAGGATCTCATATCGGCGGTGGTGTCTATTCGATGATCGGCGGCCATCGCATCAATGGCAGCGAGCGAACTTGAGGATGCATTGAGATAGTCGACGTCTCCCTGCAGAGCCAGAAGCGGCGTCAGCTGCAGTCCGCCGTCGGTGGTGAAGGTGCGCTTCCATTCGGCTTCGGCGGTGAGACGGCCGGATTCACCCTCGATGCCGCGCACGCGCTGGACGCCCGAGTCTGGCGCATTTGGTTGATAGGGGACGAAATAGGCCTGATCGAGATCGTCGCGGCGAATGACTCGTGCATTGACGTTGAACGACAGCTGTCCGCCGGCCACCGACATGTCGGGAATGTAGGCATAATCGAGCGACGGCAACACCCAGGGCTGCTTGTCGCTGCGCGATGCGACGTTGCCGTCCGGTGTGTTCTCCTGAACCTGGAAGCGCATGGCGCGCACATCGAAATAATTGCGGTCGTTTAGGCCGGTCAGGTAGACCGACGATTGATGCACGGCGTCGTTGTAGCCTTCGATCGTATAGGTACGCGAAAAATTCTTGTCGGTCTGAAGCAGGATATCCCAGCCGAAGTCCCAGCGCGGATTGATGGCGAACTGGCCCTTGGTGCCCATCATCCCGCGGAATTTGTTCGGATCGCCTGCTGGCCCCGAATTGACATTGTAGCCGCCGGGGAAAGCCGCGAAATCACGGAAAGCGCCAGGGTCCTGCTGGTTGATTCCGGCAAGCTTCAGCGTGTATTGGCCATTGTTGAAGCGCTGGCGCCACTCGGCCTCGCCGAGGAAACCCTGCTTGGTGTAGCCGCTGCCCGTAACGGTGAGGTCATAGGTCGGCGACAGGGCAAAATAGTAGGGGACTTTGACGCCGACGCCGAGACGGTTGTTGTAGCCGATGCTGGGGATCAGGAAGCCGCTTTTGCGCTTGACCGTAGGGTCGGCGATCTCGAACGCCGGCAGATAAGCCAGCGGGAAGCCGAAGAATTCGAAATTCGCGTTCTCGAAGCGAACCGTCTTCTTTTCGCCGTTCCAAATGATCTTCCTGGCTTTGATCCGCCAGGTCGGCGCCTTGTCCGGCTTGTCTTCGCAAGGCTCGCAGGCCGTATAGACGCCGTTGTGGAACGTTGTCAGCACGCCGCCCATGCGCTCGGCGCTTTCGGCGGCGAAATAGGCTTTTTCGGGCGTTTCGACGCGCAGCGCATTGACGAAACCGTCAGCGAAATCGTCGGTAATATCGATATGCTGCGAGTTGATCTTGGTGCCGTCGCTGTTGACGATCTCGACATTGCCGCTGGCAACCAGCCGCTTGGTGTTTCGATCATAGACGACGCGTTGGGCGACGAGCTTGTTGCCGCCATAGTCGATCTGGACGCCGCCGATGGCGGTGACCGTCTGGTTGTCGTTGTTATAGACGAGCGTGTCTGCCGCCAGCAGCATCTGGGAGCCGGAAGGAACCTTCGTTGCCACGTCGGTGACGTCCTGCGCCAGCGCAGGAGCCGTCAGCACGCCGCAGGCGAGCAGGCATGCCAAGGCGCTCGCCGAATAGAGGCGCGCCAAACCGGCCTGCCTATGGCTGCGCAAAGCCGCCTCCCTCACTAGCCGTCTTCCTTGTATAGCAGGAATGTCACCCCAAAGAACATAGCCACGACAACCGGAACCCATGCAGCCACGGCTGTGGGCACGAATCCCGCCACGCCGAATGCCTTGACCAATACCGAAACGACATAAAGCAGAAAGCCGGCGAGGACGCCACCCAGAATCATCGTTGCCGACTGCCCCATCCTCGCAAATCGCATTGAAACTGTTGCCGCAATCAGCGTCATGGCCACAAGCAGGAACGGTAATGCCACCAGCGAATCGAACTGCATGGCGAAGGCATTTGCCTTGAGGCCGAAGGAGCGGGCAACCTCAATCTTGCCGGGAAGGTCGTAAAACGGGATGGTTTCGGGGCGCGCCAGCCGTTCCTGCACGAATTCCGGCTTGAGGTTGGTCGGCAACTGGTCGGTCGTTTCGGAACGGATGTTGCCGTCCTTGAACACCTTGACGTCCTGCAATTCCCAGTAGCCGTCGCGCAGAAAGGCCCGCGCGGCGTCCTTGCGCTCGACGATGTTGCCCTGCGGATCGAGGACGAAGAACACGGTGTCGGCCATTTCCAGGCCCTGGTTCAGGATGGCGCGGGCGCCGATGATGGTGTCGCCCGAGTTGGTTTTCTGGCGGATCCACGGCGTGGCATCGGCCGCCACCGCGTTCGAATTGCCGGATCGCAGCTGGTTTTCCATCTGCTCCGACCATGAGAAGCCATGCGCGGCGATCGGATTGAGCACGCCGACCGACAAAATGCCGAATAACAGCGCACCGATGCAGCAGGGCAACAGAAACTGCCAGGCCGACACTCCGGCCGAGCGCGCAATCACCAGCTCGTATTTGCGGTTGAGCGACACCAGCGTCGCCATCGCCGAGAACAGGCCGACGAACGGCACCGTCTGCAGCATGATCATCGGCATCCTCAGCGCCGAGATCGCGACCGCCGTGCCGTAGGTGAAGCCCGGCAGGCCGGTGATGCGGCCGGACAGCTCGGTGAAGTCGATCAGGAACACCAGCGCCAGAAGGCCGATGAAGAACCAGATCGTGATCGACACGTAGCGAAAGAAGAAGTAGCGGCCCAGGGTCCAGCCCATCGTCAGGCTCCCTGGCCGGATGTGTAGCGCCGATTGAGGCGCAGCTTGAGCGCCGTCCAGCCATCGCTGACGCGGCCGGCGAAATTCGTCATCCAGTCGGCCCAGCTGCCGGGCAGTTCCATGCTTCGCGAGGTGACGATGAACCAGATGGCGACCGCCGAGGCGATGACCGGCACGCCATAGACCATATAGGCGTATTGCGGGATCTTGTCCGCCTTGCCGGCGGCAAAGAAGCCCAGCCAGCGCACGAACAGCGCAATGGCGATGGCTGTGATCAGCGGGTGGATGCGCGCCTCGCGGTGTGAGCGCGCATCGCCTGCGACCGCCAGCGCGATCAGCGCGAACACCAGCGAATAGGACCATTCGGAAAAGCGCTGGTCGAGCTCGGCCTTGTAGGCGCCGGGCCTGCGCTGGAAGATCTTGTCGTTCGGATCCGGGTTGAGCAGGTATTGCGTCGTTCGGTCCTTGGGCAGGAGCATGATATCGTTCGCCGCCGACATGAAGGCGGAAAGGTCGAAGGCGTAGGACGTGAAGCGGATGACCGACAGATCGCCGGTCAGCGTCTTGCGATGAATGACGCCGTCATTCATCATCAGCACCTTCTCATCACCCTTTTCGACGACGCTGCCGCTCTTGGCATAATAGACCAGATTGGCGCCTTCCTCGCGCGAATCGGCCACGAAGATGCCGCCAAGCCGGTTGTCCGGCAGCCGCTCGCCGATCTGCAGGAACAGTCCGTCGTCGATCTTGCGGAACGTGCCTTCCTGGATGATCAGCGACAAGAGATCGGCGCGCGAGGATGCGATCAGCTGGCGGTTCTTCTGCCTGGCATAGGGTTCGACGCCATTGTCGACCGCGAAGGAAAAGACGCTGGCCGCCAGCGCGATCAGCAGGACCGGCCGCACAATCGTCCAGCGCGAGGCGCCGGCGGCGTTGATGACGGCCAATTCCGAATCGGAGTTCATGACGCTGAGCGTCTGGGCCACCGCCACCACCAGGGCGAATGGCACCACGATCGGGATGATGGTGGGGATGATGAGGCCCGCGACCTCGAAAAAAGTCAGCGCCGATTGGCCACTATCGGTGACCAGGTCGATGCGGGCAAGCACCTGCGTCGTCCAGACAATGGCCAGCGTCCAGATCAGCGCAGCGAGAAACACCGCCAGTGCGCGACGCATGATGTAGCGTTCAACGACCTTCATGTAAGGCTTTTCTCGATTTGCCGAACGGCATCATGCCCGCCGACAAGGTAGTCGTCCGGCTGCGGCTGTACAACTGGGTGCGTTTGGCCATTTCTTTCAGGCGGTTCGATCCGATTCTCCGTCCCACAACGCCCGTCCCGCAGGCCGGAGTGTCGGCGGCAATGGATAAGAAAGGGAGAACATCGATGGTTAACAACAGGTTGCGGCAGGAAAGCGGAGCCGTGCCGCGACGAATCGTTATCGATTCCGCTGCGCATATGAGCCCTGATTCCGGCAAAGTCTTGCCAAATCAAGGAAAACGACCAAATGTCGCGCATCTTCCCTGAGAATGCATTTTTCCTGAAAATCTGAGCCGTTTCCCGAAAGCAGGACCTGATGACTTTGAGACCATTGATCGCCTTCGCCAAATTTGCCGCACCCAAAAAGGGCAGCATCTTCGTGCTGGCGGCCGACGATGGTGGTCTTGGCGAACCGGCAAAGGCCTGCGACCCGGCAGGAACGCTGGCGCGGGCGTTTCCGGTGGCGGAGTTTTCCGGCAAATTCGCCGGTGTCGTCGAAGTACTGGCGCCGCAGGGAACATCGCTCGACCGACTGGTGGCGGTCGGCGCCGGCAAGGTCGCCGGCCTCGATGACTTTGCCTGGCTGAAGCTTGGCGGCACCATCGCCGCGTCCCTGCGCAAGGCAGCGGAGGTGGCCGTCATCCTCGATGTGCCGGGCGCAAAGATTGGCGGCAGGCAAGCGGCGAACCTTGCCGCCGGCATCATTCTTCGCAGCTACTCCTTCGACAAATACAAGACCAGGAAAGACAAGGACGATGCCGAGCCGAAGAAACCGGTCAAGGTGACCATCCACACCGCCGATCCTGCCGCGGCGAAAAAGGCCTTCGCCGACGAGGTTGCGGTCATCGACGGCGTGCTTCTGGCGCGCGACCTTGTCAACGAACCGGCCAATACGCTCGGCCCGATCGAATTCGCCGCCCGCGCCAAGGAACTGGAAGCGCTCGGCGTCGAGGTCGATATCCTCACCGAGAAGGAAATGAAGAAGCTCGGCATGGGCTCGCTCCTCGGTGTCGCGCAAGGCTCGCCACGCGGCGCCCGGATGGCTGTCATGCAATGGAAGGGCGGCAAGGCCAAGGACGCACCGGTCGCCTTCGTCGGCAAGGGCGTCACCTTCGACACCGGCGGCAATTCTATGAAGCCGGCCTCGGGCATGGAAGACATGAAGGGCGACATGGGCGGTGCCGCGGCCGTCATCGGGCTCATCCAGGCGCTGGCCGCGCGCAAGGCCAAGGCCAATGTCGTCGGCATCGTCGGGCTGGTGGAAAATGCCGTCGACGGCCATGCCCAGCGCCCCGGCGACATCGTCACCTCGATGTCGGGTCAGACCATCGAGGTGCTCAACACCGACGCCGAAGGACGCCTCGTTCTGGCCGACGCGCTGTGGTATTGCAACGACCGCTTCCAGCCGAAATTCATGGTCAATCTGGCGACGCTGACCGGCGCCATCATGGTCGCGCTCGGCCAGCATTATGCCGGCCTGTTCTCCAACAATGACGAACTGTCGGACAGGTTGACGGCGGCCGGCCAGGCGACGCAGGAGCGGCTGTGGCGCATGCCGCTTGGGCCCGAATACGACAAGCTGATCGATTCCAAGAACGCCGACATGAAGAACATCGGCGGCCGCTATGGTGGCGCCATCATCGCCGCGCAGTTCCTGCAGCGGTTCGTCAAGGAAACGCCGTGGGCGCATCTCGACATCGCCGGCACCGCGATGGGCTCTCCGCCGAGCGAGATCAACCAATCCTGGGGTTCGGGCTTTGGCGTCAGGCTGCTCGACCGGCTGGTGCGCGACAATTACGAGGGATAAGGCAGGGCATGGCCGATGTCCTGTTCTACCACCTGACCGAATCGACGCTGGAGGATGCGCTGCCCGGCCTGCTCGAGCGCAGCATCGATCGCGGCTGGCGAGCCGTGGTGCAGACCGGCACCGAAGAGCGGCGCGACGCGCTCGACCAGCATCTGTGGACGTTCAGGGACGATTCGTTCCTCGCGCACGCGACCGACCGTGAAGCCCATCCGGCCGAACAGCCAATCCTGCTCACCACAAGCGACGGCAACCCCAACCAGGCGCAGATACGCTTCCTCGTCGATGGCGCCGCTCCCGCCGATCTCGCCGGCTACGAACGCGCCGTGTTCCTGTTCGACGGCCACGATGCGGCCCAGGTCGAAGGCGCGCGGATGCATTGGAAGACGTTGAAAGAGGCCGGCCACGCGGTCACCTACTGGCAGCAGACGCCGGACCGGCGCTGGGAGCGCAAGGCGTAAGCGCTTTGCCGGCGCGTCTTGAAAACGACGCTGTTGTCGCCGAACGATCCGACTTAGGAATTGCGAAAAGCGCAACTCAAGCGGCGGGCTGAGAATGCGGATCAGGATCATCGGAACGGGGCGGGCCGTGCCGGCTCGATGCGTGACGTCGCGCGCCCTCGATGCGCGGCTGGGGTTTGGCTATGGACATTTCGAGGCCGCGACCGGCATCATCGAACGCTATGTCTGCGAGGCCGAATCGCAGGTCGACCTTGCTTGTGCCGCAGCCCGTCTGGCGCTTGCCGATGCCGAACTTGAGGCAGGCAGTGTCGATCTGGTCATCGGCGGTTGCGGCGTGCCTTACCAGCCGTTGCCGTCGACGGCTCCGCTGGTCATGCAGCGCCTCGGCCTTGCCGATGGGTCGGCGGCCGCCTTCGACGTCAACAGCACCTGCCTCGGCTTCCTCACAGCGTTCGAGACCGCGTCGCGCCTGATCGAGGCCGGGCAATGCCGGACGGCGCTGGTGTTCTCGTCTGAAATCGCCTCGCGCGCCCTGCCGTGGCAGGACCAGCCGGAAATTGCGGCCCTCTTCGGCGATGGCGCGGCGGCCGCCGTGCTGCAACAGGCCCCAAGCGAGGGTCGGGTCGCGGCCAACCTGATGCGCACCTACCCTTCCGCCTATGCGGCCTGCAGCATCGGCTCCGGCGGCACCCGGTTCGACTTTCATCGTGAGCCCGAGGAATTCGCCCGCCACAGCCTGTTCCACATGGAGGGTAAGGAACTGTTTCGCGTTACGTCACGCCATTTCAACGGCTTTGTAGCGGAGTTGCTCGATCGCGCCGGCTGGCGGCACGACGATGTCGACCTCGTCGTGCCGCATCAGGCAAGCCCTTTCGCGCTCGCCCACATGGCGCGCCAGACGGGCTTCGCCAGGGAAAAGCTCGTCGACATCGCGGCGCGCTACGGCAATCAGATCGCCGCTTCCATCCCCTTTGCGCTCGACGTCGCGCGCCGCGAACAACGCATTGTGCCCGGCGCCAAAGTGCTGTTCCTCGGCACCTCGGCCGGCGTGTCGTTCGGCGGCATGGCGCTGGAAGCATGACCGTGGGACGCGTCCTCGTCACCGGCGCTAGCGGCTTCCTCGGCGCGCATGTCATGGCGCGGCTGGCTGCACTGGGCACACCGGCGCTGGGTCTTGGCAGGGACGCCAAACGCTGCGCGGCGCTCGAAGCCGCTGGTCATCGGGTCGTTCGGCTCGATTTGTCTCAACCATTCGATGCAGCTGCCGCGCGCGCTCTCGACGGCGTCGATGCGATCATCCACTGCGCGGCACTTTCCGCGCCCTTCGGCAGGTTGGCGGATTTCCAGACGGCAAATGTCACAGCTACCCGCAACCTCAGCGATTTCGCGCGCGGGCAAGGCGTGCGCCGCTTCGTCCATATCTCCAGCCCGACGGTCTGTTTCGCCTATCGCGACCAGCTCGGAGTTTCCGAGAATGCGGCCTTGCCCCCTCCGGTCAACCACTATGCCCGCACCAAGCGGCAGGCCGAGGAGATCGTGCTGGCGGCGCCTGAGATCAGCCCGGTGGTGCTGCGGCCGCGCGGCCTCTACGGTCCCGGCGACCGCACGCTGCTGCCGCGTCTGCTGCAGGTGGCACGGCAGCGCCCGCTGCCGCTGTTTCGCGACGGCAAGGCGCGCATCGATCTCACTTATATAGAGGATGTCGTCGATGCGGTGCTTGCCGCGCTGTCCGCCGGCAGCGCTGCCGAGGGACAGATATTCAACATCTCCGGCGGCGAAGTGGTGCCGGTCCGCCGCATTGCCGAGGCGGCCTGCGCCCGCGCCGGCGTGCAGCCGCGCTGGCGCAGAATGCCGCTCTGGCCCGCCATGCTGGCGGCCGGGATAGCGGAGACGGTAGCGAATATATTGCCCGGCCGCCCGGAACCGCCGGTGACGCGCTACGGTCTTGGCCTGTTCGCCTATGCGCAGAGCCTCGATCTTTCCAAGGCAGGCCGCATCCTCGGCTGGGCGCCGAAAGTGTCGTTCGAGGAAGGGCTCGATCGCACATTCGGCAAGGCGATGGAAAGCAGGGGGGCAGCGTGAAGATCGTCTTCGCCAACAGCGCCTCTGTCGGCGCAGCCGAGCGCCTGATCCTGCGCGGCGGCAGCTGGGCGAAGGTCAGGCTACGTGTCCGCTACGGCCTGATCATGCATCCGCGGGCCGGCCCCGTCCTGATCGACACCGGCTACACGCCGCATGTGACACAAGGCAGTGGGCGCAGCACGGCGCTGCGTCTTTACGGTGCGATCCTCCGGCCCCAGCTCAACGAAGCCGAGCAGCCGCTCGCGGTACTGGCGCGCTTCGGCCTGTCTTTGCAGGATGTGCGCACCGTCATCGTCACGCATTTCCATGCCGACCACATGTCGGGCCTGTCGCTGTTTCCCAACGCTCGGCTTATCGCCAATGACACCGCCTGGGCGCGGGCGAAGGCCAAGACTTCCCTGCAGAATCTGCGCCATGGCGTCTTCAAGGAACTGTTCCCGTCTGACTTCGAGGCCCGACTCGACGGGCTGTCGTCGAAGCGGCAGGTCGAGCCGCGTGGCGGCGTACCGGGCGGCGCCGATCTGTTCGGCGACGGCAGCGTCATCGCAGTCGGTCTGCCCGGCCATGCCGATGGCCAGTTCGGCCTTTCGTTCCCAAATCTGGAGCGGCCGCTGCTCTACGCCGTCGACGCGCAATGGTTGTTCGCGGCCCTTGTCGAAAACCGAACTCCCGGTCTGCCGGCAACCCTGCTGGCCGAGGATGCCGCCGCGATCGAGCCGACCAGCGTAATGTTGCGCCGGTTTCTGGCGACCGGCGGCGAGGTTGTTCTTTGTCATGATCCGGCGGTGACGGCCTACGATCTGGCCGGAGAGAGCGCATGAACGGGCCGACGGAAGCGGCCCGTTCGTTTGTGTTGACGCAATGGCTCTCGCGCAAGAGCCGTGAGAATTTCGAACGCTGGCAAGGTCATGCCTTGCGCCGCTTTCTCGACCGCGACCTGCCGCGCGCGCCGTTCTACGGCAAGACGCCGCGTCATCTCGGCGATCTGCCGGTGACCGACAAGGCGACGCTGATGGGCAATTTCGAGCGCTTCAACATTCATGGCGTCTCGGCCGCCGAGGCCTGGAAGGCGCAGGCCGGCGATAGCCGCATTGGCGAGCTGACTGTCGGCTCCAGCACCGGCACGTCGGGCAATCGTGGCCTGTTCGTCATTTCCGAGGCGGAAAAATACCGCTGGCTGGGCACCATCCTGGCCAAAGCCGTGCCCGATCTGCTCTGGCGCCGGCAGCGCGTTGCGGTGATCCTGCCGCAAAACACCGGGCTCTACGATAGCGCGCGCAAATCGCGGCGTATCGACCTGCGCTTCTTCGATCTGACGCGCGGTCCGGAGAGCTGGCGCGGCGCTCTCGAAGATTTCGCGCCGACGGTGATCATCGCGCCACCGAAGATACTGCGGCACTTCGCGGCCGAGGGCTTTCGGCTCAAGCCGCAGCGTGTCTTCAGCGCCGCCGAAACGCTCGACCCGGTTGACCGGCCGGTCATCGAGGCATTCTTTGGTGGTCAGGTCGACCAGATCTACATGGCGACCGAAGGGCTGTTCGCCGTCACCTGCCGCCAGGGCGGGCTGCATCTGGCCGAGGATTCGGTGTTCTTCGAGTTCGAACCGGCCGGCGACGGCCTGGTCATGCCGCTGATCACCGCCTTTCGCCGCCGGACCCAGATCATGGCGCGCTACCGGATGAACGACTTGCTGCGGCTGTCCGAAAAGCCATGCCGCTGCGGCTCGCCGCTGCGCACGCTGGACGAGATCGTCGGCCGCATGGACGACGCTTTCCGGCTAGCCTCGCCGCACGGGCAGCTCCTCGTCACGCCCGACATACTACGCAATGCGGTGCTCAAGGCCGACCGGCGCATCGACGATTTCCGCCTGGTCCAGACCGCTGAAGATGCAATCGAACTCAGCCTGGCCCCCGGGCTTGCCGACGAAGCCGCCACCGCCGCCCATCAGTCCGTGCGCAATTTGCTGGCGGCGCGCCAGGCGACAGCTTCGGTCAGCCTTGTTCGCAGGGACCTGCCGTTGGAGACCGGCCGCAAACTGCGTCGGGTCGAATGCCACCTGGGAGCGGCATCATGAACCGGCTCGCTATGTTGCCACTCGATCAGACGAACCGGGTAGAAAACAACCCGCGTGAGGTCGAAGCCTTCGTTCAGCTTTTCAACGAGGTGCCGGTGCGCGACCTCGTGCGCAATCTGACAGTGGCTGTCGAAACCTTCGAGATCGCCGGCCGCTCCTTTCCGCTGACGCTGAACGACAGAAGCGAAGCGCCGAACTGCTACATCTGCTGCCCGTCCAGCGCCTATGTCGACTATGCCATCGACGAGATCCGCAATTTCGTCTCCTCGCCCTTGCTGCAAAAAACGATGCGGATGCTGATCGGCCTGTGCGCGCCGCTGGTCAGGATGAGCGGCCTTGACCATCAGGTTCAGGTCAACAACTGGCTCTATTCGACCAATCCGGTGCCGCTGCTCGATCGCAACGCGGTCGCGGCGATGCGCGACGATCTCACCGCGCGTTTTCCCGATCGCGCTGTTCTCATCCGCTCCCTGAACGAGATCGCCGATCCGTCGACAATCGCAGCGCTGAAGGCGGAGGGTTTTCGAATGCTGGCGGCGCGGCAGATCTACATCTTCGCAGGCGACGGTTCGGCCATGACCAACGACATGAAGCGCGACCGCAAGCGGCTGCCCACGACGCCTTTCGAGCAGGTCGGCAATGGCGACTTCACCGAGGCCGACTATGCGCGCGCCGAAGCGCTCTACCGGATGCTCTATCTCGACAAATACACGCCGCTCAACCCGCACTACACGGCCCGCTATATCGGCGAGACGCACCGTCGCGGCATCCTGCAACTGGCAGGCCTGCGTCGTCCCGGCGGTGAACTGGTCGCCGTCGCCGCTTTGTCTCAGAACGGCAGGACACTGACGCAGCCCATCGTCGGCTACGACACCGGCCTCCCGGTGAGCGAAGGCCTTTACCGCATGATGATGGCGCTGGCGCAGGATCATGCGATGGCGCACAGCCTGTTCTTCAACATGAGCGCCGGTGCCGCCGCCTTCAAACGCTTGCGCGGCGCCGCGGCGACGGTGGAATACAACGCCGTCTATGCTGCCCATCTGCCGCGCCGCCAACGCATGGCGGTGCGGATCATGGAATTTGTGCTCGCGAAGATCGGCATTCCCCTGCTCAGGAGATTTGAACTTTGAGCGACACCCGGCAGCAGAAAGACAAAGACTATTGGCAGGCGGTGATGCGGTCTGCCGACATCAAAGCCAAGCCGAAGCGCATCCTGTTCGACGGCGCGCCACTGGTGCTGTTCCGCTCGGCGAAAGGCATTGCCGCCCTCTTCGACCGCTGCGCTCACCGCCTGGTCGAACTCTCGACCGGCAAGGTCGTCGGTGGCGAGATCGAATGTCCCTATCATGGCTGGCGCTACAATGGGGAAGGGCGCTGCACCGCCATTCCCGGCCATGTCGGCGGCGTCCCGCATTACCGTATCCGCCGCTACAGCGCGATCGAGCGCGACGGCGTCGTCTTCGTCTCGGCAGGCACGCCTGAGGGCGAGCCCTATCTCCATTGCATGCAAGGCAAGGATGTCGTCGTGAAGCGGGTGCGAAGCTCGGCGCGATCGACGGTGCTCGACGCCGCCGAGAACATTCTCGACGCCACTCACACCCACTTCACCCACAAGGGTGTGCTGCGCGGCCTGACCGCAAAGCGCCATCTCGTGCGCGTCGAGGTGACCGGCGGCAAGGGCTGGGTCGAAAGCTGCTACACCGGCGAGGACCGCCAACAGGGGCTGGTCAGCCGGCTGCTGGAAGGCAAGCGCGCCAAGACCATCGGCCGCTACCGCCATCCCGGCATCGTCGAACTCGAATATTGGGGCAAGGGCGGCTTGGCGCTGGCGACCACTTTCCATTTGCGTCAGGCGGACGAACGGACCGTCGAAGGCGTCGGCTGGCTGATCGGCCCGCGACAGGGCCTGTTCGGCGAACTCAAGGCGCTTGCTTTCCGGCCGCTCTTTGCCTTTGCCCTGCAGCAGGATCGCCGTGTGCTGAAATCGGCCAGCGACAACGCCCGTATATCGCCGCAGGTTCAGCCGGCGATCGGCCCGCTGGATTTCCTGCGCCGCGACATAGCGGCGATCATCGACGGCAAGATGCCACCGGCGGCGGCAGAGCCGCGGGTGCACCAAATCGAGTTGTAATCTAAAGTTCACGGCACTTGATTCCAGTTCTGCTGTAAATTATAGTTCACGGATGATCGAAGTTCGATCCACTGACGAATTCCGAAAATGGCTCAGAGGGCTCACGGACATTCGCGCCGTAAAGAAGATCACCCAACGGATTGTCCGCGTTCAGGCTGGGCTGTTGGGAGACGCCAAGTTCTTCGATGGCATAGGAGAATTGCGCGTAGATTACGGTCCGGGATACCGCGTGTACTTCGTCCGGCGCGGCAACACGGTCATTATCCTGCTCTGCGGCGGTGACAAAGGCTCGCAGGACAGGGACATCGGAAAAGCCAGGAAAATGGCAAAGGAAGTTTGATATGACCCTCAGAACCACACCATTCGACGCCGCCGAATATCTTGATGATGCTGAGTCTCAAGCCGAACTGCTCGCTGATGCGTTCGAGACCGGGGACGCGACTTATATTGCGCACGCCCTCGGCATTGTCGCGCGCGCCCGCGGCATGACAAGCATAGCGAAGGACGCCGGCGTGACCCGAGAGGCACTCTACAAGGCGCTGAGCGAAAAGGGCGATCCGCGCCTCAGTACATTGCTGGGCGTAACCAAGGCGCTTGGCCTGCAATTGTCCGCAAAGCCAGTTATCCCGTTTAGGCAACCTTAGCAGGACTTACGCACTCAGCTGAAAACGGGAAGTTCCGCTTCAACTCGACTAGTCCTGCTCCGGCCCATTCCACTCGATATCGCGCGTCGACGCAGCCTGAAGGCTGATGCGCTGGCGCAGTGCTGTGCCGGCGATCTCGGCCAGCGTGCGCCACTGCGCCCGCTTCGGCGCCGGGTCGCCCGGCCAGTCGAGCAGCTCATCGGCATCGTGCATCGCCTGGCGAAAGCTGCCGAGACCACCGGAGCGCAGTGCCGCCGGCATCCCGTAGATCCACATCGCCAGCCTCACCGTCTGCGGCGCCGTCACGTCGGGCTTCACCTCGGCGCCATCCTCCAGCACCGCGTCGGCGAAGCGCCGCGGATCGCGAAAGAAGTGCAGGCCGCTCACGGCGCGCGGATTGCACTCCAGTGGCAGCACCCTGCCGTTGTTCTCGCGCATCAGGTCGAAGGATATCTGGCCGGTCCAGCCGGCGCCGGCGACGAAGGTTTCGACGAAGCGCCGCGCCGCGATATCCTCGACCGGCTCGAAACAGATGCCGGCGCCCTTGCCGGCGCGATAGAGCGAACGGTAGAGCGCCAGCGCTTTGAGTTCACCCTCGACCGCCACCGCATAGGCGCTGATCTCTTCACCGGCGATGTAGCGCTGCGCCACCCAAGGAGCGGCGGGCGAGGGGCGGACGGCGTCGAGTTCGTCCGGCGATGGCCGCAGCAGTACGTCACGGGCAAAACGTGACCACACAGGTTTGAACACCAATTCGCGCGATTGGCCACGAACGCCGTCGAGATCGGCCTCGCTTTGCAGCAGTATCGTTTCCGGCACGTCGAGCCCAAGGCTCTGCGCCAGCCGGATGAAGGCATGCTTGTCGTGAACGCTGGCGAGCATCGCCATCTCGGGTGCGAAGAGGCGGGCCGGCATGGCGCGGTGCTGCCAGAGACGACCGAGATAAAAGACTTCCTCGCAGGTCGGGATAACGAGTTCGATGCCTTCCGCGCGGACAAGCGCTTCGACCGCCTTGGCATAGGCGTCGGCGGCAAAGCGCGGCGGCAGCAGGCGATGGTAGGCGGCGCAGGCCGTGCTCGCTGCGGCGATCGGCCGGGCCGGGCTGTCGGCCAGGATCACCCGGCGACCGGCGCCATGCAGCAGCCGCGCCAGGTGCAGCGCCACCGGCGCGCGGGCACCGGTGATCAGCACGGTGCTATTGGGCATGAGCCACCGGCATCGGTTGGAAAAGACGAGTCGATGCTTCTGCGGAAGGCTTCATTCGCCATAAGTGCCACATGGCTTGCGTGCCGCCAACGGACTCCACAAAGGTGGCTCCGCTGCGTCAGCCATCGCTTTTTGGCCTTCGGGGCGTTATTGGCAATCTGTTGAACACCCGGATCTCCTCAATGCGCTTTCTGTTTGTCCTGATACTGCTTGCCGGCGCCGCCATTGGCTTCGTGTATCCCTGGGCCATGAGCAATTTCTCCGGCCACGAGATCGGCGCCTGGCGCGTCTACGACCAGGGACGGTTTAGGCCTGTGACGGTGACGCTGAAAGCTGGCGACGCGCCGGTCAGAGTGCTGGTCGACCTGACGGCGAGGGCCGAGCGCATTGTCTCGCAGCAGCGCACTGTGCTGACGCTGACTGCCGCCACAGCCGGCCGCACGGTGCTTGCCTCGACGCTGCAATTCAACCACGCCGACAATCCGCGCCAGGTCAGCCCGCAACTGCCCGACAAGATCTTTCGCGACGAGGCCGGCGTGATCGAAACCGTCAGTCCCGGCGCCTATCTCTTCACCGCCGGCCCGGGCGACGCCGACGATATCCCGATACGCGCAGTGGATCTGATACTGCGCTCCGGCGCCGGTGAGATCGATCAACGCGCACGGCCGGTTGGCTATGGGCTGATGGCCGTCGGCCTGATCGGCTTCCTGCTTACTCTGGCTTTCGGCGGTCGCCGGCCGGAGAACCCGAACTCGAAGCCGCCACCGCCGCGTTGGGGCAGAGGCTCCTCGACATGAGCGCGGCATGAACTACCGTCACGCCTATCACGCCGGCAATTTCGCCGACGTCGTCAAGCATGTCGTGCTCAGCCTTCTGCTCGACTATCTGAAGCAGAAGGACAAGGCGTTCCGTGTCCTCGACACTCATGCCGGCATTGGCCGCTACGATTTTTCGTCGGCGGAAGCGCAAAAGACCGGCGAATGGCAAGGCGGCATCGGCCGCCTCATCGACGCCCCGATCGAAAAATCGGCGGCTGCGCTGCTTGCCCCCTATCTTGAAGCGGTGCGTTCGCTCAATCCCGATGGCGGGGTGAAGAAATATCCGGGCTCGCCATTGATCGCCAGGCACCTCATGCGAAAGCAGGACCGGTTGTCGGCGATCGAACTGCACGGCGCAGATGCCGCCAGGCTGAAGACGCTGTTTGCCGGCGATTTCCAGACAAGGGTGATCGAACTCGACGGCTGGCTGGCGCTTGGCGCGCATCTGCCGCCAAAGGAAAAGCGCGGCCTGGTGCTGATCGATCCGCCGTTCGAGGAAGCCGGCGAATTCGACCGCCTCGTCGACGGCATGCAGAAAGCGCACAGGCGCTGGCCGGGTGGCATCTACGCGCTGTGGTATCCGATCAAGGATCGCAAAGCGATCATCGCCTTCCGCAAGGCGCTCAAGCAATCCGGCGTCCCAAAATTGCTCGACATCGAGTTCGAGATCCGGCCGGCATCGCGTGAACCAAGCCTCGACGGCAGCGGCATGGTGGTGGTCAACCCGCCCTTCACGCTGGAGCGCGAACTGCGCATCGTGCTGCCGGTCCTGCACAGATTGCTGGCGGTCGAAAAGCCGGCGCACTGGTCGCTGGAATGGCTGGCCGGGGAGTAGCGACGCTTCGCAGCGGGCGACGCCCGCGGCAAAGACACAAAGTCGCTAGAGGTTTTGACGGTGGCGCCATCCGCGAATGCTCAGCTGTGTTCAACGAACCGAAACCATGGAGATGCACATCTAATCGGCTCGGCGTTGACGCTAATCCCAGAATCCGAGAGATAGATATCTAATTATTAGATTTCGAATCGAATGCCAAGATCGACAGAAGAGGAACTGGTCAACGCGATAGGCTTCGCGATGTCGCGCTGGCAGGATGCCGTCGAAACGTTCGATGGGACCGTCGCCGAAATCTATGTGCTGAGCGCTGCCGGGCGCCGCTGTCTCGGCGCGATCAGTCACGGCCCGCGGCCGGCAAACGTCGTAGCGAGGGAGACAAATCTCACGCCGGCGGCGGTTACGACGTTGATTGACCGGCTGGAAAAGCGCGGCTTCGTCAGCCGCCAGCCGGATCCCGATGACAGGCGCAGGTCATGGTCGCGGCGGGCACCGAGGAACTCGTCCGGCGCTGCTACCATCCGATCCTCGAGGCGGGCGACGCATTGCTGGAGAAATATTCGGCGGCCGAGATGCAGTTTTTGCTCGGCTTTATCAAGAGGTCGAAGCGATGCAGAAGGCGCAGACCGAGAGGGTGCGCGGCAAAGCAAAACCGGTGCGTTGAGAGAAGGCATCGGAGGATGGTCCGGCGCAACGCCGGTCCGGTTTCAACTGTGTACTGTCAAGGAGACGCTATGCCCCGTATGATCTTCGTCAACTTGCCCGTCGCCGACCTCGCTGCGTCGATGGCCTTCTACAAAGCTCTCGGTTTCGACAACAACCCGCACTTCACCGACGACACCGCAGCCTGCATGGTGCTGAGCGAAACGATCAACGTCATGCTGCTCACCCAAATGGCGTCAGTTCACCGATCGCCCCATCCCACCGGCCACCTCGAGCGAGGTCATGCTTGCCGTGTCCTGCGACAGCCGCGCGGCGGTCGATGCGATGAATGAGGCGGCGGCTAAAAATGGCGGCGCCGCCGACATCAACGCCCCAGCAGGATTATGGCTTCATGTACAATCGCAGCCTGGCCGATCCTGACGGCCACGTCTGGGAAGCGATGTGGATGGACCCGGCCGCCATACCGCAGGGCGACGCCAAGCAAGGCTGAACCGGGTTTCGGCGGCCCGCCGGCCATGGGCAGGCCGCTTTTCCTAATGGGCAAGGCGAGCTTTTTCAAACGTCAGGACGTGGTTTCGCAGCTTCGCACCGGAAAAACCGGTTGCGGAGCGGGAAACCATCGGCAGCGCGACCGCTTGACCGCGCGCCGCCGAATCCGCAAAGTGGGCGCAGTCGACCTTTGAGAGGCTGCCATGACTCGCTTTGCCAAATCCGCTCTTGCTGCCCTGATTTCGC
Source organism: Mesorhizobium sp. M0771 (assembly GCF_040320155.1). Lineage (NCBI taxonomy): Bacteria > Pseudomonadati > Pseudomonadota > Alphaproteobacteria > Hyphomicrobiales > Phyllobacteriaceae > Mesorhizobium > Mesorhizobium sp. M0771. The sequence continues at coordinate 63,748 of NZ_JAMYPC010000016.1, read as the reverse complement.
TTTGCACGCCGCTGGCCGCACCCCTCGGCCAGCCAGCGCAGGCCGCCGATCTTTCCGTCTATTCCGACGAGGACAGCGGCGTTTGCGGCGAGGCCTGGGTGCTAAGCAAGATCTCCAGCCGCTTCTCCTACCAGGTGCATCACGTGCCGCATCTGCCGGATGTTTCGATCACCGATTTCCAACGCATCCACCAGCATCGCTATCTCCCGGCCAGCGAAGAATGGCCGATCGGCCGCCGCTATTGCGGCGCCACCGTCAGCCTTTCCGATGGCCGCGCCCGCACCATCTGGTACTTGATCGAGGAAGGCCAGGGTTTTGCCTCGATCGGCGACAATGTCGAATTCTGCGTCTCGGGCTTCGACCGCTGGATGGTCTACAACGGCCGCTGCCGCGTCCTGCGCTAAGGTCGGATAAGAACCGCCGTTGAACCTGCTATCTCCCCGCAAGGGGGAGATCTGATGTCGCTCCGGTTTCGCCAATCTCCGAACTGCTGCCGCTGCCTCACATCGCCTTCCCACCAGATACGTAAGCGCAGATCAGCTCGACCAACTGCTTCTGCAGTTCCGGCAAGTCGAGCATGTCTCGCCGCGCGGCATTGTGGATGACGCCCTCGACCGCTGAGGACAGCACCCGGGCCACGGTCTCATTGTCCTTTCTGCGCCTGCGATATTGCGCCACCGCCGCCGTGTAGTGATCAAGATAGCGCGACTGGAACGAGGCATGGGCGGCGCGTGAGCCGCGATCGCCCGGCGCCTCGTCGAGCAGCACCTGATGCAGCGTCGGATGGATGCTGTGCGCATCGATCATGCCGCGCACCAGCTCCTGCGCGAATCGTTTGAGCGGCTTGTCGCCTTCTGTTGATTCGGCGATCACCGACAGCACCTGATCGAAATGTCGCCGGCGAATTGCTTCGACCAGCGACAGCTTGTCGGGAAAATATTGATAGAGCGAGCCGATGCTGACGCCGGCCGCATCGGCCACCTTGTTGGTGGTGAAGCCGGCCCAGCCGAGCGCGCTTAGAACATGAGCACCGGCTTCGATGATCGCCTCGACCGTCGCTCTCGAACGCGCCTGGCGCGGCTGCTTGCGCATGCGTGAGCGCGGCTTTGCAGTGCGAGTAGACATGTCTGCTCCAGCAGCCAAGAATATAGATAATATACTCACATTTTTTGCAAAGGATACAGACCATGGACGCGCTGGATTTGCTCCGCAGCCTCTTCGTTTATCAAGCCTGGGCGAATGGTGAATTGCTGCAGAAGCTTGCGGGCCTCGACCAGCAGGAGCATGTCGATCAGCGCCACACGGCGACCCGTCTCATCAACCACAACCTTGTCGTATCGAAGATATTCGCCGCGCATCTTTCCGGCACGCGTCATGGCTATGCGTCCGACAACACCGAGGACACACCGGCACTCGATGAATTGAGCGCTGATGTCGCTGCGGTGGATCGTTGGTATCTCGACTATATCGAAGCCGTCTCGCCAAAGGTCATGTCAGAGCCTGTGCCTTTCACCTTCACCGACGGCGACAGGGCGATGATGTCACGCCAGGAAATGCTGACACATGTCGTCACGCATGGCGGCTATCACCGCGGCGAGATCGGGCGGATCCTGATGCAGATCGGCATTGCGGCGCCGTGGGATACGTTTGCCGTCCACCTCCACCACGCCGAGCCTTCGCGCCGGCTGCAGGTGCGCGAACGGGTTGGCGCTTAGGGGCCCGCACCCGTTGGCTTCCAAGGGACCGCGGCTTCCCGGGAGGAGGATTCCCCGATCTTTCGTTTCCCATTTCCGTTGGGCATCTCTTGCGCCGAAGCTGGCGATCTCCCTTCTCGTCTGGGAAACGTCCAACACAACAGGCTGTCCCTTCAAGTACTGTCTTTCCTGGCTTCCATCCAACCACTTTCGATATACGAGTAAAAAGCTCGCGTTTAGTTTAGTGCTGTTCCTGCAACCGTGGGGATGAAGCAAGATCAGCCTCTGCGGTGCGATGATTGTTGCCATCCAATAGGCCGCCGATGACCGCGTGAGATCGACGGCGTTGCAAGAGAATGTGAGCTTGACGAGAAGAACGTGTGAGTCGCGATATCAGAGATTTCTCTCGCAACAGTTCGCTGCGAAGCGGGAAGATTTCTTGCCGATTTCTGTGCCGATCATTGCGATCATGCTCTCAGCGTAACCGAAACTTAATCTGCGAAATTCTATGTAATGCTTCGCTGGCTAGATACGCACGAGTCAGATATGCATTAGCTCGCCGGGTCACTCACGGCCATCGGCACAAACGCAAGGGGCATCGCATGGCAAAGACCACGACGAAGGCGCCGGCGGCGAAAGCGCCGGCAAAGAAAGCGGCACCGAAAGCTGCCGCGAAACCTGCAGCAGTAAAGAAGGCAGCACCGAAGGCAGCGGCAAAGCCGGCCGCCAAGGCAGCGGCAAAGCCGGCAGCTAAGGCAGTAGCAAAACCCGCCGCCAAGGCAGCAGCGAAACCCGCCGCCAAGAAGCCGGCCGCCAAGGCTGTGGCGAAGCCTGCTGCGAAGGCAGCAGCCAAGCCCGCCGCCAAGAAGCCGGCAGCCAAGGCAGCGGCAAAACCCGCCGCCAAGGCTCCGATGAAGGCCGCCGCCGCCAAGTCGACGGCAGCTGTGAAGAAGGCTGCACCGGCCAAAAAGCCAGCCGCCAAGAAGAAGTAACAGCGGACCATCTCAAAGCTCCCGGGAACTTTGCCGACTGGCAGATTCCCGGGAGCTTTTTTGTGGTGATTTAGGTCTTGTTTTGATGCATGTCGTTCTCTCGAAATTGACGCCACTTCTGTGAGACATGCATTGGCGATTTCATTGTCGGCGGATTGGCCGCCTGGTTTTGCCCTTCTGGCAGTTGCTCCCTCAGGGAAGATCGGCCAACACTAAGGCGGTCGCATCCGATGGGGTTCAGGCGACGCGCTCTAGACCTTTGTTTTACGCGCGTCGTTCTCAAGACCGGAGCCGCATTGTTGAGCGACATGCACTGGCCGTCCGAAAACAGGGAACCGATCATGCCGAAGCTGCTCTACGCGTCCTCATCCCCCTACAGTTCCAAGGTGCGCATGGCAGCACTCCATGCCGGCATTGCCGTCGAGCTGGTGCTGGTCAAGACCGAGGACAAGCCTGCTGAACTGATGTCAGCCAATCCCCTCGGCAAGATTCCGGTGCTGGTGCTCGACGACGGCCGCTCGATCCACGACAGCCGCGCGATCACTCAGCATCTCAACCGCGCTTCCAAGAGCCTGTTGTTGCCGCGCAATGCCGACAAGCGCCTCAAGGCCGAAGTGCTGGAGGCGCTGGCCGACGGCATATGCGACTGCGCGCTGTCGATGGTCTATGAGCGGCGCACGCGTCCGGAGGAGATGGTCTATCAACCCTGGCTCGATCGCCAGTGGACCAAGATCACCGCCGCACTCGATTTCCTCAACGCCAATCCGCCGAAGCTGCCGAAGAAGATCACGCTTGGCCAGCTGGCGTTGCGTGCCTGCCTCGGCTACCTCTCTCTGCGCTTCGCCGGCAAATGGGAAAAGGGCCGCGGCCGCCTGACCCGCTGGGCAGCGCGTTTCGATGAGAAGTTTCCGGGGCTGAAGGTGGCTGTGCCGGCCTGACGGGCGAAACAAAAAAAGCCGGGCGCGAGGCCCGGCTTTCTTGTGTCGTGGCTTGAACGACAGTTAGAACTTCATACCGACGCCGAAGGTGACGCGGTTGTCGCTCTCTTTGACCTTGGTGCCGACACTGTCGAAGCTCTTGGAACCGAAGTCGGTGTAGCGGTACTCGACACGGCCGAACACATTGTCGGTGATCTTGATGTCGGTGCCGACGCCGGCCGTCCAGCCGAGCATGGTGTTGCTGTCGCTGTCGCCGGGGACCGAGACCTTCTGGTTCTTCAGGGCGCCGCCGCCGGTGCCGTAGAGCAGGATTTCCGGGGTCACGGCGTAACCCAGACGGGCGCGCAGCGAGCCTTCGAAGCCGCCCTTGGAATTGACGCCGCCGCTGTCACCCTTGACGCCATTGTAGCCGAGATCGGCTTCAGCACCGTACACGAAGTTTTCCTGCTGCCACTGGTAGCCGCCGAAAACGCCGCCGACAAAGCCCTTGGTCTTGATGTCGGGGCCGCCGTCCTGGACTTTGGCATGACCGCTGAAGCCGTAGCCGGCGCTGAGACCGGCATACGGGCCGGCCCAGGAAGCGACGGGGAGCTCGGCGATCGGGGCCGGCGCCGGGGGCTCTTCCGAGACGACATCGGCAGCAAAAGCGGTACCGCTGAGGGCGAAGAGCCCGAGCGCAACCGCGAGCGGCGCGAATTTGAGATTGGTTTGCATTGTTGTTTACTCCTTAAGCCACAAGACACGTAGGCCTGTTTGTCCTGAGCGCCATCAACCCGTCCGGGGGGTGAAACGGATCTGGCACTCAACGGTTCCGAATGTCGTGTCAAAATGCGGCGGCAGCGAACCTGAAAATGGGTCATTCCCCGGCACGAATGAGGCCGAAGCTTGACGTTGCATCTTCGCAACAGCGAAATGTCAGTACGCAGGCGATGCTGCACTGCACTCGGCTTGGTGCAACGGGTTCAGCGTCCTATATTGCGGTCCTGCCGACCCGAATCCGGGGCGGTGCCGGCGGCGAAAAAGCCGTTTCGCCACATTCCTGCCCCAGGTGGAAACGGCATTTAACCCCTGGACGCGTCACAATGTGCCGCCAGCCGAATTGAGGCGCAGATTGAGGATTGACAGATGATCGAAGCCGCCGGAACGGCGCTGGTGACGGGCGGGGGGAAGCGGATCGGCAAGGCGATCGTCGAGGATCTGGCCGCGCACGGTTTTGCCGTCGCCATCCACGCCAACCGCTCGACCGCCGAGGCCGACGCGCTGGCTGCGAACATCAGGGACGGAGGCGGCCGCGCCGGCGTGGTAGCCGCCGATCTGACCGACATGGATTCGGTTGGCGATCTCGTCGGCCGCGCCGCGGCAGCGCTCGGCCCGGTCACGCTTCTTGTCAACAATGCGTCGCTGTTCGTCGACGATAGCGTCGAGGACTTCGACTGGGCGGCATGGGACCTTCACTTCGCCATCCATGTGAAGACGCCGGCGCTGTTGGCGCAAAACTTCGCCCGCGCCTTGCCGCCAGGGCAGGAGGGGCTGATCGTCAACATCATCGACCAGCGCGTCTGGCGGCCGACGCCGCGCTATTTCTCTTATGCGCTGTCGAAGTCGGCCTTGTGGACGCAGACCGAAATGCTGGCACAGGCGCTCGGTCCGCGCATCCGCGTCAACGCCATCGGTCCCGGTCCGACGCTGAAGAATACGCGCCAGGAAGATCATGATTTCCAGAAGCAGGTCGATGGCCTGATTCTGGAGCGCGGCCCGCAATTGGCCGAATTCGGCGCCACCATCCGCTATCTCTGGGATGCGCGCTCGGTGACCGGCCAGATGATCGCGCTTGACGGCGGCCAGCATCTTGCATGGCAGACGCCGGATGTGACAGGCATGGTGGAATGAGTCCCGCAGACCAGAAACACAAGACGCGCGCCGGCGCCGCCGACGATATGCCGCCCGAGATCAACCTTCAGGATGAAGCGGTCGAGGAGATCGTCGAGCCCGAGGCCACCGGGCCCGATGTCGCCTTCACAGCGATAGACTGGGCGCCGCATGCCGGCGACGCCGACGGCATGGTCGGCGCCGAGGTCATCCAGACATTGGTCAAGCGGCTGCCCAATGCGCCCGGCGTCTACCGCATGATGAACGCTGCCGGCGACGTGCTTTATGTCGGCAAGGCGCGCAGCCTGAAGAAGCGGGTGACCAACTACGCGCAAGGCCGGTTCCACACCGCCCGCATCGGCCGCATGGTGCGCGAGACATCGACGATGGAGTTCGTCGTCACCCGCACCGAAATCGAAGCGCTGCTGCTCGAGGCCAATCTCATCAAGCGCTTGCGGCCGCGTTTCAATGTGCTGATGCGGGACGACAAGTCGTTCCCTTACATCCTGTTGACCGGCGATCACGTCTCGCCCGGCATCTACAAGCATCGCGGTGCGCGCTCGCGCAAGGGCGACTATTTCGGACCTTTTGCGTCGGCCGGCGCGGTCGGGCGCACCATCAATTCGCTGCAGCGCGCCTTCCTGCTCAGGAGCTGCACCAACTCCTTTTACGAAAACCGCACCCGGCCGTGCCTGCTCTACCAGATCAAGCGCTGTGCCGGTCCATGTACCGGGGAGATCTCGCATAGCGACTATGCCGAGCTGGTCAGCGAGGCGAAGGATTTTCTGTCGGGCCGCAGCCAGAAGGTGAAGACCGAAATCTCTGCCGCCATGCAGCAGGCCTCGCAGGAGCTCGATTTCGAGCGCGCCGCCATTTATCGCGACCGGTTGGCTGCACTGTCCCATGTGCAGAGCCATCAGGGCATCAACCCGGCCACGGTCGACGAGGCCGATGTCTTTGCCATCCATCAGGAGGGCGGCCAAGTCTGTATCCAGGTGTTTTTCTTCCGCACCGGCCAGAACTGGGGCAACCGCGCCTATTTCCCCAGGGCCGATCCGGCACTGGAGGGGGCGGAAGTGCTGGGCTCGTTCCTGGCGCAGTTCTATGACGACAAGCCTACGCCACGGAACATTCTGCTGTCGCGAGGCGTCCAGGATCAGGAACTGCTGGCCGAAGCGCTGTCCACCCGCGCCGGCCGTAAAGTGTCGATCTCGGTGCCGCAGCGCGGCGAGAAGAAGGATTTGACCGACAACGCGCTGCAGAATGCCCGCGAGGCGCTCGGCCGCCGGCTGGCCGAAACCTCCACGCAAGGCCGGTTGCTCGCCGGCTTTGCCGAGACCTTCGGCCTGCCCAAGCCGCCGGTGCGCATCGAGGTCTACGACAATTCGCACATTATGGGCACCAACGCCGTTGGCGCCATGGTCGTCGCCGGGCCGGAAGGGTTTGTGAAGAACCAGTACCGCAAATTCAACATCCGCTCGACCGAGATCACGCCCGGTGACGATTTCGGCATGATGCGCGAGGTGATGGAACGGCGCTTTTCGCGGCTGCTGAAGGAACATGGCGATGTCGTTCCCGACGACGCGGCAGCCGGTGGAGCAGGCGACGACATCGAGGAAGACATCTCCGGCAGCTTCCCGGCCTGGCCGGACGTCATCCTGATCGATGGCGGCCAGGGCCAGATGAGCGCGGTGCGCAAGATCCTCGCCGACCTCGGCATCGAGGATCGCGTGGCGGCCATCGGCATCGCCAAGGGCCAGGACCGCGATGCCGGCCGCGAGCGTTTTTTCGTCAGAGGCAGGGACTCGTTTTCGCTCCCCGTGAGGGATCCCGTGCTCTATTTCGTCCAGCGGCTGCGCGACGAGGTGCATCGCTTCGCCATCGGTTCGCACCGCGCGCGGCGGAAGAAGGAATTGGTCAAGAGCCCGCTCGACGAGATCGCCGGCATCGGTCCCGGCCGCAAGCGCGCGCTGCTGCTGGCCTTCGGCACTGCCAAGGCGGTCAGCCGCGCGGCAGTCGAGGATCTGGTCAAGGTCGACGGTATTTCAGAGCAGGTCGCCAAGCTCGTCTACAATCATTTCCATGAGAGCTGAGCGCCGGTGACGCCGCTGTCCCGATCAAATGGCAGCAGCCGTTCTTTTCTCGCAGGCCACTCGAATCCCGGCAATCGCGCGCTATTTTCGTCTGGCCAATCGAATCTCGCCTGTTGACCCCCTACATCCGGTTCTGATTTGAGTACGCAGGCAGAAAGAGTCCCTGAGATATGGCCAAGCGCGCGTTCAACCTGCCTAACATGCTTACCTATGCCCGCATCGTCGCGGTGCCACTGGTGGTGCTGTGCTTTTTTCTCGAGGGGCATCTGAAATCGAGCGACTTCGCCCGCTGGTCGGCGTTGATCATCTTCCTGCTGGCTTCGATCACCGACTATCTCGACGGCTATCTGGCGCGCGCCTGGCAGCAGACGTCCAACATCGGCAAGATGCTGGATCCGATCGCCGATAAACTGCTGGTCGCCACCTGCCTGCTGCTGCTCGCCGCCGACACCGACCGTCATGCCGGCATCGCAGGCTGGTCGTTGTGGGCGGCAATCATCATCCTGTGCCGCGAAATCCTGGTTTCGGGGCTGCGCGAATATTTGGCGGCATTGAAAGTCTCGGTGCCGGTGACGCAGCTCGCCAAATGGAAGACCGCCATCCAGATGGTCGCCATCGCCTTCCTGCTGGCTGGGCCTGCCGGCGACAAGATCTTCCCGCTGACCACGCAGACCGGACTGGTGCTGCTGTGGATCGCAGCCCTCGTCACGCTCTACACCGGCTACGACTATTTCCGCGCCGGCCTCAAGCACATCATGGACGAGTGAGATGATCACCCGGCTCATTTATTTCGCCTGGGTGCGCGAACGGATCGGCAAGCCGGAAGAGGATGTCGAACTGCCCGCCGGTATCGAGACGGTGGCCGACCTCCTGCGCTGGCTGAAATCGCGTGGCGAGGAATATGAGCACGCGCTGCAATATCCTGATGTGATCCGCGTCGCCATCAACCAGGAACATGTCGAGCATCGCGAGAAGATAGCCGGCGCGCGCGAGATCGCGCTGTTTCCGCCGATGACCGGGGGCTGACACCATGTCCGGCGCGCCGACGGTGCGCATCCAGCGCGACGATTTCGACGTTGCCGCCGAGATCGCGAAACTGACCGGGGGTCGCGCCGACATCGGCGCCGTAGTGTCCTTCTCAGGACTTTGCCGCGACGAGCAGGGCCAGCTGTCGGCGCTGGAACTCGAGCACTATCCAGGCATGGCCGAGGCCGAAATCAGCCGGATCGCCGGCGAGGCGCTTCAGCGCTGGCCGTTGCAAGGCCTGACTGTCATCCACCGCCACGGCAAGATCGCACCGGGCGAAAACATCGTGCTGGTGGTGGCGGCGTCGTCACACCGGCAGGCGGCGTTCGAGGCGGCGAATTTCCTGATGGATTTCCTGAAATCGCGTGCGCCTTTCTGGAAGAAGGAGCACCGCGTGGACGGCAGCGATGGCGGCTGGGTCGAGGCCAAGGACGCCGACGACCAGGCTGCGGCGCGCTGGAAGGCGCGGCCCGAATAAATCTCGGCGCAGCCATGTATTGACCGCATTCCCTTGGCCAAATCGCATCGGCAAAAAGGGAGCAAGGGCATGCTGGACAGGATCGCCGAATTCTTCGTCTTCGGTTTTGTGCCGCTGGTTATCGGCGTTCTGGCCGTTCCCGAGCCTTCCGTCGCCGCCGAGAAAACCCTGAAGGGCGAGGTGATGTATCGCGAGCGCATCGCGCTGCCGCCCAACGCCGTGCTGTCGGTTCAACTTGCCGATGTATCGCTGGCCGATGCGCCGGCCGCCATTGTCGGCGAGCGCAAGGTAGCGCCGGCCGGCCAGGTGCCGATCAAGTTCGAGATCAGCTTCGATCCAACGGTGATCCGGCCCAACATGACCTATGCGCTGCAGGCGCGCATCACCGCCGACGACAAGCTGCTGTTCGTCACGGACTCGCGCTATCAGGTCGATCCGCTCAGCGAGGCGCCGCAGGCCATTGTGCTGAAAATGGTGGCGCCGAGCGACAAGCCGACCTCGGCCTCGCTGTTCGGCCAGAGCTGGCTAGTCGAATATATCGACGGTATCGGCGTGATTTCGGAGCCGCAGGCGACGTTCCGGGTCAGCGAAGCCGGCAAGGCGGGCGGCAGCGGCCCGTGCAACGCCTATTTCGCCACCGCCAAGGTCGATGGCGAGACCATCGTCATCAGCGACATCGGCTCGACCTACAAGGCCTGCGCGCCGGAGATCATGGCCGAGGAAAAGGCGCTGTTCGAGGCGCTCGCCAAGGCGGCGTCATACCGTGTCGATGGCGGCAAGCTGATCATCGCCGACAAGGACGGCCACGATATCTTGCGCTTCAACGCAGCGAGCTAAGAATCAAGACTGCGGCGGCGGGGGCGCCGGCGTCAGGCCGAACCGGCGCATCAGGTCCATCAGCCTGGTGCGGTCTGGCGGGCCGCCAGTGCTGAAGATGGCGAAGGCCTCGCGAAAATATTCCGGGCCGATCGCCGCCGGTGTCACCACGCACAGCACCTTGGCGGTCGCGGCGGTGTCGTTGTCGAAGCGATGGACCGCGCCGCGCGGAATGCACAGCGCCTGCCTAGGCCCGATATCGTGCCGGTGTCCGTCGACGGTCAGCGTCAGCACGCCTTCGATCCCGTACATCGTCTCTTCATAGTGATCGTGGCTGTGCGCCGGGGCGGGCAGGCGCTGCGAGCCGGCGACCGTCAGTTCGAAGGCGGCGATGCTGCCGTTCGACTGGTCGCCGGTAAGCAGGAAGCGCACGGCAAGGCCGCCATGGCTGATTGTCTCGTCGGCCGGATTGACGCTGATCTGGCTAGCTCTGTCTAGCATTTCATCCTCCCACGTGGTAAATTGAATTTACCGAAATGAGTAAACTCAATTTACCAGAGTGTCAATGCCATTATCCGCGGAAGAACCGCCAAAGAAGCCACCGCTGATCGGTGCACTGCTGCGCGTTCCGGCCATGGCCATTCACCGCAAGCTGATCAGGGATCTCAGGGCGTCGGGTTTCGAGGACCTCAGCCCGCCGCATATGGCGGTGATCCAATATCCCGGCCCGGATGGCCTTCGGCCGAGCGCGCTCGCCGAGCGCGCCGCGATGAGCAAGCAGGCCATGAATCAACTGCTGAAGACGCTGGAAGCGATGGGTTATATCACTCGCTCGGCGGCACCCGATGAGAGCGGCGGGACCGTCGTCCACTTCACCGACCGCGGGCGCGCCGCATACCAGAAGATGGCCGACATCCTGCTCGACGTCGAACGGGAATGGGCCGAGGAACTGGGCGAGAAGCGTTTCACGGAGCTGAAAACGCTGCTCGGCGACCTCTGGGACACGCCGCTCATCCGTTGAAAGCGGCATGAAGCCGAAGCCGGGACCTGACCAAAGAAAAAGGCCGGCGAAGTGCCGGCCTCTTGCATACATTGGTTCGCGTCGGCTCAGCCGACGATCTCGGTGTCGGAGAACCAGTACTTGATCTCCTGCGCGGCGGTTTCCGGCGCGTCGGAGCCGTGCACGGAATTCTCGCCGATCGACAGCGCGTGGACCTTGCGGATGGTTCCTTCGGCGGCGTTGGCGGGGTTGGTCGCGCCCATCACTTCGCGGTTCCTGGCAATGGCGTTTTCGCCTTCCAGAACTTGCACGATGGTCGGCGCCGACGACATGAATTCCACCAGTTCGCCGAAGAACGGACGATCCTTGTGGACGGCGTAAAAGCCTTCGGCCTCGCGGCGGCTCATCCACACGCGACGTGAGGCGACGACGCGCAGGCCGGCCTCTTCCAGCATCCTGGTGATGGCGCCGGTAAGATTGCGCCGGGTCGCGTCCGGCTTGATCATGGAAAAGGTGCGTTCGAGCGCCATGGGGTCGTCCTTGTCTTGAGATGGAAAGTCTTGAGATCGGAATGTGGAGTGGCGGGCTCTATACAAGCCGCCCGGCCCATTGCCAAGGGGAGGCGCCCCGGCAGCGTTATTCGACCGCGACCGCCCGCATGGCTGTTCGCAACGCTGTGGTCAAAGGCAAGGCTTTGCGGGAAAATGGCGATTGCGCAGGCACGCACGGTTTCGAAGGGAAATCAGCGGAACGGAAAGACATCGGACCATGTTTGACGGGACGCGCTGGCCTACCACCAGCCTATTGATTATCGGCATTTTTGCTGCCGTGGGCCTTGTTCTGCTGCTCTTTCTGGGTCGCCGCACAGATACGAACTTCGGCTTCGGCCCCGAATGGCAATGCACGCCGATGCCGAAGGGCGACCCGATCTGCGTGAAGCTGGTCGGCAAAGACGGCGCGAAGTGACTGTCAGTATCACTACCGCCTGATAACAACGGGCGGCCGCCGGCGCTCCCAGCCCTCGCACTCCAGCGTCGGCATCTCATGCTCCTCGCTGGGATAGCCGAGGCAGAAATAGCCGATCAGCGTCCACTCAGGCGGGGTGTCCAGGATTGCGGCCATCTCGGCGGCGTCGAGGATCGACACCCAGCCCATGCCGATGCCTTCCGCCCGCGCCGCCAGCCACAGTGTGTGCACCGCCATGACGGCCGAATAGTCGATGGTCGCCGGCATGGTCATGCGGCCGAGCCCATGGCCCTGTTGCGTCGTGCGGTCGGCGAAAACCGCGAACTGGCAGGGCGCTTCATTGAGACCGGCGAGCTTCAGCTGGGCATAGAGCGCGGCGCGCTCGCCCGAAAAGCATGCCAGCGCCTCGGCATTGCAGCGCTCGAAACAGTCTCTCACCGCGCCCCGCCGCTCGGCGCTGTCGACCACCACGAAGCGCCACGGCTGGCTGAGACCGACGGACGGCGCGATGCTGGCAAGCTCCAGCAGCCGCTCCAGCGTACCCTCGGGCAAAGCCGTCCGCTCGAAGCGCCGCACATCCCGGCGCCAGCGCAGCAGCGTGACCAGCCCGGCGCGAAAATCATCGGTGAAATCGGGGGGTGGTGGCATGGCGATCAGGAGACTTGTGTGGGGAATAGGCAGTAGGCAGTAGGCAGTAGGCAGTAGGCAGTAGGCAGTAGGCAGTACAGCGCTCGGACCCTATTGCCTGCTGCCTACTCCCTAAGCTGCTGCCGCCGCCTCCTTCCAGCAATGCGGGCTGAACGGACGGGTCGCGTCGTGTCCGACGAGTTTATTGAACAGAATGGTCATTGGCGGCTGCGCCCTCGCGGTCTAATTAGTCGCCTGCGGCTGAAGCGGAACTCGTCGGCGGGAAAAAGATGAAACAGCATTTCATGATGTTCGCGGCCTACAATCAATGGGCCAATGGCCGCATCTACGATGCCGTCGCCGCACTTGAGGAAGAAGAGTTCAACCGCGATGTCGGCGCATTTTTCGGCTCGATGATGGGCACGCTCAACCATCTGCTGGCCACCGACCGCATCTGGATGAAACGCTTCACCGGCGAGGGCGACGCGCCGACGAAGCTCGACGCCATCCTGCACCGCGCATTGCCTGGCCTAAAGCTGGCGCGTGAGGCCGAGGACAGGCGGATCGTCGACTGGGTCGGCGGTTTGACCGAAAAGGCTTTGTCCGGCCGCTTCTCCTACATGACCGTTTCCGACATGCGCACCGTCTCGCAGCGGCTGGCGCCGGCGCTGGGACACGTCTTCAACCACCAGACCCATCACCGCGGCCAGGCGCACGCCATCCTGACCATTCTCGGCCGGCCTTCGGTGCAGCTCGACCTGGCCTTTTTCCAACGCACCGACGAAGGCCGCGCCTACGCCTGATCTCCTGACCGCGCTTCCGTTTGAACGCACGGGAGCGTTACCGGTACATTTGCGCCGACCATCCATCCCCGACGCCAGCTCTGAATTCCAGCCGGGTTGTGAGGACCCTGTCGGCACAACGCTGCCCGGTGACGGGGCCAGGTGGCTGGGCTGTCGGTGGCCCGCCTTTTGTGGGCCTTCGGCTCCAGGCCGCCGCAGCCACAACCCGCTCCAACTCCGGTGGAATTTCTGTTTAGAGAATTAAACAAAGTTTAAATGTTGAAGCAAAAACATATTTTTTTTTAGCAGACCAGTGCACGCCTTGAGAACTACAATCCTTATTCTTGGAAAAAATAAAGAAACTATAAGGAAGACTCGTGCGTAGCTGTGAGTGCATAAGCATATGTCTGCTTTGGTTTGCTGGCATGTTGCAATGCACAAAGCAGAACGGCAACAAGGAGAGTGTCATGGTTAATATCACTCAAAAAATCGCTAGAACACTGGCGGCGGGTGCAATTATCGTCATTTTTGCCGCTCCCGCGAATGCAGGCGGCGGAATTGGCGTCGGTGTCGGCGCATCTATCGGCGGTGCTGGCGGCATCAATGCCGGTGTTGGCGCTTCGATCGGCGGCAGCGGCGGGGTCAAGGCCGGTGCCGGCGCCTCGGTTGGCGGCAGCGGCGGTATCAAGGCGGGTGCTGGCGCAACGGTCGGCGGCAATAGCGGCGTTACTGCGGGCCTCGGCGCCTCAGTCGGCGGTAGCAGCGGCATCAAGGCCGGCGCTGGCGCGACGGTCGGCGGAGCCGGTGGCATCAAGGCCGGTGTTGGGGCCACGGTCGGCGGCAGCGGAGGTATCAAGGCCGGTGTCGGCGTCAACGTCGTCAGCGGCATCAACGTCGGTGTCGGCGTCGGCATTGGCGGAACGCCGGGCACGCCCGGTACGCCCGGTACCCCCGGCACTCCAGGAACTCCTGGAACACCAGGCACCCCTGGGACACCCGGTGTCGTCGCCAGCATGTCGAACAGCCAGCTGACACGTATGAAGAAGCGCTGCGTCGATGTGCTCGCCAGCGAGGGCACCTACGACAGCGATCTGCGGCAGCTATGCCTTATGATCTCGCGTCGCTGAGACAGGTTTCGCCGGGAGTGTCGAGCCAGCCGTGAGGCTTTACGGCACTCTCCTACCGCATGGCCCAGACTTCCCAAGGGACATGCGCTGACGAGAAGCCTCCGGCCAGTCGGAAAGCCCGCCGCGCAAGTGGCGGGCTTTTTGTCGCCACTCACAAGGCAACCGATCGCGCCTTTCGATTGCCGGAGCGTTTTATCGTTTAACGGAAACGGTGAAACGCGCTATCCCTTTGTCTTGGCAATTCCGAAGGGGAAAGCGCCCAACGCGCTCTTCCCGGAAAGCCGCTCACACTTTTGCTGGAATTGTTCTGGTTAACCACATTCGAATTGCAGGTAAGATTTTAGGGTTTCATTTGTGTTCCCGCTGCAAAATGGCGAACACAGTGGGAGAAATGGCATGCGGGTCGATCTGTCGCCCACCAGCTGGGGCAGGGTCATAGCAGTCACGGTTGTCGGCACGGCGATCTGTATCGCGGCGGCCTTCCTTGTCGATTCCTACAATTTTCCGTCGCTGTCGCCCGAAGCATTGCGCTGGGCGCAGCTCACCGACCTGCTACTGCCGCTTGTGCTGGGTGGATCGTTCTTCTCTTTCCTGATGTACAAGATGCGCCAGCTGGCGATCGCCCAGAAGAATCTGAGCATTGTCGCGGCAACTGACAGCCTGACCGCGGTGTTCAACCGCGGCGCGTTTTCAATGCTGGTCGAGGCCTATCTCGAACAGGCGCGCAGCCAGGCCGTCGTCGATGCCGGCGCCCTGCTGATCGTCGACGCCGATCATTTCAAGACCATCAACGATCGATTGGGCCACGATTGCGGCGATCAGGCGCTCAAGCTGATCGCGCAGACGATCAAGGCCCAGCTGCGCGGCGCCGACATCGTCGGACGCATCGGCGGCGAGGAGTTCGCCATCTTCCTGCCCGGCGCCGACCCGTCGCAGTCCTGGCTGGTTGCCGAGGGGATCCGGCGGCGCATCCGCGAGGTCGAGTTTGCCCCGGATGGGCGGCCCTGTCCGCTCTCGGTGAGCATCGGCGGCGTCGCCTTCAGCGGACCCACCACCTATGCCGACATGTTCCTGACGGCCGACCGGCACCTCTACAAGGCCAAGTCCAACGGCCGCGACCAGGTCAGTTTCGAAACGACCGGGCCGCGCGGCCTGCTGGCCGGTGATCCGACCTTGCATTGAGGGTGAGCCTGCATGGCGTGCGTGGTGTTACAGGAACACCGATCTGACATAGCGTAGCGGGGCGGTTATCTTCCAGGATGTCGATTTCAGCAGGGCCTGGTTCGTTGCAATGAGACTCTGGATTTGTTGGTGTGCGGCCGCGATCTGCAAGCTTAGCTCATCCCGGCTTACGGCAACTTCGCGCAGCTCCCGCTCCGCCTCCTTGAGCAGATCGACATCGGAATCATGCAGGACAGGGGCGTTCTTCGAGAGACTGATATAAAACTCATGCAGGTGTAACTGACCCGGTTCATTCTTGTGAAACGCAAGTTCCCCCGACTTGATGTATCCGAGCGAACGAAGTTTCTTGATCAGAAATCGGAACGAGGCCGGCGTGAACTGCCACGCGTGAGCATCGTAATAGGCCGTGTCTACCTGAACGGCTTCGAACATGCTTTTTGCCTCTTCGTCGCTTTGCAGGAAGGCGACATCGTCAAAGGTCGGCTCGAGCCAGAGGTCTGTTTGGCCTTGGTGCAAACATACGAAACCTGGTCAAACAGAATTCCCGGCGTGTGGCGTTTGCGCTTTTCCGCATGGGCCTGCAGCGTCTGACCGACAGTGGACAGCGGCCGTAGCGCATCGAAGCAAAAGCGCTTGTCTGGTACGGCCAGCACAAGCCGTCCCCCGGGTTTCAGCAGTGTTTCGCAGTCTTGGAGGAAACGAACGATGTCGGTGACATGTTCGATCACATGCGAGGCAAAGATGAAATCGTATCGTTGCTCATAGCCGATGGTCTCGAGCAGAGTGCGGCCGTCCGAGACATAGTCGACCTCTTCGATCTTTGATGCATCGTCGCGATATTTCTCGCGCAGGCTGGCGGCGTCGGCATGGTCGACGATTTCGACATTGTAGCCACGGCGCTTTGGCAAAAGAGGATTGTAGCTTGGTCCGATTTCCAGGCCGAAGCCGCTCGGATCGAATAATGAAAACAGCAACTCATTCCTGTTCAGCATATCCCATTCCTGTCGTTATGGAGGTTTGGCGGGTGCCTTGCGGCCGTTTTTCGAACACGACCACGCTGTCGTAGACGGCGATACAGGCTGTCGATCGGGTGAAGGTAGAGACGGGGATCGCGCCTCTTGCGTGTGCCGCGTTTATCTCATCAAGCTTGTCCTTGACGAACTCCATGAAAGTCCCGGCTCGCTTCAGGCCGCCCTCATACTCATCCCAATACGCAGTATGAAGATCCTCGACGAGGTAAACGCCATGAGGGTCGACCTTGTCATACAGCAGCTCAAAGCTCTTCATTACGTGTCGCATGATATGACTTCCGTCATCGATGATGATGTCGAAGGCATCATATCTGTCGATGATCTGGTTGATCAGCGCCGGATCGTCTTGGCTGCCAGTGAATATCTCTATGCCGACTTCGTCATGCGCTTTGCAGATCGGATCGATATCGATGCCAATTACGCGAGCGCCGTGGCCGAAGTAAGCCTTCCACATCTGAAGGGAGCCGCCTCCGGACACGCCTATCTCGAGAATCGTTGGCGCTCTGTTTCTGAAGCGTTCGAAATGGCGCTCGTAGATATCGAAATAATGGAACCACTTATGAAGCCGCTTTCCTCCATTATTGAGAAAGTATCTGTGTAGAAATCCGTCTCCCAGCATCTGAAATCGACCCCAATACCAATATCTCGCGAGAGCCGCGCTGCCATGCCCGGCGCGACAACGCAGCCAGACTGGAGACCGGGAGTGGGGAGCAATTACTTGCTGGCCGTCGCGTAGGGAATGCGCCGAAGCCAACTTGCATAGTCGGACAGGCTATTGCCAGACGCCGCTAAATTGCGAGAACCCGGCTTACAAAGCTACGTGTAAATTCCAAAGATGCCAGTTTCGCAACCAAGTGGCTGCCGAGGAAAGGCCGTATCGCCCGCATGATCAGCCATCGCCTGATCCTCATTGTCGGCGTGATCCTGTCGATAAGCGCAAGTGCCGGCATCAGCAGTTCAGCGCTTCCGCACTGGCCTGCAATCCGGTAGGTGCCAGCCGCACTGCGAAAGAAACGCGGCGTTATCAGGTCTCTGGCGTAGTAGCGTCGCAAGGGAACATCGTCA
Source organism: Mesorhizobium sp. M0771 (assembly GCF_040320155.1). Lineage (NCBI taxonomy): Bacteria > Pseudomonadati > Pseudomonadota > Alphaproteobacteria > Hyphomicrobiales > Phyllobacteriaceae > Mesorhizobium > Mesorhizobium sp. M0771. The sequence goes on along the minus strand of NZ_JAMYPC010000016.1, from coordinate 46,062 downwards.
GGAAATGCCACCAGAAGTTTGTCTGCGTAGATTAGAGCCGACCTGGCCATTCTTGCGCTGTATGACGCGGAGTCACCATGAATGCGCCACGCGGACAAGGCCTCTCTCAGAAACCTGTTGGTGTAGCCCGCCCTGAACAGCCGCAGAAAAAGATCGTCGTCCTCGTAGCCGGAAAGCCGCTCGTCAAATCCACCTACCGCCTCGAACGCTTCGCGAGAGATGAGGGAGGCAGACGGGAGGACATACATGTTCTGGGACAGGCAGTTGAAGATCGTCCGTTTCGGATGTTCTGAACCAAGTCGCTTGAGCATCTGCCGAACCACTAAATTTCCATCCCGATCGTATTCGTCAAGGTCACTGTAGACCCATCCGAATGGACCTACCTGAGGCTCAGGCCCTGCCGCAGCTTCCAAAGTCTCGAGATGCTTTGGGTACCACCAGTCGTCTTGGTCAAGAAAAGCGATCAGGTCGCTTTTGGAGTTGCGGACGCCCATATTGCGGGCCGACGATTGACCGCCGTTCTCTTTCGTCAGGACACATACCCGGTTGTCGCCCCGGGCAACTTCGCGAGCGACTTCAGCACCACCGTCGGTGGAACCATCGTCGACAATGATTACCTCATCTGGCGGACGAGTTTGCTCGAGCACGCTTTTCAGCGACGCTCCAATGAAATTTCGACCATTGTAGAGCGGTATGCAGGCAACGATCGATCGTTTCATCTAATAAAACCTTCACGGTGGCCAAGAACCGAATAACTCAAGCATTTAGGGTTTCATATCGAGGAAGTAAGCTTGTAAGATCGATCCTAAGGTTTTCGACATCCGGAATGAGGTTTGGCGGTACTTTCACCGATAAATCATTCTCTTCCAATGCCCGAAGAACAGAGAGAGCACGACGGTTCTGGCCTGCATATTTTAACGAAAGCGCTTCGTGATACTTCGCCCGCCAGATTAAATCGGCTTCGACGCCCGCTACCGAGGAATCGATTGACAGCTTTTTCCGGCACAGCAGATGTGCCGCACAGAGATGCTCGGCCGCGTGCAGGTAGTCGCCCTTGTGGATGAGCAGCAGCATTCCGCGATAGTAGGTCGAAGCCGCTATGCAAAGCGGCCACCGGTCGGCAAACTCCGCCAACGTGTTTATGTCATCCAGTCTGGGCCGCGCATCAGCAAGAATTGAAGCGAAGCTCTTTTCCGCCAGTTCGTACTTGCCGTGATCGATGGCCCCGCGAAAAAGGCGATAGCGCAAGCCGATTGCCAACGAAGAACCAGGAGTGGCGCGCGAAACCGCATTCTCCAGATACCAAAGGATCTTACTCTGCCAACTTTCGGTGGGTTGGAATTCGATCGGTTTGCGCGATGCATAGAACAAGGTGCTGTCTGCGCTTTTGTCGACGGATACGAATGGCAATCCCGCTTCATCGAACAGCCGTGTCAGCGCTTCAGCGCTAAAGAGGATCGTGTGAGCTCCAGGTGACAGCAGAGCCAGAAGGGTGGATTGTTCAGTGGCAGGATTGATCCGCTCGGGATTGGGCGTGGTCAGGACAATCACCCCATCCTCGGCCAAATACGATTTAAGGATTGCCAGAAAGCCGGTCACATCGTGAATGTGCTCGATTACCTCCGAGCAATGCACCACATCGTACAGATATTGTGGATTGGCGTTCAGCGGCGCAAAATCGCGGACGATATCGAGGCCGAGTTGATCCCGCCCCGCGCCACCATACTGTGAAGGCTCGAAGCCCTTGGCCTCCCAGCCGGCGATGGTGCGAACGGCATCCAGGGCAAAGCCGAAACCGCAACCGATATCGACGACTCTGCCGACTCGACCTTCTGGAACGACCCTGAGAATGTTCCGCGCGACAGTGTCGATGGAGGCGTTCATTTCAACGTAGTTGCGGATACCCAACGGGTTGGTGTGTTCCGTATAGTCGATTGATGGGAACGGGTGACAAATCAGCGACGCACATCGATCGCATCGGTAGAGCGACATCGTGCCGGCGCTCAAAACTTTTGCCTTGGCATTGGCGCCACCACACGCTGGGCAAACGAATTCCGCCGGGGCCGGTGGGCAGTCGAAGTTTATGAATCCCCTCTCTGGCATCGTTGTGATCAGTGCTTCGGATAGGCTTTGCTGTGGTCCATGGAATCGCTGCGCTGGAGCGGCCAGGAAACCGCACCATCCGGAAGATCGAAAGTCTTGCGCGCCAGGACATAGGACGCCGCCATTCCATCGTGGAGCGCAAATTCGAGCATGGGACCTTCCCGGAACGCCGGGTGCACATACATTTTGACCGGCGTCGTCATTCCGACTTCGAGGATCTCGAAGCCCATCTCGGGTGCGAACAGGACTTTCAAGCCTTCGCTCGAAATCCGCCAGAAATCGTTGGGCATTTCATGGACTGGAAAGGCTTGAGGCACCGAGTGCAGGGTCAGGCCTCCGACCTTCAGCACCCTGTTGATTTGCGCCGCCAGCAGCCACGGACAACTAAGATGCTCCATCACCGCATAAGAGAATATTCCGTCTATTGAGCCGGGCTCGAAATGCTCACCCAGGAAATGTGCGTCTGCCACAACGTCGACGCCTGGCGCTTCATGAATGTCGACACCGATGAACTTGCACTCGGGCTGGAACTGCCCTGCCTGTAGCGAAGATGACGGCCCCACGACACGCGCACCGATTTCCACGACGACACCACCGGTCCTCTTCATCTCATCGGCAAAGCGCCGTTGCGTGAACATCGGCTCGGGAAGGACAGTATTGACAGGATGATTGGCCGAAAGTGCGGAGATTTCGAATTCCGCCGAGCCATCGACGGTCTCGATTTCCAAAACCACCGGCCGGAAGGGACTGCAGGCCAAGTAGGCCGAGAAGCCGCATTTCATTGAATGCAGTGATGGGAAGAAGGTCGCCAAGTCGGATCGGTCGTGGAAGTCCGAAACCTCTACCCGAAAATCCCCGCTCTTCAGCCGCATCACCGTGATCGGGAGGTCCCAAGCATGGGCCCAGCCTTTTACGAACACGCCATACGTATCGCACCACAGATTGTCGATCAAATGGACAAATTTTTCGGCATGCGGTGCTTCGGCATGCGGTGGCTCCGCAGACGATTCTTCGGGAGGCGGTGCTTCGGAAGGTGGCGCTTCGGGAGGCGGTGCCGCAAAACTCAGCGAATTGGTCGTGTCGAGGTCAGGCTGTTTTCGAAAAGCAAAAAGCTGTCGAAAACCGGGTCGACCGGCTGCTGTGAACAGAGAGCCAAGATTGGCTCTATTCAAAAGGCTGCCCAGTCGGTACGTCAATATACCCTGTGTATTCTGCAACGCCCCACCCATTCCTATGCTGATATAGTTGCTGGTTTCTGCTAAATAACGTGTTCAGCGCACAGGTCGCTTGATCGTCCTCCCGGTTCACCAAGGCACGTTAGCCCTCAAAGCTTGATCGCACAATATGCTCTGAGAGTTATGTACATCAAGAATTGATCTACGTGGGGTGCGAGTTTTCGTAAAGCAAAAATTGAAAATTGCGCCCAAGTTTTGGTGCAGCGGCGGCCAACATATTTGTTTCCGTGGCGCAGGTAAAACTATCGCTTCTGAGAACGACTTCGCGATAACCACGATGTTACACGAAAGCGGTGGAGAATATCGTTATACAACCAAAATCTCGATTTTTCTGGCGATAAGCAGCCGCCAGCCGCCGTCAGCAATCCGTTCATCTCTTAGCATTAATCTCTGGCGAGCTGATCTTCGGCCCAACGAGGGCAGGGTGCCTCAAGGCGGTGCCGGTCATAGGAGATGGATTGGCTGGCAGCGCACCGCGTCCATCCTGTCGACCAGATCCTGACCAAATCGGCGTCGTTCCTGCCGGTCTTCGCTCTCGATTTTTCGAACCCCGCCATACTGGTCTTCACAGTGATCTATCAATGGCAGTCGCTGTTCATCCATTCGAACACGCGCATCACGGTCGGACCGTTGAAATGCCTGCTGGCGTCACCGCGATTTCATCACTGGCATCATGCCAATGAGCGCGAAGCCTGGGACAAGAATTTCGCCGGGCAGCTGCCTTTGCTCGACATGCTGGGAGGCACATTGTTCATGCCCGACAGGATGCCGCAGAAATACGGCACCGATGACCCGGTTCCCTCGCTCTATCATCCGCAGCTTGCCTATCCCTTTGTCGGCGCTCAACTCTTTGTCGGCAACACCGAACAGACCGCCCCGCCGGCAAGGCTGGCAGAGGCCTCGCCGACGTCTGCCGGCAAGTCCGAGTGATCTTTTTTGCTGGGCAGGCCTGGTCCCGGCCGTCTCAGACGGCGTAGCCGCCATAACCGTGTGCGACCGGCTTGACCGAGACGGCCGGCTGGACCGCGGGCCAGAGGATGCCTGCCGTGACTGCAAAGGTGATCAGGGCATCGCGTGCGGCCTCAGTCGAGATTTCGCCGGCGCGTGCCGCCTCGCAGGCCCTCACGGCCGCGCCATAGCTCAGGCGCCGGCGTGACGGCGGAAATTCGGTCAGGAAATCATGCATCTCGAACAGCGAGGCGAGCATGCGTTTGTGGCCGGCGCCAACGCTAACGGCAACCGGGGTGAAGAACATCGCATCGTGCATTCTGGCCTCTCTGGATGGGCGGAAAGGCGGCGGTCGCCGCTCTCCGATCGCGGGTTGGACGCCAGAAAACGCGGCTGACGGCCCGAGGTTCCCTGAGAGATGCCATGACAGGACGATTTGCTCTTGAGGTCGCTCCCTGCCGGCATTCGCGGTTGCGGCTATTTCCACATGCCGCGCATGCGGGCGCCGAGGTCGACGCGGACTTCAGGTCTGTGGCGCGGATCGTCCTTGGCGTGGACGCTCGCCCACGACGTCTGCTCGAAGGCGCCGAGGATCGAGGCCGGGATGAAACGGGTTCGCGAGGCATAGACGTGGCGGTCGCCGCGCGCTGCCTGGCCGTGAGTGAAGAAGCGCTGCGGCGTCACCAGATGCAGGCCGTCCTTGGCCCGCGTCATCGCGACGTAAAGCAGCCGGCGCTCCTCCTCGATGTCTTCCTTGGTGCCGACGCCGAGATCGGCCGGGATGCAGCCATCGACGGTGTTGAGCACGAAGACGTTCTTCCATTCCTGGCCCTTGGCCGAATGAATGGTCGACAGGATCAGATAGTCCTCGTCGCGGTGCGGCGGCCCGGCCTGGTCGCTGGTCGCATCCGGTGGATCCAGCGTCAGCTCGGTCAGGAAGCGCTCGCGCGAAGCATAGCCGGAACCGATCTGCTCGAGCTGCATGAGGTCGGCCCGCCGCGTCGTCGCATCCTCGTGGATGCGCTCAAGATGCGGCTCGTACCACAGCCTGACCTGTTCGAGATCGGCCGGCCATTTCCCCGACCGGGCGCGCAGGCCGGAATAAAGCGCAACGAAGGCTGGCCAGTCCTCAGCCGCGCGTTGCGGCGGCCGGTAGCGGGCCAGCCCCATTTCCTCGTCGAGCGATGTGGCCATGGTCTCGACGATGGTGCTCGCCGCCGAAGGGCCGATGCCGGGCAGGAGCTGCAGCACGCGGAAGCCGGCGACGCGGTCGCGCGGGTTCTCGGCAAAACGCAGCACCGAAAGCACGTCCTTGACATGGGCGGCGTCGAGGAATTTGAGCCCGCCGAACTTGACGAAGGGGATGTTGCGGCGCGTCAGTTCGATCTCCAGCGGGCCGCTGTGGTGCGAGGCGCGAAACAGCACCGCCTGCGATTTCAGCACCGTGCCGGCCTCGCGCTCGGCCAGGATGGCCTGGCAGACATAGTTCGCCTGCTCGGCCTCGTCGCGCACGCTGACCAGTTTCGGCCTTTGCGAGGATTTGCGCTCCGACCAGAGGTTCTTGGTGAAGCGCTCCGACGCCTCCGAGATGACCGCGTTGGCTGCCGCCAAAATAGTCACGGTCGAGCGGTAGTTGCGCTCCAGCATGATGACATCGGCGGCTCGCGCGAATTGTTGCGGGAAATCGAGGATGTTGCGCACTTCCGCGGCGCGAAACGAATAGATCGACTGCGCGTCGTCGCCCACCACTGTCAGTCCGGCGCCGTCCGGCTTCAGCGCCGAAAGGATCGAGGCCTGCAGCCGGTTGGTGTCCTGGTATTCGTCGACCAGCACATGGTCGAAACGCGAGCCCAGATGCGCCGCGATCTCCGGCTCGGCGGCCATTTGCGCCCAGTAGAGCAGGAGGTCGTCGTAATCGAGCACGTTCTGCGCCTGCTTGGCCTCGACATATCGGGCGAACAGAGCCTTCAGTTGTTCGGCCCAGCCGGCACACCACGGAAAGGCCGAACCCAGCACCTCGCCAAGCGGCGCCTGCGCGTTGACGGCGCGCGAATAGATCGCCAGGCAGGTGCCCTTGGTCGGAAAACGGCTTTCGGTCTTCGAGAATCCAAGTTCATGCCGGGCAAGATTCATCAGGTCGGCGGAATCCTCGCGGTCGTGAATGGTAAAGGCCGGGTCGAGGCCGATCGTCAGCGCATAGTCGCGCAGCAGCCTGGCGCCGATGCCGTGAAACGTACCGGCCCAGGCCAGCGCGTCGGCGATGACGAACGCGTCTCGGCCCAGGACCTCGCCGGCGATACGTTCGACCCGCCTGGCCATTTCGGTGGCGGCGCGGCGCGAGAATGTCATAAGCAGAATGCGTCTGGGATCAGCGCCCTTGACGATTAGATGCGCGACCCGGTGGGCGAGCGTGTTGGTCTTGCCGGAGCCGGCGCCGGCGATCACCAGCAGCGGCCCGGCGATCTGGCCGTCGCCATGTTCGACGGCGAGCCGCTGCTCGGCGTTGAGCTTCGCCAGATAGGCGGGCTGCAAGGACGAATCATTGATGGCGATGGTCATCGCCTATCAAGCATCGTTTCCGCTTTGTTCGCAACGGGCCGAAGTCGCCCCTATCGCCGTGGCGCGACACCCGTCGCCGCCGACTGGCGCCGCAATGTGGCGCGTTCGTCGCCAGGCACCGGCAACGGATCGAAATTGTCGGGCACGTCCTTGATGATCTCCTTGGCGATGCGATAGGTCGCGTAAGCGAAAAGGCCGGTAATGAGCAGACGGATCATGGCGCGATCTCCTTTGGGCAACCAACCTCAGAGCCGCCGTTTGGTTCCAGCCGACGCGGCGTCGTTTGCGAGCGTGCAACCAAAGCCGAACCACCTCGTTGCCTTATGAAGGAGAGGGCAGACCTAGGAGGTCGCCATGAAGAGGCTTCTGATTCTGTTGGCCGCCAGCTTGGCGCTCGCCGCCTGCGACGGTGACATCCAGCCAACCAAAGCCCCGGTGCTCGACCAAACCCCGCAGACGGATTCGGCGCCAAAGCCGGCGGCCAGCGGCGATCAGCCGGCGCAATGATCGTTTTAGCGGGACGATAAGGCTGAGGTAGCCTTCGGGAGAAGAAGGCCGGCGCCGCTTGGGAGGTGAGCTGATAGCGCCGGCCAGGCGGATATCAGGTCCGCCGCAACAACCGAAGATAGCTGAGTCTCTCGCCTGCGTCATGAGGTGGCAGTTTTCGTGCCGGTTCTGCTCGTGCCGTCTGCGCAAAACCAGCAGAAACGGCCGCAAATCCCGCAAGGCCGCGGAAAGAATCCGACCTCAGGCAATGGCCTTGCGCAGCACCGGGCCGCCGGCAATCCCGGCGTCCAGCTGGCACTGCGTCAGCGCCGCCTCGGCCATTATCCACTGCTTGAACAGTTCCACCTTGCGCGTGTAGGGCGCGGTGACCGGGCAGACGAAATACCAGCCGGCGGTGTTGGGGTGATGCACGGCAAACGGCGCCACCAGTCTCTCTGCGCGGATCTCGCTCGCCATATAGGCGCGGTTGGCGACTGCAAAGCCCATGCCGGCATTGGCCGCCTCATAGGACATCATGCAGGAATCGAAATAGATGCTCTTGGTCTCGCCGAGCACGGAACTCGCGCCGGCAAAACCCAGCCACGACTGCCAGTTCTGCGTGCAGGTGTCGGAATGCAGCAGCGTGAAATGCCTGAGGTCGTCCGGCGTCACCTTTGACGGCGGCCTGTCGCCGAGAACTTCGTGGAACAGCTTCCTGCTGCACACCGGCGTCAAATCCTCCTTGAACAGCAGGTCCGCTTTGAGGTCGGGAAAGCTGCCGTCGCCATAGCGGATCTCGAGGTCGAACTCGGAGGTGGCGAACTCATTGGCGGCGTAGGAGGTCGAAACCCGCATTTCGATTTCGGGATATTGCCGCTGGAACAGCGGCAGGCGGGCAAACAGCCAGCGCGCCGCGAACGTCGGCAGCACCGAAATCTTCAGCACATGTGCCTGCGACTGTCCGGTCGCCTCCATGCTGGCCGCCACGATGCGCTCCAGCGCCTCGCGAACGCGCGACACATAGGTCTCGCCCTCGGGCGTCAGCGACACCGCATTGCCGCCGCGCTGGAAGATCTTGAAGCGCAGCTGTTCCTCGAGGCTTTTGACGCGCTGGCTGACGGCGGAAGCAGTAATAAACTGCTCTTCGCCGGCGCGCGTGAAGTTACGGTGCCGGGCGGCACTTTCGACAATCTTCAGCGAATTGAGGTTGACCTGACTGAGCAGACGCACGCGTTTCGACCTTAAGCTGGGCTTACACTAGCACCAGCATTCCTAATTTTACAGGGGTGGGGAAATTAATCGACAGTTTACCAAGTGATGCCCCCATCCTGGAGAAGTAGAATGAACGCCCATACCATACCTGAACTGCGCTACGCGATGAGCCGAGAAGCCATTATCGGTCATGAGACGGCCTGGAAAGTGTCGGGTTTCGGCGTTGCGCAGTATCTGCATGGCTACGACCCGGCGCTGCTGGCGGCGATCGAAGAGGCGGCGTTGAAGCTCAAGGCCAGCCACGCCGTGCACAAGCACCTCGATCTGACCTTCATCACCGGCGCCGACCGTTTCATCCCGGAGATCAAGGAACTGCTGCATGACAAGCTGCGCCTGGAACGTCTGTCCGACATGATGGGCACCAAGCTCGAGCCCTATCCGCTGTCGATCGTCGGCTCGACCGTCACTTTCATGAATCCCAAGGACGGCGCCGTCGATTGGCATTGCGACGGTGTCCCGGTCACCGAACTCATTCCGCTGTCGATCAGCAATCCGCTGGTCGGCGGCCATCTCGAAATCTACTGCGACGATTCCGAGACCGGCCGCGCCATCCTTGAATCCGGCCGCGAGATTCCGCGCAACCAGGTCATGCGCATCGACCACAAGATGAACTACGCCACACTCGGTCAGTTTCTCGGTGTGCTGCACCGCACCGCGCCGATCCAGCTCGGCTCACGCGTCACGCTGGTCCTCAACCAGCGCTCGGTGGCCAAGCCCTACGTCGACGACAATCGCATGTTCTATCTCGCAGCCGACAATGATCGAGATCGCGAATGGGTCAACGAGCTCGCCGAAGACGTCTGGACGAACCAGCTGCCGGCCTATCGCCGCTTCGAGGAAGACCGTCCGGTTACGGCGGCGGCCGATGCGCCGGTCCCGGGCGGGTCAAGGGAATCCTGGTAGCCAGAGCATAGAAGTGGACGCCGGTTTGGCCGTCGGTAACATCATGGTCGGCGATAATGACAAGGCACCGTCTCGGCGATTCCGGGATGGATCGGGCTCGCCATCGGCCCTGGTCTTCGCCGCCGGCGCGGTCGCCCTGTGGTCGACCAACGCGCTGGTCGGCAAATCGCTGCTGGCCAGCCATCCGGTGTCGCTGGTGCAGTTGCTGCAATTTTGTGGAGCGGCTCTGGTGTTCGCCGTCATCCATCTGGCGAGCCGGAAGAGGGGCCTGCAAGACGCAGCCTTTGCCAAGGGTGCTGACGGCACCCTGGCGCCGGTCGCGGTCGGCTTTATTGGCCTGGTCGGCACCATGGTGCTGCAATACATCGCCTTTGCCTCCATGCCGGTGATCGAGGCCAATCTCGTCGCCTACACCTGGCCGCTGATGGTCGCGGCGGCGGTCATCGTGCTGGGCAAGCGGCAACGCCCCGTGCTTCTGGGTTTGACTGCCGTGCTTGGCTTTGTCGGCGTGGCGCTGGTGATCTCGGGTGGTCGCGGCCAGCCTTTTCTCCAGGGCAGCATCGTAGGCTATCTCGCTGCCTTCGGCTCGGCGCTGTGCATGGCCTTCTATTCGATTGCGGTCGCCCGCCTGGCCACACCGTCGGAGCGTTTGCTTTTGCCTTCGGCGTTGGTCGGCGTCGGCCTGACCTTACTGTGGTGTATTCACGACGGCGCAGCCTGGCCATCCAGTGAGCACCTCCTGCTTGGCCTCTATCTCGGTGCCGGTCCGATGGGGCTGGGATATTATTTCTGGTCGCGCGCCTTGAAGCTTGAAGGCGGCGGCAAGGTTGCGGTCATCGCCTATCTGACGCCGATCGCATCGACGCTGCTGCTGACACTTTCGGGCGAAAGGCTGACGCTGACCGCGATAGCCGGTGCGGTCCTCGTCATCGGCAGCTGTATTGCGGTGGGCATAGAACGCTCGGAGGCTGAAAACCATGCTTGACGACGATGAACGTCTCGCCAGACAGGAAGCATTCTGGCTGCTCAAGGAGTTCGGCGCCGAGGCGCCGCTCTATGCCGCCATGAAGGCCGAAAAGGCGATAGAACAAAAAGATTTCGGCCGGTGCGCCCGCTGGAAGCGCATTCTGGAGATACTGGCCGACTCCAAACCTGCCGGGTCCGTGCAGTTGAAATCTGCTGGCGCGAAGTCGGCCGTTTCCAAGTATTAGATTTTCTAATTTGCAACGTTGCAACCTGTTGTGGAAACATCCTCCTGTTCCGATTCTTGATCGTTTATTGAGACTTAGCGACCCGTTGGGGGGTGCAGCTAGGTCGATACATCAAGAGAAGTCTTAAAAAAAGCCGGCAACTTCATGACCGGCGGGAGAAACAGAATTGCACACCATCGACAGCAAGACCGCTATTGAACTGACTGCTGACATCGTCTCAGCCTATGTCGGCAACAATCCTCTCCCTGCGTCCGGCCTGCCGGATCTGATCGCCAGCGTCAGCGCATCGGTGCGCAAGCTGGGCAGCATTGCCGCCGTGGAAAGCCCCGCGCTGAACCCCGCTGTCAATCCGAAGCGGTCGGTGTTTCCCGACCACATCGTCTGTCTGGAAGATGGCAAGAAATTCAAGTCGCTGAAGCGCCACTTGATGACCGACCATGGTCTCAGCCCGGAGGAATATCGTGGCAAATGGGGCTTGCCGTCGGACTATCCGATGGTGGCGCCGAACTACTCCGCGACCCGTTCGGCACTGGCCAAGTCCTCGGGCCTCGGCCGCAAGCCGGCCGTTCCGGCCGCCGCGGCCAAGGTGACGAAGCGCAAACCCAAAGCCTGAACCAGGCAGCCTCTGAAAGTCAGTCTGCAGTTTGCAGTGATGGACGGCGCGCTTTGGGCGCGCCGTTTTCATGCCTTATGCCCCTGCCGGCGCCCAGGCCCTTGCGAAGCGCCGCCCTCCCGTGCAAAAGCCCCGGCATGCTTATCATCAACGATCTTTCGCTCCGCATGGCCGGACGCTTGCTTCTCGATCATGCCTCGCTGACCTTGCCGGCCGGCACCAAGGCCGGCCTCGTCGGCCGCAACGGTACCGGCAAGACGACGCTGTTCAAGGCCATCACCGGCGACTTTCCCTCCGAGACCGGCTCGATCAGCCTGCCCAAGAACACCCGCATCGGCCAGGTGGCGCAGGAAGCGCCCGGCACCGAGGAGCCGCTGATCGAAATCGTGCTCAAGGCCGACCTCGAGCGCACCGCATTGCTCGAGGAGGAAAAGACCGCCACCGACGCGCACCGCATTGCCGACATCCATATGCGGCTGGCGGATATCGATGCGCATTCGGCGGAATCTCGCGCGGCCACCATCCTCGCTGGCCTTGGCTTCGACGACGCCGCGCAGCGCCGCCCGGCCTCGTCCTTCTCCGGCGGCTGGCGCATGCGTGTGGCGCTCGCCGCGGTGCTGTTTGCCGAGCCCGACCTTCTGCTGCTTGACGAGCCGACCAACTATCTCGATCTCGAAGGCACGCTTTGGTTGGAAAACTACGTGTCGAAATATCCGCACACGGTGCTTCTGATCTCGCACGATCGCGACCTGCTCAACCGCGCCGTCAATTCCATCGTTCATCTCGACCAGAAGAAGCTGACCTTCTGGCGCGGCGGCTACGACCAGTTCGAGCGCCAGTACACCGAGCAGAAGGAGTTGCAGGAGAAGGGCCGTGTCAAGCAGGAAGCCGCCCGCAAGCACATGGAATCCTTCGTCGAGCGTTTTCGAGCCAAGGCTTCGAAGGCGAGACAGGCGCAGTCGCGCATCAAGGCGCTGGAGAAGATGAAGCCGATCGCGGCGATCGTGAACGACACGGTGCGGCCGTTCTCTTTCCCCGAACCGTTGAAAACGGTCGCCTCGCCGATCGTGGCGCTGAACAACGTCAATGTCGGCTACACCGAGGGCCAGCCGATCCTCAAGAAGATGACGTTGCGCATCGATGCCGACGACCGCATCGCGCTGCTCGGCGCGAATGGCAACGGCAAGTCGACCTTCGCCAAGCTTCTGTCGGGCCGGTTGAAGCAGGAGAGCGGCACCATGACGGTGGCGCCGGGCCTGAAAGTGGCTATCTTCGCGCAGCATCAGCTCGACGATCTCAGGCCTGATGAAAACGCCTACGAGCATGTCCGCCGGCTGATGCCGGAGGCGCCGGAATCCAAGGTACGTGGCCGCGTCGCCCAGTTCGGTCTCACCACCGAGAAGATGAACACCGCCGCCAAGGACCTGTCCGGCGGCGAGAAGGCGCGCCTGCTGATGGGCCTGTCGGCCTTCGAAGGGCCGAACCTGTTCATCCTCGACGAGCCGACCAACCATCTCGACATCGACAGCCGCGAGTCGCTGATCCATGCGCTGAACGAATTTCCCGGCGCCGTCATCCTGATCTCACATGACCGCCATCTGCTGGAAGCGACCGCCGACCGGCTGTGGCTGGTCAAGGACGGCGCGGTCAACCCGTATGATGGCGACCTTGAGGACTACAAGACGCTGGTCACCGGCGTGTCGGGCGACCGTCGCGGCAAGCGCGAGGCCGAGAAGGCATCGAAGGCCGATCGCCGCCGCGATGCCGCGGCGCGCCGCGCCGCCTTCGAGCCGCTGGCCAAGGAAATCCGCGCCACCGAAGCGCTGATGGACCGCATCCGCAAGCGCATCGACCTGATCGAGGACGAACTCGCCAATCCGGCCGTCTATGAGAAGGATCCATCGACGGCGACCCGGCTGGCCAAGGAGCGCTCGCAGTTGGCACAGCAGTTGGCTGGCCACGAGGAAAAGTGGCTGACCATGTCGGCCGAGTATGAAGAGGGCACGGCGGAGTAAAGCGGCGCCGTCTCCGCGCTAGCGGATGCTGTCACGTTTGATTGTGTGTTCTGAAAGAAAGCGCCGAGCGGCGGCACACATTTTTTGGGGCTGGTTATAGATCGCCCGCGAGACGATGAGTCGGACGTCCCAGCCGTCAACGATCGTGTTTATGCCGCACCTTGGCGTCGAGGAGCATGGATGCACCTGATCGGCAATTCCGTCTTCCACGATACTGCTGTCGTAATCATCATCGTGGATACAGTATTCATCGGATTTAACTCTGGGATAGAGGCTACTGTTGCTTAAAGTGATATTCAAGAAATTGTCCTTAAGCCGTGCGGGATCGGACAACACAGCCGGCGTCAATTGATCCGTCTTGAGGTCGATAACTGTCTCAAAATCTAGGAAAAAGGTTCTTCGCGCGGGCCATTCATACCAGCGGCTTTCTCTGCGTCCTCCCGGGGCGATCGCACCGTTGGTGCCTATCTCTATGGTCACGAACGCTCGTGGCAAGACGACGCGCCACTCAAGGGGCTTTGCCTCAGGCGGAAGACGTTTGCCCCCTTTGAACGGGGTTCGTAGTACGACCCCATAAGGCTCCATGCTTTTGGAAATCATACGAGATGCGCCGAACATTGAAGTGGTGAGGCTTGCGAGAGCCCCGCCCAACAGGAGCAAGGCGCCTGACAATACGACAACCGCAAGAACCAGCCCGACCGCGAGCTTTCGATATTTCATGGATACGGTCCTTCAAAGCCATCTCCATGAATACCCTAGGAAACCAATATCCGCAGTTGAATTTGAGATATGAGCCTAACAGCATGCTAAGCGAGGTGCAGCCCAGCGCCGCGCCGCCTTCGAGCCGCTGGCCGGCCATGAGGAAAGTGGCTAACCATGTCGGTCGAGGATGAGGAAGGCACGGCGCAGTAGGGAGCGGTCCTCCCTTCTCCCCTTGTGGGAGAAGGTGTCGCCGAAGGCGACGGATGAGGGGTGTTCCAGGGAACGCCAACGTCTCACTCCGCTGGAACACCCCTCAACCGTCTCGGCGCTGTGCGCCGATCCACCTTCTCCCAGGTGCCATCTGGCACTACACGTCGCCGTCATAAACGGTTAGTTTGACCCCATGAACCAGCACGCCAAGCTCCGCATCGGCCACTCCGCCTGTCCGCATGATTGCCCGTCGACCTGCGCGCTCGAGGTCGAGCTGCTCGATGGCAACCGCATCGGCCGCGTCCATGGCGCCAAGGCCAACACCTATACGGCTGGTGTGGTCTGCGCCAAGGTCGCGCGCTATGCCGATCGTGTCCATCATCCGGACCGACTGCTGAAGCCGCTTGTTCGCGCCGGCGCCAAGGGCGACGGCATCTGGAAAGAATCCAGCTGGGAAGCGGCACTCGACGTCGTCGCCGAGAAATTCATCGCGGCCGAAGAAAAATACGGCTCCGAGACCGTCTGGCCTTATTTCTATGCCGGCACGATGGGGCTGGTGCAGCGCGACGGCATCGACCGGCTGCGCCATGCGAAAAAATACTCCGGCTTCTTCGGCTCGATCTGCACCAATCTGGCCTGGACCGGCTGGATGATGGGAGCGGGCGCCTTGCGCGGTCCCGATCCGCGCGAGATGGCGAAGTCCGACTGCGTGGTGATCTGGGGCACCAATGCCGTGGTCACGCAGGTCAATGTCATGACCCACGCCATCAAGGCGCGGAAGGAGCGTGGCGCCAGGATCGTCGTCATCGATGTCTACCAGAACGCGACGATGAAGCAGGCCGATATGGGCCTGGTGCTGAAGCCCGGCACCGATGGCGCGCTGGCCTGCGCGGTCATGCATGTGCTGTTCAGGGAAGGCATGGCCGACCGCGCCTATCTCAAAAGATACACCGACGATCCGAAGGGGCTGGAAGCGCATCTGGAGACGCGCACGCCGGAATGGGCTTCCGCCATCACCGGTCTTGCCGTCACCGAGATCGAGGCTTTCGCCCGCCTCGTCGGCACGACGAGGAAAACCTATTTCCGCCTCGGCTATGGCTTTGCCCGCCAGCGCAATGGCTCGGTCAACATGCACGCGGCATCCTGCATCGCCGCCGTCACCGGCGCCTGGCAATATGAGGGTGGCGGCGCCTTCCATTCCAATTCCGGCATCTTCAAGCTCAACCAGGATGTGCTGGAAGGCACCGCGATGCGCGATCCCAATATTCGCCATCTCGACCAGTCGCGCATCGGTCCGGTGCTGACCGGCGCAGCGGACGCGCTTTACGGTGGCCCCCCGGTGACGGCGATGCTGATCCAGAACACCAACCCGGTGAATGTCGCATCCGAGCAGCGGCTGGTGAAACAAGGTTTTCTGCGCGACGACTTGTTCACCTGCGTGCACGAACAGTTCATGACCGACACGGCAAAGCTTGCCGATGTCGTGCTGCCGGCAACGATGTTCCTCGAGCATGACGACGTCTACAAGGGCGGCGGCAACCAGCACATCACGCTTGGTCCCAAGCTGATCGACCCGCCGGAAGGGCCGCGCACCAACCACTTCGTCATCGAGCAATTGGCGCAGCGTCTCGGCGTCTCCGACCGGCCGGGCTTTGGCCTGACCGAGCAGCAGCATATCGACATCATCCTGGGCAAGCGCGGGCTGGGCTCCTTCGTCAGCCTGAAGGAAGACAAATGGGTCGACCTGCAGCCGGATTTCGAGGCCGCGCATTTCATCGCTGGCTTCGGCCATGCCGACAAGAAATTTCACTTCCGCGCCAATTGGAGCGGGCAGGCGGCGCCCAACCGGCCGCCGAAAAGCATGGGCCTGTTCGGGCCGGTGGCGGAACTCCCCGAATTCCCTGACCATGTCGACCTGATCGAGGTGGCGGACGCCGAGCATCCGTTCCGGCTGACGACATCACCGGCGCGCAACTTCCTCAATTCGACCTTCTCGGAAACGCCGGTGTCGAAGGCCAAGGAAGGCCGGCCGGAATTGTTGTTGCATCCGGACGACGCTGCCGCGCTTGGCTTGGACGACGGTGACCGTATCGAGGTCGGCAACCGGCGCGGCGAGGTGGTGCTGCACGCAAAGCTGTTCGATGGCATCAAGCGCGGCGTGGTGATCGCCGAGGGCATCTGGCCAAACAGCGCGCATGAGCGTGGCGAAGGCATCAATGTGCTCACCGGCGCCGACGCACCAGCGCCCTATGGCGGTGCGGCCTTCCACGACAACAAGGTCTGGCTGCGGCCGGCGGGCTAAAGCAATTCCAGGAAAAGTGTGAGCGGTTTTCCGTCCGGAATTGCGTAAAAGTGACTGGCTATCCCGGCAGAGGCACCGTCAGCCCCACCTTGACACGGTCCATGGCAACGAAGGTGCGGAATTTTCGGACATTCTTGCTGTCGAAGAACAGTCTGCGCGTCAGGGCCTCATAGGCCCCCATGTCGGCCGCGGTGATGACTAGGATGAAGTCGGCCTCGCCGGTGACGTAGTAGCATTGCTGCACTTCGGGCTCTGCCGAGAACTGCCGCTTGGCGGCGTCGATCAGGTCCGAGCGTTCGCTCTCCAGTTCCACTTCGACGAAGATGGTGATGGGATGGCCGACCGCCGCCGGGTCGACCACGGCGACATTGCCCGCAATGACGCCGGACTGTTCCATGCGCTTGATGCGCCGCTGCACCGCCGGCGCCGACAGGTTGACGGCTTCGCCGATCAGCCGCTGCGGCATCGTGTTGTCCCGCTGCAGGATGGCAAGGATGGCGAGGTCGAAACTGTCGAGTGAAGGCGATCGAGGCAAAGCGCTATCCTGGCGAAACAAACTTGCATTTCGAAGCGCCAATAACAGCGCTATTTGCGCCTCGGCTGCAATATGATTTCGTCACACCCAAAGGAGGCCACCCGTGTTCCTGCTCAACAGCAATGCCTTGCACCGTCGGCCGCTCGATCCGGTCGATGCCGAAACGCTGGGGAATGCCGGTGCCGATACGGTCGAGCGCTTTCTGGCCCATCGCGACAATCACCTGGCAACTCCGTTGCATGCATTGCCGACGCTGGCCGGCGAACTCGGCCTCGGCGCCGTCCACATCAAGGATGAAGGCTTTCGCCTCGGTCTCGGCAGTTTCAAGGCGCTCGGCGGCGCCTATGCCGTTTTTCGACTGGTGCTGGAGGAGGCGAGCCGATCGCTTGGTCGGCCCGTTGACGTGGCCGATCTCAACCGGTTCGACGTCCGGGCGGTCGCTGCCGGCATGACGGTTGCCTGCGCCACCGACGGCAATCATGGCCGCTCGGTCGCGCAAGGTGCACAGTTGGTTGGCGCGAAAGCGGCGATCTTCGTTCACGCCGGCGTCAGCGAGGCGCGCATTGCAGCAATAGCCCGCTATGGCGCCGAGATGATCCGCGTCGACGGCAATTATGACGACTCGGTCAGGCAGGCCGCCGAGGTTTCAGCGGAGCAAGGCTGGACCGTGGTGTCCGACACCTCCTGGCCGGGCTACGAGCGCATCCCCGGTCTGGTCATGCAGGGCTATACGGCGATCGTGCGCGAAGCGTTGGGCCAGTTGCCGCAGCCGCCGACCCATGTCTTCGTGCAGGCCGGTGTCGGCGGCATTGCCGCCGCGGTGGCCGGTCATCTCGCCATCGTGCTCGGTGACGCCAGGCCGACCTTCATCGTCGTCGAGCCGGCCCGCGCCGCCTGCGTTGTCGCAGCCGCCCGGGCGGGCCACGTGGTCAAGGTCGCACACGATCAGCCGACGGTGATGGCGATGCTCGAATGCTACGAGGCCTCGCAAGTTGCCTGGCGCGTTCTGGCGCGGGTTGCCGATGCCTTCATGACGGTGGATGAGGAGGAGGCGGTCGCGGTGATGCGGCGGCTGGCACGGCCGGCTGGCAATGATCCAGTGATCGTCGCCGGCGAAAGCGGCGGCGTCGGTCTTGCCGGGCTGATCCGGACGACGGCCGACCACAAGTCCGCTCTCGGGCTCGACGACAAATCCCGCGTGCTTGTAATCAACACCGAAGGCGCCACAGACCCGCACCGCTATACCGAGCTGGTCGGGCAGAGCCCCGCCGATGTGCTGGCCGGCAAGCTGAAGGCCGAGGCATAGCCATGATCGGGATCGATGCACAGCGTCTGCTTGGCCGCATCCGGGAACTCGGCGCCGTCGGCCGCGACAGTGAGGAGAGGCTGATCCGGCTCGCCGCCTCCGACACAGACAAACAGGGCCGTGACCTCTTTGTCGGCTGGCTCAGGCAGGCCAGGCTGGAAGTCGCCATCGACCGGGTCGGCAATATTTTCGGCATCTGGCAAAGCCCCGACAATGCCGGGCAGGCGCCACTGCTCATCGGTTCGCATATCGACACCGTCATCGATGCCGGCATCTATGATGGCTGCTACGGCGTGCTGGCCGGGCTGGAGGTGATCGAGACGCTGCAGGCTTCGGGCTTTTCGCCGTCACGCCCGGTCGCGGTCGCCGCTTTCACCAATGAGGAAGGCGTGCGCTACACACCTGACATGATGGGCTCGCTCGCCCATGCGGGCGGCGTCGACGCCGATGCGGTGCTGGCCGCTGTCGGCACGGACGGCAGCGTGCTCGGCCGGGAACTCGCCCGCATCGGCTATGCCGGCGACCGCGAACCCGGCTTCCTCAAGCCGCATGCCTATCTCGAACTGCATATCGAACAGGGGCCGGTGCTGGAGCGTGAAGGGTGCCGATCGGCGCGGTCGAGAATTTGCAAGGCATTTCCTGGCAGCGCATCACCATCGACGGCGCCGCCAACCATGCCGGCACCACGCCGATGTCGATGCGCAGCGATGCCGGCCATGCCGCCGCCCGCGTCATCACTTTCCTGCATGATCGGGCGAGCGCATCGAACACGCCGACAGTCGCCACCGTCGGCACAATGCGCTTCGAACCCAATGCCATCAACGTCATTCCCGCGCGCGCCGTCTTCACCATCGACCTGCGCGATCCCGACGAACAGTGCCTGCAGGCGCATGAGGCGGCCCTTGCTGCCTATCTCGAGGAGCTCGCTGCAGCCGAAAGCCTGTCGATTTCGGCAGAGCAACTGGCCCGTTTCGAACCGGTGCTATTCGACATCGGCATCGTCGAACGGATCGAGGCGGCCGCGAAGAACCGCGGTCTCGGCGTCAGGCGCATGACATCGGGCGCCGGCCATGACGCGCAGATGATGGCCCGCCTCGCGCCGGCGGCAATGATCTTCGTGCCGAGCGCCGGTGGCATCAGCCACAATCCGCGCGAACACACTGAAGATGCCGAGCTTGTCGCCGGCGCCAACATCCTGCTTGATGTCGCCAGTGAGCTTGCAAAATAGGTCGGGGAGAAAATGGCTGAGCTCGATCGTGATGTGCTGAAGCAGGAAATGACCGGCTGGCGGCGCGATTTGCACGCGCACCCCGAGTTCGGCTTCGAGGAAAAGCACACCGCTGCCTTTGTCGCCGCGAAGCTGCGCGAATTCGGGCTGGACGATGTTGCAGAGGGGGTCGGCGGCACCGGCGTCGTTGGCACGTTGAAGCGCGGCAGCGGCAACCGGGCGATTGCGCTCAGGGCCGACATGGATGCGCTGCGCATCACCGAGCAGTCCGCGACAGCCTATCGCTCGCAGAACCCCGGCATCATGCATGCGTGCGGTCATGACGGCCACACCACCATGCTGCTCGGCGCTGCAAAGCTGCTGGCCGCCGAGGGTGGTTTCGACGGCACCGTGCGTTTCGTTTTCCAGCCGGCCGAGGAATGGGGCAAGGGCGCGCTGGCAATGCTCGATGACGGGCTGCTGCAGCGCTTCCCCTTCGACGAGATCTTTGGCCTGCACAACATGCCGGGCCTGCCCATTGGACATTTCGAGACCCGTGCCGGCCCGTTTATGTCGGCGGAGGACAATTTCGAGATCGTGCTCAAGGGGATCGGCGGCCATGCGGCGCGGCCACATTCCGGGAACGAGACGCTGGTCGCCGCCTGCGCGCTGGTAACCAATCTGCAAACCATCGTCTCGCGAAGGCTGAGCCCGGCCGACATTTCGGTGGTTTCGGTGACCGAACTGATCACCGACGGCACCCGCAACGCATTGCCCGGCCTCGCCCGCATCCTTGGTGACGCCCGCAGTTTTCGTCCCGAGGTCAGCGCCGAGATCGAGCGCCAGATGCGGGTCATCGCGGCGGGCACCGCCGCCGCCTACAATGTCACCGCCGACGTGACCTACAGCAGGGAATTCGTGCCGCTGCAGAACGATGCCGACCTGGTGGACGCGGCCTTTGTCGCCGCAAGGCGCGTGCTGGCCGATGGCGCCGCCGGCATCGCGGCGGAGCCGATGACCGCCTCGGAGGATTTCGCCCGCTTTCTCGACCACGTACCGGGCTGTTTCGTCTTCCTCGGCAATGGCGAGGCCTCGGCCCCGCTGCACAATTCCAGCTACGACTTCAACGATGACGGGCTGTTGCACGGCACGAATTTCCACGCCGCGATCGTCAGGCAAAGGCTGGGCGGCGCGATCGGGAAGTGACGCCTGATCGCCTTCGCAGCTGGCCCAAGCGGCACTGCTATCGCCAGCCAGCTCCCAGGTTTAGGGAGATTGCCTGTTCCCGGAGATCGCACGCCGATGACCAGGGTTTCGCTTCTGGGAATACCGCATGACGAGAACTCGTCCTATCTCAAGGGCGCGGCTGCAGCGCCGGCCCTGATCCGGCGCGAACTCAAAAGCGACGCGCACAGCTCGTGGAGCGAAACCGGCTTCGATGTGGCGGACAGTTTCGTCGACCACGGCGACATCGACTTTTCAGGCGCCGGCGATCCGTGGGAGCGAATCGAGGCCGAGGTCGGCCGCGCGCTGGATGCCGGCCACCCGTTGATCAGCCTCGGCGGCGATCATGCCATCGCCTGGCCGGTGCTGCGTGCCGTGCGCCGCCGCCATGCCAGGCTAACGATCGTCCAGATCGACGCCCATCCCGACATCTACGATGCCTATCAGGGCAACAGGCGGTCCCACACCTCGTCCTTCGCGCGCATCCTGGAGGAGGGGCTGGCTGACCGGCTGATCCAGATCGGCCTGCGCACCCTCAATGATGAGCTTCGTGACCAGCTCAAGCGCTTCGGCGTCGAAATGATCGAGGCGCGGCATTTCAGCGAGGATCTGCAGCTCGATCTCAAGACGCCGGTCTATCTCTCGGTCGATCTCGACGGCCTCGACCCGGCTTGTGCGCCCGGCGTGTCGCACCGCGAACCCGGTGGTCTTACAACCCGGCAAGTGATCAACCTGATCCAGCGGATCGACCAGCCCATCGTCGGCGCCGATGTCGTCGAATACAATGCAAGCCAGGACGTCTCCAATCTCACCGCGCTGGTTGCCGCCAAGCTGGTCAAGGAGATCGCCGGCATGATGCTCAAGACGCATGGCGCCGGCTGAATCAATCTGGCAGGGCGGCATGGTAGATCATTGTTGTGACTCGCATTTCCAGTGAAAGCCGCATGCCGCATCCTTTGAAAATAGCCATAGCCGGCGCGAACGGGCGCATGGGCAGCCAGATGGCGCTGGCCGTCGAGGCCGATCCCAGGCTGACGCTCGTCGCCCGCTTTCACAGGCCGGGCAGCATCGGTGAGGGGCTGGTCGAGCGCGACGAAGCACTGGCGCTTGCGGATGTCGTCATCGATTTCACCACGCCTTCGGCCTCCGTCGATCTTGCACAAGCTTGCGCGGCCTGCGGCGGCCCGGCGCTGGTCATCGGCTCGACCGGCTTCGAGCCGGCCGATCTCGCCGCCATCGCTACTGCTTCGAAGTCCGTCGCCATCGTTCGCTCCGGCAGCTACTCGCTCGGGCTCAGCATGCTGACCGGGCTGGTCGAGCAGGCGGCGCGAGCACTTGGTCCCGCCGCCGACATCGAAATCCTGGAAGCGCATCACCGCATGAAGGTCGACGCACCGTCGGGCACGGCGCTGATGCTGGGCGAGGCGGCCGCTCGCGGACATGGCGTCAGGCTGGACGATGTGGCGAAACGCATCCGCGACGGCCTTACAGGTCCACGCCCTGCCGGCGAGATCGGCTTTGCCGTGCTGCGCGGCGGCAGCATCGTCGGCGAGCACAGCGTGAGCTTGCTGGCCGAGGGCGAGACGCTCACGCTTTCCCATTCGGCGGGCCACCGCTCGATGTTCGCGCGCGGCGCCATTGCGGCAGCACGCTGGGTCGCCGTCCGGCCGCCCCGCGAATACGACATGCGCGACGTACTGGGCTTCACGACCTTTTGAGATGCAAGGGTAACGCAACGAGGGGCGTTGGAGGTCGGAGCCGCCTAGAGAATAGAATATAGCAACAACTACGCCATTTCGCGCCTTCCAACACCGAACCGAACGGTTCGGTTCGCACATTTTTGTGATTGGCAATGGCAGCAACGCACACCCATTTCGGGGTGGTCCGAGCGACGCGAATTCCTCCCAAGGCACGCCACTTGACGGACAGAACTGAAAAATCTGGATTACCTGAAATGACCAAGATCGCACTTACCGCTGCTGCCATCCTCCTTGCCACCGGCACCGCTTTCGCAGGCAGCGACCACTACGGCTCCGACAGCGTCAACCAGCCTGCTGTAACAGCGCCCGCCGGCAACATCGATCACAATTATACCGCCTCGATCCGCAAGCCGGCCAGCCTCGGCGATTTCACGATCAAGGGCGACTCGAACCAGCCGGAATCCGGCCAGGGCATCTGGGGTCGTTGATTTTCTGAGAAATCTACGACCACAAAGAGCGGTGGGCCCGGCCCACCGCTCTTGTTTTTATGCAATCGACTCGGGGCCGCAAAGATCTTGAATCAATCCGCCAGCAATTGGTCCTATCTCCTTGTTTGACCGTGGTCTTTTCAAAACACGGTTTGCGGCTGTCACCTGCGGCTAGCCCGTTAGGCAGCTTGGTCTAGCTTAGATCCTTCGGCTTGATGCAATGCGTCAACCGGGCCGCGCCGAAGCCGAGATCCGCCCAGTCGCCGTCGATGACAAAGCGGGCAAGGCGCCGGTCGGGAATTTCTCTTCAAGTTTCCTGAGAGCAGCCACACCCGATCGCGGACCGGCGAGCCGGCGGGCAAAGTCCTCCAGGCCGGGATTATGGCCGAGCACCAGGAGACAGCTAGCCGATGCGACTGCCTGCTGCAGCTCGGCCAGAATGTCGCCAGCCGTGGCTTCGAAAAGCGCCTCGGCGAACTCCACCGTTACGCTCGCCGACAGTTCCGCCGAGACCAGCCGCCATGTCTCGCGCGTACGCAGCGCCGGCGACACCAGCGCCAGGTCAGGCAGCCAACTGCGCCGGGCCAGTTCGCGCCCCATCAGCGGCGCCGTCTTCAGCCCGCGCGGCCCGAGCGGCCGGTCGAAATCAGCAAGCGCCGGGTCGTCCCAGCTCGACTTGGCGTGGCGCAGCAGGAGCAATTGTCTCGGTGTCGCCATGTCGGCCTACGGCGTGATCCGCGCCAGATGTTCGAGATCGCGTTCTTCGCGCAGCGGGTCGGGCGCCATCACCACGGAAGTTCCGTTTTCGGCATCGTCGGCGAAATGCGCCAGCACGGTGCGGCCGCCTTCCATGTGCGCCTTGCCGTCGGCGACCAGCCCGAGTGCCAGCGCATAAAGCCGGTGCTCGGCCTTCAGCACTCTGGCGGCCAGCGTGTCTTCGTTGTCGCCGACCATCACCGGCACCGCTGCCTGCGCGATGATCGGGCCGTCATCCATCTCTGATGTGACGAAATGCACCGTGCAGCCATGAATGCGAATGCCGGCGCGCAGGGCGCGCGCATGCGTATCGAGCCCTTTGAAGGCCGGCAGCAGGGCAGGGTGGATGTTGAGCATGCGCCCTTGCCACTTCTCGACCAGGCCGCGGGAGAGAATGCGCAGATAGCCGGCCAGCGCCACGATCTCGGCATTGAACGCAATCAGCGCGGCGTCGATCGCCGCATCATGGGCTTCCTTGCTGGCATGGTCGGCGCGCACGATGACCTTGGTCGGGATACCGCGCGCGGCCGCGATGCCGAGGCCGGCGGCGTTGGCCCGGTCGGAAATGACGCCAACGATCTCGGCGGGATAGGCCGGGTCGCTCGCCGCCGCGATTAGCGCCGTCATGTTCGAGCCGCGTCCCGAGATCAAAACAACCGTGCGTTTCCTGCTCATAGGCCGATCGAGCCCCGATAGATAACGCCGGCGTCGCGGCGCGGCACGATGCGGCCGATCGGCGTCACCGTCTCGCCGGCCTCCTGCAGCACGGCTGCGACCTGTGCGGCCTGGCCGGAGGCGACGACGAGGATCATGCCGATACCGCAGTTGAAGGTGCGCATCATCTCCTCCGGCGCCACGCCGCCAGTCTTCGCCAGCCAGGAAAACACCTGCGGCACATCGATGGCATTGAGATCGAGCTCTGCGGAAAAGTCCTTTGGCAGGACGCGCGGGATGTTTTCGGGGAAACCGCCGCCGGTGATGTGGGCCAGCGCCTTGATGCCGTGCGTGCCACGGATCGCTTTGAGGACCGACTTCACATAGATGCGGGTCGGCTCGAGCAGCGCCTCTGCCAGCGTCGCCTCATCGTTGAACGGCGCCGGATCGCCCCAGGCAAGACCGCTGACGCCAACGATGCGGCGCACCAGCGAAAAGCCATTCGAATGCAGGCCCGAGGAAGCCAGGCCAAGCAGCACGTCGCCTTCGACGATATCGTCGGTCGGCAGCAACTGGCCGCGTTCGGCAGCACCGACGGCGAAACCGGCCAGGTCGTAATCCTTGTCGTGATACATGCCGGGCATTTCGGCCGTCTCGCCGCCGATCAGCGCGCAGCCGGCCTGTCGGCAGCCGATTGCTATGCCGCCGACGATTGCCGCCCCCTGGTCGGGGTCGAGCTTGCCGGTGGCGAAATAGTCGAGGAAGAACAGTGGCTCGGCGCCCTGCACGACGATGTCGTTGACGCACATGGCGACGAGGTCGATGCCGATCGTGTCGTGCTTGCCGGCATCGATGGCGATCTTCAGCTTGGTGCCGACGCCGTCATTGGCGGCAACCAGCACCGGATCCGTGAAACCCGCCGCCTTGAGGTCGAACAGGCCGCCAAAACCGCCGATCTCGCCATCGGCGCCCGGCCGGCGCGTCGCGCGCACCAGCGGCTTGATCTTCTCGACCATGAGGTTGCCGGCATCGATGTCGACGCCCGCCTCGGCATAGGTGAGCCCGTTCTTGCGCTTGGCCCGGTCGCCCTTGCTCATCGTCGGCGCATCCCTGTTTCCCTCGGCGGCTCTTCGCATGAATGGTTTCGGGGGGCAAGGATGACGACAGGATACCGGGCTTTTGCCCAAGATAAATACGTGGACAGTCGCCCCTTCACCGCTGGTCCTTGCAGCCACAATCCATCTCCACCATCGATCTGCAGAACAAGCATGGCGGGACATGCCTTTGACCATTCCCAACCTCATCACCATCCTGCGCTTCGTGCTGGTGCTGGCGATGCTGAACATGCGCTGGGACTGGGCCTTTGCCGGATTTCTCGTTGCCGGAATTTCCGATGGCGTCGACGGCTTCATCGCCCGCCGCTTCAACCAGCATTCGAACTCGGCGCCTATCTCGATCCGATGGCCGACAAGGTGCTTCTGGTCTCGGTGTTCGTGGTCATGGGCTTCATCGGGCAATTGCCGCTGTGGCTGGTGGTGACCATGGTGTCACGCGTGCGCTGATCATCTGCGCCGTGCTTTTGTCCACGGTCATGGCGCATCCGGTCGAGATGAAGCCGCTCTATGTGTCGAAGGCCAACACCGCCGCCCAGATCGTGCTGGCGCCGTGTGCTGGGCGAACTTGCCCTTGGCCTCCGCCTCGACCCGCTCAGGCCTGCGCTCATATTGCTGTCCGGGGTCTTGACCGTGGCTTCGGCCGCGGCCTATCTCGTGGCTTGGCTGAGGCATATGAGCGGCTATGGCGAAGGCTCCACCCCGGGTAGTTGACAAGAATGCCGCGACTGCCGCGTTAGCAGACGCGGCTGCGTCCCTGGCGTTTCGCCGCCAGATTTTCTTCTGGCTGGGCACGGCAATCTTCCTGGCGCTGTTCCTCTACATTTTTTCCAGCATCCTGTTGCCGTTCGTTGCCGGCATGGTGCTGGCCTATTTTCTCGACCCGGTCGCCGACCGGCTGCAACGCCTCGGCCTCTCCCGGCTGATGGCGACGGTGGTCATCCTGATTGCCTTCATCGTCCTTTTGGTGCTGGCCTTCGTCATCCTGGTTCCGGTACTGGCCACGCAGATGGCCGATTTCGCCAGCAAGCTGCCGGAATATCTGACCCGGCTGCAGTCGCTGATCACCAGCTTCGATCCGAAATGGCTGGAGCAGAAATTCGGCGTCAATGCCAATGGCCTGCGCGACGGGCTGAATTCGCTGCTCACTTCCGGTTTCGGCCTGCTGAGCACCGTCTTCACCTCGATCTGGAGTTCCGGCGTTGCTCTGGTGTCGGTGGTCAGCCTGTTCGTGGTCACTCCGGTTGTCGCTTTCTACATGCTGCTCGACTGGGATCGCATGGTGGCGGTCGTCGACAGCTGGGTGCCGCGTGATTATGTCGGGACGGTCAGGGCGATCTCCAGGGACATCAACACCGCGACCGCCGGCTTCGTGCGCGGCCAGGGCACGCTGTGCCTGGTGCTCGGCGGCATGTATGCCACCGGCCTGACGCTGACCGGGCTGAATTTCGCCATCCTCATCGGCCTCTTCGCCGGGCTGATCTCGTTTATCCCTTATGTCGGCTCGCTGACCGGACTGGTCCTGGCCGTCGGCGTCGCCTTCGTCCAGTTCTGGCCGGACTGGACCATGATCGTTGCTGTCGCCGTGGTGTTCTTCATCGGCCAGTTCATCGAAGGCAACATCCTGCAGCCCAGATTGGTCGGAAAAAGCGTCGGCCTGCACCCGGTCTGGCTGATGTTTGCGCTGTTCGCTTTCGGCGCCCTGTTCGGCTTCGTCGGCCTTTTGATCGCCGTTCCTGCTTCGGCGGCGGTTGCCGTGCTGGTGCGCTTTGCCATTGCCCGCTATCTCGAATCGCCGCTCTACAAGGGACACTCCACCGAGCCAGTCCCGCCGCTGCCTGCCGATCGCGGCGGCGGCCACCGCTCGCCGCGCGGCTGAACGTGGCGGATCAAAAGACCGAACCGCCGCGCCAGCTGCCGCTAGACCTTGGGCATGGCACCGGCTATTCGCGCGACGAGTTGGTGGTGTCGGCCACCAACCGCGAGGCGGCAGCCCTTGTCGACCGCTGGCCGGACTGGCCGTCGCCGGTGATCGTGCTCGCCGGCCCGGCCGGTTCCGGGAAGACACATCTGGGCTCGATCTGGCAGGCGCGGGCCAACGCTGTGGCGGTCGATGCCCAGCGCATCGGCAATGCCATCACCGGGCTTGGCGGCAGGCCCGCGCTGATCGACGATGTCGACAAGACAGCCATCGACGAGGCGGGCCTGTTCCATCTCATCAATGAAGTGCGCGGCGCCGGGGCCACCTTGCTGTTGACGGCGCGGCGCTTCCCCGCCGCCTGGAGGGTGACGTTGCCCGATCTTGCCTCGCGGCTGAAGGCGGCGGCAACCGTCGAGATCCATGAGCCGGACGATTTGCTTCTGGCCGGTGTCATCACCAAACTCTTCGCCGACCGCCAGGTCGAGGTCGAGCCGCATGTCGTGCAATATCTGGTGCGCCGCATCGAGCGCTCGCTGGCCACCGCCATGCGCGTGGTCGAGCGCCTCGACCGCACCGCGCTCGAGCGCAAGACGCCGATCACCAGGGCGCTCGCCGCCGAAACCGTCAGCGCAATGGACGAAGGGCAGGGCGAGTTCGAGGTTTAGATCCTGCTGCAATTCCCTGGACGGCGATTGTCGATCCCACCCGTGCGACGTTTTCAAAACATGCATGGTGACATCACCTGAAACAATATGATACTTTCAATCAATGACATCGGAGCGATATCAATGCCTGCAGTGACCGTCCGAAATCTTCCGGAAGCGACCCACCGAGCTCTGCGTGTACGGGCGGCCTTGCACGGTCGCAGCACCGAGGCCGAGATACGCGACATTCTGGAAAACGCGGTGCGGCCGGACGGCCGTGTGAAACTCGGCTCCGTTCTGGCAGACATTGCCCGACGCGCCGGGCTGACCAATGAAGACGTGGAGGTTCTGGAGCAGGCTCGCGACAAGGCGCCGGCCGAACCGCTGGGGTTCGAATGATCCTCCTCGATACCAATGTCGTTTCGGGGGCCATGAAGCCCGAACCGCATCAAGCTGTGTTGGCCTGGCTTGATAACCAGGCCGAGGAAACGCTTTACCTCTCCAGTGTGACGCTCGCCGAAGTGCTGTTCGGCATCGAGGCCATGCCGGCGGGTCGTCGCAAGGCTGCGCTCGCTGAAACCTTCGCCGGTGTGTGCGCCGTGTTTGAGCGGCGCATCCTGCCTTTCGATACCGAGGCGGCCCGGCACTATGCCCGACTTGCAGTGAAGGCGAGGGCAGCCGGCAAGGGGTTTCCTGTGCCCGACGGCTACATCGCGGCAATCGCCTCCGCAAACGGCTTTCATCTCGCCTCGCGTGACACGGCGCCATTCCATGCGGCCGGCGTGCCTGTCATCGATCCTTGGCAGCCGTAATCAGGTACGGCAGCCCGACCAGAGCGCGAGCTGCGAACATGCGTTTCCGCAGGATTTCCTCTACAGCGACGACAGCGTGTTCGAATGAATACACTCGATCTCTCCGTGCCCACCGCCGCATGAGGGCCGCTGTCCCATTTCGGGAAACATTATCTGGCATCCGTCTTGCACCTGGGAACTTGCCGGCTGACCCCGGTCCTGGTCGCGTTCCTGATCGGGTTGTAGGCTCGCCGGGAGTGATGATTGGGGTTCTCGCCCGGCGAGCTTACCTTCGTAGAGCAGTCACCGGAGTGTCCGGGAGGGTGCCCTATAGCCACAACGCCGCCAGATACCGGACCAGCAGATAGACCACCGTATGCGCTGCCACGTAGCACGCGACGACGACGACAAAGAACAGCACGCTGGCGGGCCACGACCGGGGACGGCCTTGCCTCTTGCTCGGCCGGTTGTTCCAGATCCACAGGGCTGCACAGATAATGGCCCAGACGACGACGAACGGAACCGTGATGCGGATGTAAGCGAAGTAGGCAGGGCCAATCAGCGAAAGCCATGCCTCGAGACCAAGCATCCAGAATCTCCCCTTGCCCGGAGTCTAATGCATGTCGCTCAAAAGTGGTCCCGGTTTTGAGAGAACGACATGCATCAAAACAAAAATCAAAGCGCGTCGCCTGGATACGTTTCAGCGCGACGCGCTTTTAGACCGGCGATAGAGGTGGAAGCGAGGGGATTATCCCTGCGTCGATTTTCAGCCAAACCCGCCGAAGGGATGCTGTTCGATGACACGGGCGCCTGATGCATGTCGCTCAAGTGGCCCCGGTTTTGAGAGAACCGCATGCATCAAACATGCATCAAACAAGACCTCAAGCGCGTCGCGTGAGTCCGTTCAAATGAGACGCGCTTTAGGTCAGATTGGTGCTCCGGTCGCCAAACTCGGCCGTAGCAGGTCTAAAGCGATCGGATCAGCCGCAGACCCTGACCTCTTCGACGACCCTGTGGTGATGGCGCCAGTGCCTGACCAGTTCGATATGGCAGCGGTGATGGCGATGGTGGCGCGCCGCCATTGGCCATCCTGGTTGTCGCTGTAGTCGTCGCCATAGTCGTCGCTATAGTCTTTGTGGCGCTGGTGATGGCGAAGAATCTGTATATCGCCATCGTCGGACGAATATTGATCGTCGTCATCGGACTGGATAGTCAGACTGGCGGCTTGCGCCGGTGCGATCAAAGCCGCCGTTCCGGCGAACGCGATCATCGAGGCGATGAGAAGGGTTTTCATTGTTTGCTCCTTGGGTTGAACATACACAACTCTCGGAGCGAACTGGTGTTCCAATGTAGGGTCCGATCGGCGAGCGGCTGCTGCTTGGGCAATGCGTGCCGCCATGCGCTACCGGCGAGGCAGCCATTGGCGACCTTGGGAGTGATACCTTGGGCAAGGACTGGCTTTGTGGGAAAAAATGGTCGGAGTGGAGAGATTCGAACTCCCGACCCTCTGGTCCCAAACCAGATGCGCTACCAGGCTGCGCTACACTCCGAGGCCCTGCGGCGTATACGGTTCCGGACCCTGTCGCGCAACCCCTAAAACATCAAACGGGGCTTGGCGGTATGCGCTCCCGCGCAATCCTGGCTGCGATCGCCTTGGCCTGGATGCGAGCATTGGCGAAGCAGCCACGGATGCTTGGCCGCATGCCGGTGAACCACAGGCCCGGCAGTTTCGGGTCGCTGTCGGCGCCGTTGAACAGCGGCACGCCCTTTTGGTCGAGCACGCCGAGCTTGCCCAGCATGGCCTCGAGCCCGGTGCGGTAGCCGGTCGCGGCGATGACGATATCGGGCTGGATCGTCGCGCCATCGTCGAAAACGACCGTGTCGCCGGTAAATTCCCGCACGGTTGGCAGCACGATGATCCTGCGGTCCTTGATGGCATCGACGGCGCCGTCATCGGTGGCGATGGCGGTATAATCCGACGCCAGCCGGCTTGCGCCGCCCGAAGGCGTCGGCGGCAGGCCGTAGGCCGTGAGGTCGCCGAAGGCCCATCGCTGCGTCGCCGCCATCACCGCATCGGCGAGCTTGAACGGCAGCCGCGCCAGGATCGGCGAAAATCGGTGGACGGCGATCTGGCCGAGGCGCTTGGGCAGCAGTGCCGGACCGTTGCGCGCCGACAGCCAGATCTGTCCCGCGTCGGCTGCCACCAGGTGATTGAGCACGTCGAAGCCGGAATTGCCGGCGCCGACGACCAGCACTTTCTTGCCCGCATAGGCCTTGGCGTTACCGAATGCGGCCGAATGGATGATGCGTCCGGCAAAGGCCTTCATGCCTTTCCAGGCCGGGATGAAGGGCTGCCGGTCGCGCCCGGTGGCGATGACGACATGGCGCGCCAGCCGCGGCCCGGCACTGGTCCGCACAAGCCAGTGGTCGCCCTCGAAGCCAATCTCCTCGACCGCGATGCCGAACTCGACCGGCAGCCGGTGCATGGCGTGGAATTCGTTCAAATGGCCGATGATGGTGTTTCGGTGCGGAAAGGCAGGGGTGCCGGCAGGAAAGGAAACGCCCGGCAGCGCCGAAAGGTCGCGATGCGTGTTGAGATGCAGTCGCTCGTGCCGCCCGTGCCATGGCTCGGCCAGCCGGGCTTCCTTTTCCAACACCATCACAGGCACGCCGGTCTTGAGCAGCGCATGGGCTGCGGTCAAGCCGGCTGCCCCGGCGCCGATCACGATCGCGCCGTCGAAAATCGCTTGGCTGTCGGCCTCGGCGTGCAAAATCCCTGCGTCCATGCCTCTTTGTGTCGCCATCATGACCATGACTTTTGATGCTACGCCAGTGTATCGGGCCGATGCCGCTGCCGAAGCGGCCTGGTTGCAGGCCGCTTCGGCCTTGCCGTCGGCAGTGTTGCACAGTATTGACTGAAATAAGGCGGCGCTACCGCCAACGCAGCTACGAGGTGCCCATGTCCGCGCGTATTTTCAGCCCAGCCAAAACCGCGATGCAGTCCGGCAAGGCCAAGACCGGCCATTGGGTGCTGGAATTCGATCCCGCCCAACGCAAGAAGATCGACCCGCTGATGGGCTACACCACATCGGGCGACATGCTGAGCCAGATCAGGCTGACCTTCGACACCAGGGAAGAAGCGGTGGCCTATGCCGAAAAGCAGGGGCTGGCCTTCCGTGTCGAGGAGCCGAAAGAGACCAAGCGCCGGCAGATTTCCTACGCGGAAAATTTCCGCTATGACCGCAGGATACCCTGGACGCATTGACCGGCGGTCAGCGCCTGGCACATAGACACCAGCCGGCCAAGATATCAAATGCCGGCCAGCGGTCCCGTAGCTCAGCTGGATAGAGCACCGGCCTTCTAAGCCGATGGTCACAGGTTCGAATCCTGTCGGGATCGCCAACAACTTCAAAGAGATAGTGTGGAGGCCTGAGTGGGAATTGAACCCACTACGTCGGTTTTGCAGACCGATGCGTCACCGTCCCGCCCTCAGACCATGGCTCCTTGTGCATTGACCGCGACAGCTAGTCAACTTGGCCGGCCTCTGCTCGTAGGTTCGGATCGCGATCCGTCTGCCACCAGTCGGGATCGGAACGCCGCCGGCGCTCAGGGGTTTATGTCTGATGGCACCGACAACCCCGACCATTGCGCGCATCTGGCGCGGCAGGACCTTGCCCGACAAGGCCGATGCCTATGAGCGCTACAATTACGAGGCCGGCATCAAGCCGCTGATCGAGAAAGCGCTTGGCGTGCAGACTTTTCGCGAGGACACGCCGACACATTCGGAATTCATCACCATCTCCTATTGGGAGAGCGTCGAAGCAATGGCCGCCTTTACCGGCGGCGATCCGCAAAGCATCCACCATCTCGACCGCGACAAGGAGTTCCTGATCGAATTGCCGAAGGGTGTCCAGGTGTTGCGCATCCTTTCCAGCCACGGAATGGTTGGCGGCAGCTGATGTTTGCGGGCTTTGACGCCAGGACCGTTCAAATGGAGGAGACATCGATCTTCGTCAGGGCCGGTGGCTCAGGGCCGCCGCTGCTGCTCCTGCATGGCTTTCCCGAAACGCATGTGATGTGGCGGGACATCGCCGTGGCCCTGGCGCCGCATTTCAGCGTGGTCGCCGCCGATCTGAGAGGCTACGGACAAAGCGGCTGTCCGGCTTCCGGAGCCAATCATGCCGCCTATTCCAAACGAGCGATGGCGCGCGACATGGTGCAGGTTATGGACGTTCTCCGTTTCGACCGTTTCATGGTTACCGGCCACGACCGTGGCGGTCGCGTCGCCTACCGGCTGGCGCTCGACCATCCCGAAACCGTGTCGAAAGTCGCCGTTCTCGACATCGTCCCCACGGCCTCCGCCTGGGATCGGGCCGATGCCAGGTTGGCGCTGGCCTTCTGGCCGTGGAGCCTGCTCGCCCAGCCCGAACCGCTGCCGGAGCGCCTGTTGTCCGTAGCACCCGACGCAGTTGTCGACAATGCGATCGCCGGCTGGGGCTCGGCTCCAGATGCTTTTCCCGCTGAGGTCAGGGCCGCCTATATCGAGGCGCTGCGTGATCCCGCCCATGCCCACGCCATCTGCGAGGAATATCGCGCCGCCGCCGGCATCGACCGCGAGCACGACGCGCAGGACCAGGCTGATGGCTGTCGCATCAGATGCCCGCTGCTTGCGCTCTGGAGCGGCGAGGGCGGGTTGGAGAACTGGTATGCGGAGGAGGGCGGCCCGTTGGCGATCTGGCGGCAATGGGCTGATAACGTCGGAGGCGGCTCGGTCAAGGGTGGGCATTTCTTCCCGGAAGAGCACCCCGAAGACACGGCTGCAAGGCTGTCGAGATTCTTCGCAAGCTGACTGCGGGCCGATTGCTAAAATCCGGGCCTGTGTGTTCCTGTGTCGACTATCTCAGATGGCCGAGGGATTGCAGGATCAAAGTGCTCGAAAGACCAAGCAGGGCGATACCGTAAAACCGGTCGATCCACACGGCGTTTGGCCCAGCCAGAAGCCTTGCAGCCCGCGCGCCAAGGGCTGCGTAAAACGTCAGCACAAACACATCGGCAAGCGCGGCGATAATGGCCAGGATGCCATACTGGATCGCGATCGGCTCATCCACGCGGACAAAATGCGGCAGGATCGCGGGGAAAAGCAGCCAGGCCGCCGGATTTGTGACCGCCACCAGGAAGCAGCGCCCAATGAGTGCCTTGGCTGAATGGCGTGTTTCGGGAAGGTTAGGGTTGAACGAAGGTCGGGATGCGGTGCGCAGGGTACCGATGGCGACGAAAAGCAGATAGCCCGCGCCGAACATCCTGAGAGCCGAGAGATAGAATTCCGAAGCCAGCAGAAGAGCGCCGAAGCCCAGCGCGACGATGCTGATAAGAACGAAATCAGACAGTACGACGCCGGCCATGCCGAGAAACGCGCGTCGAAAACCGTAGCGGGAGCCGTTGGTGATGGCGAGCACGACGTCCGGTCCCGGAACCGCCATTCCGAGCACCGACACAAAGGCAAATGTCACCAGCGGCAGGTTTCCCATGACGCCGCGTAATGTACCCGGCGCTCACCGTCCGTAACGCCCTTCACACAGCGGCTTGGCTATCGCCGATTGTTGTTGGCCACCTTGGCTCAGTGCCCGCCGCGCATCTTCACCACCACAGTCCTCACCGCCAGCACCAGCACGGTGATGATGATCAGGATCACCGAGAGCGCGGCGATCGCCGGGTCGATGTTGTCGCGCAGGCCCATCCACATCAGCCGCGGCAGCGTGATGGCGTTGACCGAGGTGATGAACAGGGTGACGCCGATCTCTTCCCAGGACAGCACGAAGGACAGCAGCGCGGCGGTGACGATGCCGAAGTTGATGTTGGGCATGATGATGCGCGTGGCGCGTTCCCACACGCCGGCGCCAAGGCCGCGCGCGGCAAGGTCGATGCGGCGGTCGAGCTGGCTGAGCGAGACCAGGATCAGCACCGTGGCGAAAGGCACCGTCATCACCGAATGCGCCATGGCGACGCCGAGCCAGGTGTCGTAGCCGAAGAACGAACTCATGCCCGAGATCGACGTCAGCAGGAAGTAGAGCGTGATCGCCGAGACCACCGGCGGCACCACCATCGGCAACAGCACGAAGCCGACAAGGGCGGCGGTAAATCGCGGCTGGAACATCCAGGCGCCAAGGCTGAAGCACAGCGCCAGCACGGTGGAGATGACGCTGCTGACGATGCCGATGCGGATCGACAGCAGGATGGCGTCGAGCCAGCGCGGATCCTCGATCAGCGCGCGGTAGTGGCGCAGCGACAGTTCGCCCGTCGGCATAGCCAGCATGCGGCTTGGCGTCAGCGACACCGGGATGACCGCCAACAGCGGCAGCAGCAGGAACAGCGCCACTAGCACGGCGAGGATCAGGGAGACGGGACCGGGGCGATAGGTCGGCATCAGATCAGTTGCTTCGGTCTGACATAGCGGAACAGCAGCGCCATGAGCGCGCCGACGAACAGCACCAGCACGACGCTGATCGCCGCACCCAGTCCCCAGTCGGGACTCTGGAAGATGCGGAGATAGATCAGCTCGGCGATCATCACGCTGCGGCCGCCGCCGAGGATCGCCGGCGTGACGAAGAAGCCGAGCGAGAAGACGAACACGATCATCGCCGAACCGATGATGCCGGAGCGCGTCATCGGCACGAACACGGTCCAGAAGGTGCGCATACGGCTGGAGCCGAGCCCGCGAGCCGCGAGCAGCACGCGCTCGTCGAGGCTGCGCATGGCGGAGGCCAGCGGGAACACCGCGAAGGGAATGAGGAAATGCGTCATGCCGACAATGACGCCGAACTCGTTGCGCACCAGCGCCAGCGGCTCGGAGATGAAGCCGATCGATTGCAGCCAGGTGTTGATCAGGCCGCGGTTGGACAAAAGCGCCACCCAGCCGAAGGCGCGGGTAAGCACCGAGATCCAGAAGGGGACGAGAATGCAGAATTCAGCGATTATGCGCTGTGCCGGGCTGCCGCGCACCCACACCATGGTGATGGCGTATGCCGCCGCCACGGAAACCACGGTGACGATCAGCGCGATGCGCAGCGTGCGGATGAACACAGACTGCACCAGGGCATCGGTGGCGAGCGCGCCATACTGGCCGAGCCCCGGTGTCGGCAAGGTGACGCTCCACTTGACGACGCCGAGGAACGGCCAGGCGTAGGCCAGCACAAGGAACAGGAGCAGCGGCGCCATCAGCACCGCCGCGCCCATCCTGTCGGAGAGGGTGCCTCTCATCGAAGCTCGTGCCCGGCCTGGTCAGGCCGAGATGATCTTGGTGTATTCGTCGAGTGCTGCCCCGTAATTCTTGGCGTACCAGTCCATGTCGAGCGCGATCTGCTTCTTCATGTTTTCGGGATCGACCGGGTTGATGCGCTTCTTGTCGGCGGGGATCAGCGCATCGGCGGCCGGATTGGCCGGACCCTGTCCGAGCTTGTCGAACATCACCAGTTGCTTTTGCGGATCCTGAGCGCTGGCGATGAACTTCATCGCTGCGTCCTTGCCGCCGGGGTTGCCCTTGAGCACGGCCAGCGCGCCGGGCGAAATCAGGCCCTGATCCCAGATGAACTTGATCTTGCCGCCCGAGTCCTGCTCGATCAGCGAGGCGCGGGTCGACCACACGATCGCCATCGAGGCTTCGCCGTTGAGCAGCACGCTCTGGCTCTCGGCGCCGCCGCCCCAGTAAGCCACGACGTTTTCCTTGAAGGCGGCGATCTTGTCATGCGCGCGCTTCAGGTCGAGCGGGTAGAGCGAGGCCGGCGCGATGCCGTCTGCGAGAAGTGCGGCTTCCCAACTCGACACGCCCCATTTGTAGAGCGAGCGCTTGCCCGGAAACTTCTTCACGTCGAAGAAGTCGGCCATGCCGGTCGGCGCGTCCTTGCCGTATTTCTCGGAATCATAGGCGATGACATAGGAGAAGAAATAGGTCGACGCCGCGTATTCCCAGCCGAACCCCTCGCGCATCTTCTTCTTGTCGACGATGGCGTAGTCGATCGGCTCGAGCGCACCCTGCGCGCCGAGCGTGATGGCCGAGAACGGGTCGACGTCGACAAGGTCCCAGGTCGGCGCGCCGCTCTTGAACTGTGCGGCAATCGCGCCTTCGGTCGGGCCCGAGCCGTCCATCTTGACGGTGATGCCGGTTTCCTTGGTGAAGGCCTGGCCGTAGGCGGCGTCATAAGCGGTAAGGGCATCGCCACCCCAGTTGACCAGCACCAGCTCCTTGGCCTGCGCAAAGGCACCGGTCGAGCGCAGCAGCATCGGTGTGCCGGCCAGCACGAGGGCTGCAAGCTGGGTGAATTGCCGGCGCGAAATCTCGCCGCGCACAGCCCGGGCGGATAGCGCGTCCATGGCTTGTTTTTTGCTTTGGTCTGTCATTTTAGTTCCCCTTTTTCGTTGTTGGTTCCGGTGGTTATGGCGCGCTCCAGATTCTTTGCTGGAAGACTTCGCCGTTCTCGTCGTCATCCTCCGTCCGGAAGGAGGAAACCCTTTTCCGCCGGCCAGGTCAGCCAGACGGAATTGCCTTTGCTCAGCGCCGCCGCCGCGACCTCGTTCGGCACCGAGACGGTCACCTTGGCGCCCTGGCGCGTCGTCAGATCGAGTTTGGTCGCCGCACCCAGATAGGTCGAGCCGATGGCGGTGGCGGCGATGCCATTCTCGCCGGCGGCGGCTTCGCGCGCGATCGACATATGCTCGGGCCGGATCGCCAATATGGCGTTGCCGTTCACCGCCTCGGCATTGCCGCGCAGCGTGATCGCGCGGTCTTCGCAGAGCGCGGTCGCGCCATTGTCGGCGCGCTTCACGCCCTTGAGCGGCAGCATGTTGATCTCGCCCAGGAACTCAGCGACGAAACGATTGGCCGGCCGGTCATACACCTCGTCCGGTGCACCGACCTGCAGCAATTTGCCATGGTTGAAGATGGCGACGCGCGACGACAGCGCCAGCGCCTCGCTCTGGTCGTGGGTAACGAAGACGAAGGTGGTGCCGGTCTCCTGATGCAGCCGCTTCATCTCGGCCTGCATCTGGCCGCGCAGGCTCTTGTCGAGCGCTGAGAACGGCTCGTCGAGGAGCAGCACGCCGGGTTCGAACACCAAAGCGCGGGCCAACGCCACGCGCTGCTGCTGGCCGCCGGAAAGCTGCGCCGGCAGTTTCGTCTCATGGCCCTTGAGGCCGACGCGCTCGATCATCTCGGCAACGCGGCGCTTGATCTCGGCAGCCGATTTCTTGCGTACCTTGAGCGGGAAAGCGATGTTGGCTTCGACCGACATATGCGGAAACAGCGCATAACCCTGGAACACCATGCCGGCGGCACGCTGCTCGGCCGGCCGTTCGGTGATATCGACGCCGTCGCTGAAAAGCCTGCCGACGGTGGGCTGCACGAAGCCGGCCAGAATCATCAGGAAGGTGGTCTTGCCGGAACCCGAGGGGCCGAGCAGCGTCAAAAACTCGCCGCGGCCGATATTGAGCGTCAGATCGTCCAGCGCCTGGAACGAGCCGAAGCTCTTGCCGATCCCGATTGCCTTGATCTCTGCGGCCCGGCCGGGTTGCTGCATCCTGCCTCTTCCTTGATCGTGGCTTGAGCGTAGGGCAGTGCGCCGGCTCACCGCAACCGAATAGTTTTCGCCTGATCGGCAAATTTGATTCACGGATGGGAGGCTAGTACGGGCTGATCCGGTTCTCCGACAGCTTCGACCTCAACCACCCATTGAATGCTTCCAGCACCGGGTGGCTGGCCTTGGCATGTTCCGACACCAGGAAATACGAGCGCGGCGAGGGGATCGCGATGTCGAAGGGGCGCACCAGACGGCCTTCGCTCAGCGCCCGGCGGCTGGTCAGCTCGTCGCCCATGGCGATGCCCTGGCCGGCGATCGCCGCGGAAAAAACGAGGTTCATGTCCGAGAAGAAGATGCCGCCTTCGGTGTCGGGGTTTTCCACCTTGGACAGCGCCAGCCAGCGCGCCCAGTCCTCGGTGTCGCCGAGATGCAGGAGATTGGCGCGCAGCACGTCGGCCGGTTTTGAAAAGCCGCCGACCTTGTTGAGCAGTGTCGGGCTGCAAAGTGGCGTGAACGAGATTTCGCACAGCAACTCCACCGAGCGGTTCGACCAGTTGCCGACGCCAAAGGCAATGAAGGCATCGGCGTCCGGATTGCTGACATCGTCCAGCCGCCGCGGCGTCAGGATCGACAGCGCCACGTCCGGATACATCTGCCGGAACTCGCCGATGTGCGTGCACAGGAACAGAGAGGCGAAGCCCGGCGTGCAGGAAACGGCGAACGAACCGCCGACGCCCGTGCCGGCCTGGCGCGTCACCGCATCGCCGAGCACCGTCAGCGCCTTTCTCACATCGGCGGCATAGCGCTGGCCGCGCGGTGTCAGCGCCACGCCCTTGCCGATGCGCTCCAGCAGGTCGAAGCCGAGGTCGCGTTCGAGCAGCCGCAACTGATGGCTGACGGCGCTGCGGGTCAAGTGCAGTTCATCGGCTGCGCGCCAGACACTGCCGTGACGGGCAAAACTGTCGAGGGCGCGCAGCGCCTGTGTGGAAGGTATTCGCAAGAGGCCTCAGGTGAACCGAATTTGCATGAACCGGAAAAACATATCACTTTTTGCAATGCCGCTTCACTGCTTTCTTGGGCCGCATGGAGAAACCGGTGACGACCTCGGCGCAAGCCACCGCGCTTGCCTGTCTCGATAGCATCCAGCCGTCGCTGTCGGCGTGGACGCGCACCATTTTCGATTTCGGCGAAACAGCCTGGCGCGAATACCAGTCGGCGGCCTGGTATGTCGCGCGGCTGAAGCATGAGGGCTTTTCGGTCGAGGAAGGGTCGGCCGGCATGCCGACCGCCTTTTGCGCCCACTGGACGAATGGCCCGGGGCCGACCATCGGCATGTACGGCGAATACGACGCCGTGCCTGGCAACTGCCAGGACGCGGCAACGGTGAAGCGATCGCGGCCGGGCCTCGGCAGCGAGGCCGGCGGCCACACCGATCCGCATTCCGGGCTTGGCATTGCTGGCCTCGGCGGACTTCTCGCCACCAAGGCGGCAATGCAACGCCACGGCATCGAGGGGACGTTGCGCTTCACCGGCGAGCCGGCCGAGAAGGTCAGGGGCTCGAAGCCGATCCATGCGGCCAAGGGCTACTATGACGGCCTTGCCGGCATGATCTCCTTCCACCCCTTCTATATGCTGCCGCTCTGCAACACGGCGCGCTGGGACACGCATTGCGGCGCCGCCTATGCGATGATCTACCGTTTTGTCTGCGACGAACCCGAAAACTGGGTTCGCGCAAGCGATGGCGCGCCGATCCCGCAGGCGCATTCGGCGGTGCGGGCGCCCGGCGCCAACGACGCGCTGATGACGATGTACATGGCCTCCAAGGCGCTGCGCGATTCCATGCTACCCCACCAGGGCGGCTGGTCGATCAGCGAGGCGATCCTCACCGCCGGGCAGGCGACCGCCGACAATCTGCCGGCGGGGCTGGCCGAGATCCAGTACATGATCCGCGTGCCGACCATTGCCATGGCAGAGCAGGTCACCGCGGTGCTCGACCGTAATGCGGCCGCGGCCGCGGCGATCAGCGGTTGTCGCTATGAGCGCTATTGGGTGTCGAAGTCGCGGCCGGGCCTCGCCAATCACGCCATGGCAAGGATTGCCTATGAGGCGCTGTCCACCGTCGGCGCTCCGAACTGGGACGAGGCGGCGAAAGCGATCGGTCGCGAGGTCCAGGTCAATGCCGGCGGCACCGCAACCGACAACCCTTTCATCGACGAGATGGAGCGGCTGGTTGCGCCGCGAGAGGCCGAGGCAATCCTGCGCCGCGATTTGCCTCCGTCGCAGATCAACTCGACCTCCGACGACTACACCGACATGTCGTGGCACACGCCGACCGCACGCTTCTATGTCGCTCGCCCGGCGCTGCGCTCGGCGAATGGCCATGCCTATCCATCCTGGGCGATGAACGCGCTGGGCGGTATCTCGGCCACCATCGACCCGATGGTCATTTGCGCCGCCAAGACGGTTGCGCTTGCAGCCCTCCGCCTGCTCGAGGACAAGGCCGCGCGCGATGCGGCCATGGACGAATTCGTCACCCGCAGCGGCGGCGGCATTGGTGGCTCCAACTGGATCGCGCCGCTTTGCGACTATGACCCGCCGATCAATTTCCGCTGGCCGGAATATGTCACCACCGCGCGGGGGCGCGATTGGTGGATTCCGAGCAGCCAATCCAATCAAGCTGCATAGTCAAATCGAGGAGAACCTTATGACCGTCCATGATCGCATCATCGCCGAACCGTTCTCGCTGCAGCGCCGCAATCCCGCCGGCGGCACCAAGCCGCTGACGTCATGGGGCTTTGCCAACGAGACCGACGTGCTGACAGACGTGTTGCTCGGCTCGCCAAACTTCCTGCGCCACCTCTCGACCAGCTCGCTGTCGCGCAAGCATTTGCGCGAAGCGCCCTGCAACGTCCAGATCGCGCAGGCGCAGCACAAGGACCTCGTCGCCGCCTACGAGCATTTCGGCGTCAACATCCACTGGCACGAGCCGACGCCGGAACTGCCGATGCAGGTCTATTCCAGAGACTCCAGCGTCATGACGCCCTACGGCGCCTTCATCACCGCC
The DNA here is from genome assembly GCF_040320155.1 of Mesorhizobium sp. M0771. Classification (NCBI taxonomy): domain Bacteria; kingdom Pseudomonadati; phylum Pseudomonadota; class Alphaproteobacteria; order Hyphomicrobiales; family Phyllobacteriaceae; genus Mesorhizobium; species Mesorhizobium sp. M0771. The sequence goes on along the minus strand of NZ_JAMYPC010000016.1, from coordinate 4,532 downwards.
ATGGCCAATTGGTGGCGGCGCGGCGAGAACTATGCCGCCATCCGCACCTATGAAAAGCTCGGCATCCCCATCTACGACATGGTCACGGCTGGCACCTTCGAAGGCGGCGACTTCAACGTCATCGAGGAGGGCGTGGTGCTGATCGGCTGCGGCGGCGCCCGCACGCAGGAAGAGGGCGCCCGCCAGGTGCAGGACTGGTTCGAAAAGGAAGGCTGGGAAACGCGCCTCGCCTTCATCGACGAATATTACGTCCATATCGACCTGATGGTGGTGCCGATCGCCGAGAAGCTCACCGCGGTGTGCCTCGCCTGCACCGAGCCCGGCATCGTCGACTGGCTGAAGGGCAAGGGCCACGAGATCATCGACGTGCCCTTCCAGGACACGATGGCGCTCGGCTGCAACTTCATGTCGCTCGGCAAGGACAGGGTGATCGCGCCGACGTCGAGCCAGTCGCTGATCGGCCAACTCAAAGCGCGCGGCTTCGAGGTTGCTGCCGTCGACATGAGCGAGATTTCCAAGACCGGCGGCGGCATTCACTGCATGGCGCAGGCGCTGAAGCGCGAGCCGGCGTAACGGCACGAATTGCCGCCGGGACCTGTGACGGACTGCTGCCAGATTTGACAAAACGGGCCCGGCAGACGAAATTGATGCTATTAAGGAGGGATTCTGTGAAAAAAACCTACGAAAGGCCGAGTCTGGCCAAAGCCGGCAAACTGGGATCGCTGGTCGCTTCGAACCCGTCGAAGCCCGCCCCCTGAGCGCAACCAGCCGCTGAAGGCCGAAATTCGGTCGTCCTGGTTATCGGCGACCGGATCGCGCTGTATGATTGAAGGGAGCCCGCCGGCTTTGAACGGCGGGCTTTTTGCTTTGCGCCAGAGCGCTGCCGCGTCTGCCGGTCCAATCTGCCCGAACCTGAATTGAACTTGCGCCGGGCGTTTTCCAGATGCGCCCGCATCGCTTGGCCGGCCGCTTCCGGGTCGCGGCGCTCGATCGCCTCGAACACCGCCTGGTGGCCGGCAAAACTCGTGCGGTTTTCGATCTCCGTATTGGCTACGTGGATGCGCTGATTGATCAGCCATTCGACCTAGCCGTTGATTTTGAAACCAAGCCAGCTTCCCCAAAAGATCATGCCCAAACAAAGCCATAGCGCGAAGACCACATGCGCGCCGTTCCCGCCCGCCCGGCGATCAGGGAGTGGCTGGCGTGAGATGGCCGCGCTGACGACGGAACGAGATCGCCTCGTCTGGCCGGCCGGACTCGCGACGGCGTGGTCCGGCCGGAATTCCATCTGCTATGCGGGTATCAATACGGCGATGCGATGCACGCCGACCTCCTTGCTTGTATTCGTCGCTTCATCGGTCTTGCCCTTGGAGCAGGTGTACATATCACCCGTCTTGAGCTTGAATTCCTTGTCCGCTTTCTTGATCGTGAATGCACCTGAGGTAATGGTGCACACCATGTCGTTGTCCATCACGGTTTGAGGAGCATGTGCTCCGGGCTGAAACACAACGTCGATAATTGCGATGCTCTTGTAGGCGGGAATGTCTGCATTGCCGGTGCCGACCTCCACCACCCTGACACCGGGCGCAATCTCCTTGCCCTCTTTCGGGCCGTATTTCTTGATTTTTGCCGATGCCGCCAAGGTGAACAAAGGCGCTACCGCGGCGGTCGTCAGACCGAGGGCAATTGCAGACCTGCGATTCATGGTTTTCATTGCATCCTCCCGATGCTCGTCATGCATGGATATGCACGACCGGCGATATATTAGCACAAACGAATTTACTTGTATGCAAAGTGACTGTGGCGCAGGCCAGCAAGAAAATGCTCCGCCGGATAATGTCGCTTCACTGTACCTTTTGCCGGAATTTCGAATGACAGGTCGAGCAATCCTGCAGGATGAGATGCAGGATATGCTCCGCCGGCAGTTTGGTCGGATCGGCTTCCTCTGGAATCGAGCGCTTGCCGAGCAGGCTGCCGCCGCCCATCGCCAGGCCGGTGCCCATGCGCATGTCATCGGTGATGACGGCCGGCGCGCTTTCGGCCTTGGCGGCCAGAGCGTCGGCCAGCGTTCCGATCTGATTTGCCAGGGCCTCGAATTCCGCCCGTGACTGATCGATCTCCAGCCTGGCCTGCGAAGGCGGTCCAAGCGAGCCGCTCGGAAATTCGGCAATCAGGGCAGGGCCGGTGCGCGCGCAGCGTGTCCGCTGCCGCCTTGAAGGCTGCCGCGTCATAGGCTTGCCTGCGGTCGAACATGCCGGCAATGGTTTTCGCAGCCGCCGCCATCTCCTTCATCGACGCCTGGCGGGCCGCGACGATCGGTCCGCTGCCGACGGAGGCGCCCATCGTAAGGGCACAGACCAGCCACAGCAGCGCCGCTTTCACAGTCCATCTCACGGCGCCATGTCCTTGCCCCATCCATCCGTGCTCAGCCAGCCGCAGCAGGGGTTCGACCTGCAGTCGGATTCTTCGGTCGTGATGCCGGTTCTCATCGGTAAATTTCCGTCGCCGGAGGTCTCCGTCTCTGAGCAGATAGACCTTCCAGCCACCGGAAGGTCAACTGATTGAGGAGGCCGATCAGCGGGCAATCAGCACAGGCTTGCAGCAAGCTGACGCAGCGTTTCCTTGACTTGGATCGCAAAAACGGGCAGCAAGGCGGGGGTGAGGGAGAGCATTCTACCGTGGCGCAGACCATGGAGTGCTCTTTTTTCGTATCAGGCGCCGCATAATCGGTGGCTGATGGAGGGATTGGTTAACCAACTTTGTCCATCTTTTGATTCAATCGGCAACAGACGCGAAAGGTGCAGGGGGCACCAGCGAACTGTGGATGTCACGGATGCGAGGGTCGCAAGCCTGCATGCCGATTGAGAGTGGTTGTATGGCGTTTTTGCGTTTGAAAGACCGGGGCGACACTCCTGAACGGGGTTTGACTTCGAAGAGATCCGGCCAGCGCTGGGTGGTGGTGCCGGTTGTCGGCGCGGCCTTGGCGCTGTGGTCGGTGGCAACCATGGCCGGCCTCTATTCGCTCGGTACCTCGCTCACCGCAGCCTCCAACAGCCTTCCGCACAGTCTGCTTCTGCCGAACGCAGCACTTGCCGATTCGCGCCGCAGCCTCGCCAATTCGTGGGCGCCGCGGCTTTCGGCGCAAAAATCACAGGCCTCGCTGCTCAGCCAATGCGACGCCGGCTGCGCGCATGCCGCCGCGAACTTCGCGCATGACGGCAAGATGGCGCGGCTGAAGCCGGCCACGCACGCTGTGGCCCCGAGCAGTGTCGCCTCAAACATTGCGCCAAACACCAGCGTCGCTCTCGCCACTTCGCGCGGCATGCGCTTCGACGGCGTGGTGGCCAAGGCAGAGCTGTCGCCGCAAAAGCTGGCTGCCGCCTTCGCCAAGGCCTCGAATGCGCCCTTCATGCTTGCCAGCCTTCCGGTCGCTGCCCGTTTCGCCGAAGTCCGGCTGCCCGATCAGCATGGCCCGGCCTCGGAACGCTTTGGGCCGGAAGTGGCTGAGATCGAACGCTCGTCGCGCCTGGCGCTGGCGCTGGCCAACAGCTTGCCGGAAGACGCTGACATGCTGGCCCCGCCGGCGGCCGTTGCAGCAATCGCCGGTGCGCAGGATCCTGGGCAGGCCGAGGTTCAGGTCGCTTCGCTGCCGCCGCAGGACGATCTGCCCGACAACATTGCGTTGCCGGGTTGGCGTCCACGCGCCGAAACCGCTCAGCCTGCCGAGGCTCGGCAAGCCAGCAAACCCAGGGCAGCCAAGCCACAGACCGACAGGACGGCCGAGAGCCCCGCACCCCAGTCGCCGGGCAATTCGTCGCCGCGCTCGCCACGCAGTACTTCGGAGGTTGCCGCACTGCCTGGCGTGCCAGAAAGCCAGAGCATCCAATCAAGCCGGATCAAGCCTGGCAAACGGTCGAAGACAGAGGCCGGCGAGATGCTGGCCTATGCCAAGCCGGACGTCCCGGCGGGCGGTGTCGGTCGCGCCTTCAAGGATCTGTTCGCCACGCCCGGAATGGGCGGCGGCGTCGCCGTGTACGATATCTCGGCCAAGACCGTCTATATGCCGGACGGCTCGCGGCTGGAGGCCCATTCGGGGCTGGGTTCGATGGTCGACCAGCCGCGCTTCGTGCACAAGAAGAATGTCGGCCCGACGCCGCCCAACACCTATGATCTGCGTCTTCGAGAATCCCGCTTCCATGGCGTCGAGGCGCTCCGTCTCACTCCCGTCAGCGGCGGCAACAAGTACGGTCGCGACGGCCTGCTCGCCCACACCTACATGCTGCGCGGCGGCCGTGCGGAGTCCAATGGCTGCGTCGTCTTCAAGGACTACGCCCGCTTCCTTGCCGCCTACAAGAAAGGCAAGATCAAGCGCCTCGTCGTCGTGCCGCGCCTGACCAAGCCGCTGACGCGGGTCGCTCAGGAAGGCCGGGGAGCGTAAGGCAGTAGGCAGTAGGCAGTAGGCAGTAGGCAGTAGGCAGTAGGCAGTAGGCAGTAGGCAGTAGGCAGTAGGCAGTAGGCAGTAGGCAGTAGGC
>NZ_JAMYPC010000015.1:0-165130 GCF_040320155.1 Mesorhizobium sp. M0771 | reverse complement strand
GGCCCAGCCGTCATCAACAAGCGATTCGTGTGTCATCGCAGTGTAGAATCACACCCGATTCCGCAGGGCAATACCTATCTTAGCGCCTATGCCCTTGAGGGGGAGATGGCCGGCAGGCCAGAGGGGGGTGCTGTCCCGCCGACGACCAAGATTTGCACCTGACTTGGCCCATGGCCTGGCCGGCCCTTTCCCTGCAAAGTGTCCGAAACCACAGCGAGGCTCCATGCGCACACTCATCTCCACCGGTTCGCCCTTCGAAAAAACCGCCGGCTATTCGCGCGCGGTGGTGCAGGGCGACTGGTGCTTCGTGTCGGGAACGACCGGCTACGACTATGCGACGATGACCATGCCGGAAACGGTGGAGGCGCAGACGCGCAATTGCCTGGCGACCATCGCGGAGGCGCTGAGGGATGGCGGCTTCGACATGGCCGATGTGGTGCGGGCGCATTACTACATCACAGACCGGGCCATCGTGGACGTCGTCTTCCCCATCCTCGGCGAGGCTTTCGGCGACATCAGGCCGGCGGCGACGATGATCGTGTGCCAGCTCAACAAGCCGGAAATGAAGATCGAGATCGAAGTCACGGCGCTGCGGCGCACGGCTTGAGGAGGCCAAAGCCATGACGGTCCGGCGCATCGTAGCCAATATCGGGACGCAGGACGCGGCGGCGGCGAAACGCTTCTATCAGGACGTGCTTGGCCTCGATGTGCTGATGGATCAGGGCTGGATCGTCACCTACGGGTCCGACGAACGGATGCAGGTGCAGATCAGCTTCATGGCCCAGGGCGGCTCCGGCACGCCGGTGCCGGACCTCTCCATCGAGGTCGACGATGTCGATGCGGCGCTGCAAGGCATGAGGGCCGCCGGCTTTGCCGTCGAATACGGTCCGGCCGACGAGCCGTGGGGCGTACGGCGGTTTTATGTGCGCGATCCGTTCGGCCGGTTGGTGAATATTTTGTCGCACAAGTGATTTGTTCCTCTCCCCCGCCTCTGGCCACGGCGAGGAACCCAGGTCTTGAGAGGCGGGCGCCGTCGTAGCGTTCTTCATCCCCTTGCGCCGCAAGCTCTTGGCGTTTAGCAAGGCCGCGGTTTCTCCAAACAGCATCGGACGGTTCTCCATGGCTTCGAAAAATCTTCTCCTGCTCGCCGGCGACGGCATCGGCCCCGAGGCGATGGCCGAGGTGAAGAAGCTGATCGCGGCCATGAACGCAAAGCTCGGCAGCGGTTTTGCCACTGACGAAGGCTTGGTCGGCGGCTGTGCCTACGACGCGCATGGCGCGGCGATTTCGGATGGCGACATGGCAAAGGCGATGGCTGCGGACGCCGTGCTGTTCGGCGCCGTCGGCGGGCCGAAATGGGACAAGGTGCCTTACGAGGTGCGTCCCGAGGCCGGGTTGCTACGGCTGCGCAAGGATATGGAGCTGTTCGCCAATCTCCGGCCCGCCATCTGCTATCCGGCGCTGGCCGCGTCGTCCTCGCTGAAGCAGGAAGTCGTCGAGGGCCTCGACATATTGATCGTGCGCGAGCTTACCGGCGGAGTCTATTTCGGCGAGCCGAAGCAGATCATCGATCTCGGCAACGGCCAGAAGCGCGGCATCGACACGCAGGTCTACGACACGTTCGAGATCGAGCGCATTTCCGGCGTCGCCTTCGAGCTGGCGCGCACGCGCAAGAACCACGTGACATCGATGGAAAAGCGCAACGTCATGAAATCCGGGGTGCTGTGGAACGAGGTTGTCACCCAGACCCAGAAGACTCGCTATGCTGACGTCAAGCTCGACCACATGCTGGCCGATGCCGGCGGCATGCAGCTGGTGCGCTGGCCAAAGCAGTTCGACGTCATCGTCACCGACAATCTGTTCGGCGACATGCTGTCCGACATCGCCGCCATGCTGACCGGATCGATCGGCATGCTGCCGTCGGCCTCGCTCGGCGCGCCCGATGTGAAGACCAGGAAGCGCAAGGCGCTGTACGAGCCGGTGCATGGCTCGGCGCCCGACATTGCCGGACAGGGCATCGCCAACCCGATCGCCATGATCGCGTCGTTTGCCATGTGCATGCGATATTCCTTCGGCATGGTCGATGAGGCCGACAAGCTCGAAGGCGCAATAGCCGCCGTGCTCGACGACGGGCTCCGGACGAAGGATATTTTGTCCGAGGGCATGACCGAAGTCGGCACTGTCGCAATGGGCGATGCCATCATCGCCAAGTTCCTGGCTTAGCGGCCGACTCAGCGGATCTCGCCGGCCAGCCGTTTCAGCAGGCCGACGAGTTGCGCCTCATCCACGGTTGAGAAAAAAGCAGCGTCGGCGGCTTCGACGGCGACGATAGCGCGCTGGACTGCGGCCGTCCCCGTCGTGGAGACGCGGATCACCTTGGCGCGGGAATCCCGCGGGTCGGTGTCCCGCACAATCAGTCCCTTTGCCTCAAGCCGGGCGACGACGTCCGACGTCATCTTCACCTCGGTGCCGGCCTGCGCGGCGAGTTGGACCTGGTTGGGCGGCTCGCCATATCGGCCGAGCCACATCGCCGAAGCCAGCAGCACGAACTGGACATGGGTAAGGTCAAGCGGGGCCAGCGCCGCCGTCATGACGCGCTGCCAGCGCATGGTGGTTCGCCAGAGCAGCAAGCCGGGGCTCTCGGATGGTCCGCTGAAGCGCGTGTTCAGATCCCCTTGATCAGCCACCGTTCGCCAACACCATTGCCTGCTCGAACAGTTTAGCCATCGAAGTGTCGAAATCGCCGCTGATCTGCGGCCCGAGCTCTGGTCCGACCTCGGCGGCCGATGGGCCGGAAATCTCGAGGCGATGAGTCACTTGAGTGCCACCCTCGACCGGCGTCAGCGTATGCCTGAACAGCAGTTTCGTGTCGCCGAACGAGGTCTCGTCGGCATAGGTTACAGCGTCGACGAGGTCGACGATCGTCGATTCGAAGGTGTCCTGCCCGACGGGCGTTACAGAGACGCGGGTGCCCTTGGCGAACGGGCCGTGCAGCACGAAGGTATCGGAGCCTTCGTAGGTGAGGCGGCCTTCGTGCAGCGCCTTGAGCGCGTTCCAGATGGCCTGCGCCGAAAGGGGGGAAATTGCGGTGTACTCGTTGGTCCACATTTGTCTTGGCTCCATCATCCGTTTTCGATCGTCGATTTGATGATTGCACAGATTGTCTGTGCACAGACTAAATGGCAAGAGAAATATTTCGTTCGTTCGGTCAAAACAGCAGCTGCCTTCCCGGCTGCGACCTAAGCCATTGTTATAGCACGGCTGTCCGCAAACAGCCGGCTGCTCATTTCTTGGTGCGGGTCTAGGCTCCGCCTCCTCTAGGCACCGGCCCCCACTGGTTTTCGTGGGCCTGGGTCGGGATCAATCCGAGTATCAGCGCGAGGATCAGCGTAGCCGGAGCGAACATGAAGGTGATTGCGAAGTAAGGTATTGCCAGCCAGCCGGTCAGGCCGATGTCGTGCAAGCGGCGCACGACGAGCCCGACCCAGGGCAGGAACGTCGCTAGCCAAAACAGCCCCCAGACGCCGATCATCACAATCGGCCAGTTGCCGGCATCGAAATTGCCGACGGCCTGGTCGGCGAGGGCGCCGGCAATTCCGACCAGGATGAAGCTGACGGTCCAGAACAGGCAGTAGCCCCAGAATTCCTTGCGGCGGGCGCGTTCGGCGAAGTTGATGTAGTTGCGCGTCACGCCTCGCCAGAAATAACCCGGCAGTCCGCTATCGCGAACCGCGCCGTCTTCCGCCAGGCGGCCGAAATGCTGTGGGGCGGCTGAAGCGGCAGCCGCCTTGGGCGGCGCGGCGCTTGCCGCTGGCGCAGCGGTGGCGGGACTGGCGGGCTGGGCGCGGATTGAAAAAACGTCGCGCGCCTGACCGCTTGCCGGCAGAAACTCGACCACAGCGCCGTTCGCGATCACGGTATCACGGCGCAGATCCTCGCGCGCGAAGGTGTAGCGGTTGCCGTCCGCCCCGGTGATGAAGCCGAAACCCTGGGCCTCGTCATAGTGAAGAACTTCGCCGCGCATTTAGCCTCGCCCCCGTGCAGGCACAGACTGTTCAAAGTTGCGGCGGACTGCAAGGGGGTGGACGAAATGGAGGGCGAACGGTTCAGGCATGAGTTGCTTTATTTTCCGGTGCGTTGGCGCTGCCCCTCACCTGCCTGCCGGCATCCTCTCCCCGTATAGTGGCGGGGAGAGGGGTCGCTGTTATCGACGATTCCGCCAATCGCCAACGTTGCAAGAGAGCGCCAAGGCTGCGGTCAGCCCTTTCTCCCCGTCACTATACGGGGAGAAACGCCCGGCAGGGCAATGAGGGGCAGCGCCTACATCTGTAATTGGCCGATAAGAGCCTCAAACCGGCCGCTTCTTCGGTTTCTTGTTCTTCGGCGGTCCAGCCTTGTCGAATTTCGGTTTCCCGGCCCAAGGCTTTGCATCGCCGGGGGGCCGTTCCCGCTTCTCGAATTTCGGCTTGTGTGCGCTTTGCGGCGCCTCGAACGGGCGCTTGCCGCGATGCGGCTTCTTGTCGGGCTTCGGCGCCTGGTAGCCGGCCCGCGACAGGTCGGGCGTGCCGTCCAGGCGCTTCACCGCAATGTTGCCCTGCAATTTCTTGTCGGGGCCGACGGCGGCGAGGAAGCGATCGGCCCAGTCGGCCGCGATCTGCACGTAGGTCTCATCCTGCTGCATCTTGATGGAGCCGATCTCGCGCTTGGAGATGTTGCCGGTGCGGCACAGCATCGGGATCAGCCAGCGCGGCTCGGCATTTTGCTTGCGCCCGATCGACAGCGAGAACCAGACACTGTCGCCGAAGTCGTCGCGCCGGCTTGGCGCTTCATCGCGGCGCTCGAATTTTTCGCCCGCCGGTTTGTCACGCGAAGGCGTGAACGGTGCGACATCCGTAAGCTCCTCGGGCGCCGAGCGGCTGGCGCGGCATTGGCGCACGAAGGCGGCCGCAATCTGTTCGGCGCCATGCCTGGCCAGAAGCGTGTCGACGAAACCGCGCTCGTCCTCGGCTACCGGCTCGTCGAAGACTGGATCGGCAAGGATGCGCTCGTCATCGCGCTTGATCACGTCGTCGGCCGAGGGCGGGCTCGCCCATGTCGCCTTCAGCCCTGCATTCTGCAGCAGGCGCTCGGTGCGCTTGCGGGCGCCGTTGGGCACGATCAGCGCGCTGACACCCTTGCGGCCGGCGCGGCCGGTACGGCCGCTGCGATGCAGCAGCGTTTCGGGATTGGTCGGCAGATCGGCATGGATGACCAGTTCGAGATTGGGCAGGTCGATGCCGCGCGCGGCGACATCCGTGGCGATGCAGACTTTGGCGCGTCCGTCGCGCATCGCCTGCAGCGCGTGGGTGCGTTCGTTCTGGCTGAGCTCGCCCGACAATGCGACGACGGAAAAATTGCGGTTGTTGAAGCGTGCCGTCAGATGATTGACGGCGGCGCGGGTGTTGCAGAACACCAGCGCGTTCTTCGCCTCGTAAAAGCGCAGCACGTTGATGATGGCGTTCTCGCGGTCGGGATAGGCGACATTCAGCGCCCGGTATTCGATATCGAGATGCTGCTTTTCCTCGCCGCCGGCCGAGATGCGTACGGCGTCGCGCTGATAGCCTTGCGCCAGCGTGGCGATCGAGCGCGGCACGGTGGCCGAAAACATCAGCGTGCGGCGCTGAGCCGGTGCGGCATCGAGGATGAATTCGAGGTCCTCGCGAAAGCCGAGGTCGAGCATCTCGTCGGCCTCGTCCAGCACCACGGCTTTCAGCGCCGACATGTCGAGGGAGTTGCGGGTGATGTGGTCGCGCAGGCGGCCGGGCGTGCCGACGACGATGTGGGCGCCGCGCTCCAGCACGCGCCGTTCGGAGCGCATGTCCATGCCGCCGACACAGGACGCGACGGTGGCGCCGGTCGGCGCGTAGAGCCATTGCAGTTCGCGCATCACCTGCAGAGCGAGCTCGCGTGTCGGCGCCACGGCCAGCGCCAGCGGTGCGCCAGCCTGGTCAAAACGTTCGGCGCTGCCCAGAAGGGTCGGCGCCAAAGCGAGGCCGAAGGCGACGGTCTTGCCGGAGCCGGTCTGCGCCGACACCAGAGCGTCGGACTCGCCGAGCTCCAGCACCGCCTTCTGCACCGGCGTCAGCTCGGTATAGCCGCGTTTTTCCAGCGCCTCTGCCAGCGCAGGAACAATAGCTTCGAAATTGGACATCTCACTCTTTCGGAATTCAGGGTCTGGGCTCATCATGGAGCACATGCCGGGGCTGACGCACGCCAGCCAAACACTATTTGGGCGTTCGTACTTCTTGCGGCCGCTATTGTACAGAGCAGGCGTGTGCCTCCCGCAATTGACTCCTGACGCAAACCGCGTAAAAGCCGGCATCGAACGGGATCATTTTCGATGCGCGGCCTTCTGATGGCTCTTCTTGCATTCGACTTCCCCGGCCACAATCATGGGGCCGGGCGCGTTGGCGCGTCTTACCGTTCCAGCAAAACTATGGCCAAAACCACCACCAAAACGGTGTGATTCCCTTGGCCTAACCACCCTCTCCCGGGTCCGGCCTGGGGGACGAAACCCGCATTGGCCGGCGGGTTTTCTCCAAAAACCAAGCGGAGAGGGACAGGAGATTTCTGATGAGTTTCAAGGTTGCGGTAGTCGGCGCCACGGGCAATGTGGGTCGCGAAATGCTCAACATACTGGAAGAGCGCGGCTTTCCGGTAAGCGAAGTCGTGGCGCTGGCCTCGCGGCGCAGCCAGGGCACCGAAGTGTCGTTCGGCGACCGTTCGCTGAAGGTCAAGACGCTCGACCAGTATGATTTTTCCGACACCGACATCTGCATCATGTCGGCCGGCGGCAACGTCTCGAAGGAGTGGTCGCCGAAGATCGGCAAGCAGGGCTGCGTCGTCATCGATAACTCGTCGGCCTTCCGCTACGACCAGGACGTGCCGCTGATCGTGCCGGAAGTGAACCCGGATGCGATCTCGCTGTTCACCCGCAAGAACATCATCGCCAATCCGAACTGCTCGACGGCGCAGCTGGTCGTGGCGCTGAAGCCGCTGCACGATGTCGCCACCATCAAGCGCGTCGTCGTCGCCACCTATCAATCGGTATCCGGCGCCGGCAAGGAGGGCATGGACGAACTCTTTACACAGACCCGCGCGGTGTTCGTCGCCGATGGCGTCGAGGTCAAGAAGTTCACCAAGCGCATCGCCTTCAACGTCATTCCGCATATCGACGTCTTCCTCGACGACGGCTCGACCAAGGAAGAGTGGAAGATGGTCGCCGAGACCAAGAAGATGCTCGACCCCAAGATCAAGCTGACGGCGACCTGTGTGCGCGTGCCGGTGTTCATCGGCCATTCCGAAGCCGTCAACATCGAGTTCGAAAAGCCGATCACCGCCGACGAGGCGCGCGACATCCTGCGCGAAGCGCCAGGCTGCCAGGTCTTGGACAAGCGCGAGGATGGCGGCTACATCACGCCGCTGGAATCGGCCGGCGAGGACGCCACCTTCATCTCGCGCATCCGCGAGGATTCGACCATCGACAACGGCCTGTCGATGTGGATCGTCTCCGACAATCTGCGCAAGGGCGCGGCGCTCAACGCGGTGCAGATCGCCGAGCTTCTGGTCGAGCGCGGCCTGATCCAGCCGAAGAAGAAGGCGGCCTGACGGCTGGTTTGTTTTCGCTCACGGGGTTCGGCCTTCGGCCGATTCCGTTTATCGCTCACGGGCCGTATCGCCGCTGCCGCGGCTGGCCCTCCGCGGGGCGCCGGAAAGCCGGCGGCCCGTAGTCGCGGGCTCGGCCTTCGGCCGAAGCCTTCCTTCTCCCCGTTCACGGGGAGAAGGTCCCGGCAGGGGGATGAGGGCAGCGCTGACCTCTGTTGAGAAACGCCTTTGAACGATCCCACCAAAATCGTGCTGCGACCCGCCACGGCTTTGGATGCCGCGACCATCGCCATTGTCATGCGGGCCGCACTTGGCTCGTTCTCCTGGATGCCGGTCATCCACACGCCGGATGAGGATCTTGCCTTCATCCGCGAGATCGTGCTGTCCCGGCAGCAGGTGACGGTCGCCGAGGCCGGCACCGGCATTGTCGGCTTCATTGCCCTGAGCGGCGATTGGGTGGAACAGCTCTATCTCGACCCCGCCTGGATTGGGCAAGGCATCGGCAGCCGGCTGCTGGTGCAAGCGACCGCCGCGCTACGGATCGTTAAACTGCATTGCTTCCAGGGCAACACCGGCGCGCGTCGCTTCTACGAGCGCCATGGCTTTCGCCCCGAGGCGTTCGGCGCGGGCACCACCAACGAAGAAGGCCTGCCGGATATTCTCTACGTGCGTCGGCTTGATATTCAGCCGGCGTTATCCTTGGCCAGTTGGCGCAATAACTCCATCGCTTCCTCGGCCCGCTCAGCGGGCACGAACAGATGGTCATGATAGAAAGCAGAGACCGGATTGACGCCCATGCCGGCGGCGGCCAGCCGGGCGGTGATGGCGGCGAGGAAGCCGACGGCTTCCAGCGAGGAGTGGACGTTCAGGGTGATCATGCGGCAGCGGAAGGCGGACTGCAGCCCGGCGGCCTGGTCTTCGGGCAAGATCAGCGTCGTGCCCTCCTTCTCGCGAAACAGCATCACCGGATTGAGCGTCTCGGGAACCGGTGCACCGGGGACCAGGGTGGCGAAGACATGGATGCCGGGAAGCAGTTCCGGCGTCATCGCCGCCAGCAGCTTTTTCAGATCAGTCTCGCCGGCCATTCGCTCGTCTCTCGCCCAGCCCTAACAATAGCCGTGACTGGTGGATGTCGATAGTCCGTCAAGGTCGAGGGACAGCACCCCCCTCTGCCCTGCCGGGCATCTCCCCCGCAAGGAGGGAGATCGGCGGTTTCGATGCTCCGCTCATTCATGGAACATTGCCGAAGCGGTCGAGCGTGTAATCTCCCCCCTTGCGGGGGAGATGGCCGGCGGGCCAGAGGGGGGTGTGAAGGATCGCCACGCAGCGGCTTTTGCTTGCTGCTACCCAAAAAGAATCCGCACCCTGTAGGATCGCCGCCCCATCGCTCGTCCTTGGTCCGAAGCCAGCAAACGGCTCGAACCGCTTAGGAGGGAACACCGTGAGTATTTCTCAAACCATGCCCGTCTCGTCGGGCGCCCTGTGGACCGGCCGCGTGCTCAGCGGCCTCATCATCCTGTTCATGATCTTCGACGGCGTCATCAAGCTGCCGCCGCTCGATGTCGTCACCCAGACCATGGTGCCGCTCGGCTGGCCGGCCGATGTCAATGTCGCGCGCACGCTCGGCATTATCGGGCTGATCTCGACCGCGCTCTATGCGCTGCCCCGCACCTCGGTGCTCGGCGCCATCCTGCTCACCGGCTATCTCGGCGGCGCCATCGCCACAAACATGCGCGTCGGCAGCCCGTTGTTTTCGCACACGCTGTTTAGCGTCTATCTCGGCATCATCCTGTGGGGCGGTCTCTATCTGCGCGACCCAAGCGTGCGCGCCCTGATCCCGTTCAGCCGTTAAGCGAGGAGAAAAACATGCTCAGCACCATTCTCATCATCCTGGTCGTGATCATCGTCGCCGTGCTCATCTATGCGGCGACGAGGTCGAATGATTTCGTCACCGCCCGCACCGCCCGCACCGCCAGCATCAAGGCCGCGCCGGAAGCGATCTTTCCGCTGATCAACAATTTCAAGCACTGGCCGGAGTGGTCACCCTACGAAAAGCTCGACCCCGAGATGAAGCGCACGCTGTCGGGCGCTGATGCCGGCAAGGGCGCCGCCTACGCCTGGGAAGGCAATGCCAAGGCCGGCAAGGGACGCATGGAGATCGTCAATTCCGTGCCATCCTCGCTGGTGTCGCTGAAGCTCGACTTCGAGAAGCCGTTCCGGGCCAGCAACAGCGTCGACTTCACCCTGAAGCCCTCGGGCGACACCACCGCTGTCACCTGGGCAATGCGCGGCAACCGGCCCTTCATTGCCAAGCTGATGGGCCTGTTCATGAGTTTCGATACGCTGATCGGCAAGGATTTCGAGGCTGGCCTCGCCAATCTGAAAAAGGCAGCCGAAAAGTAGAAAAGCCTGGATTTTCAACAAGCTCGGCGGCGGTCGGCACGAATGTGACCGGCGCGGACACCGCGATCTCTCACGTCATCGGGATCAAATCAGCCGTCTGGGAGTTAGAGCCGTGGCGGCGAGGACGGCGATCCGCGTGAGAGAGGAACGATAATGAAAAGAGCGATGATCATTCTGGTACTGGCGACCGCGCTGGGCGCGTGCTCGCAAACCGAAAAGGGTGCCGCGGTCGGCGGCCTCGGCGGCGCGGCGGTTGGCGCAGCTGTGGCAAATGATCCGGTTCAGGGGGCCGTCGTCGGCGGCGCCGTCGGCGCCGTGGCCGGCGCGCTGATCGGCCGTGCCAGCGAAAGCGGTCAATGTCGCTACCGCGGCCGGAACGGGCGCACCTATATCGCCAGCTGCCCCGACGGTTATTGAACACAGCCAGGTCCAACATCGGAAACCGGCGGCTATAGATCGCCGGTTTCGCTGTTGCCCAAGGCAGCTGGACCATTGGCTGCCTGCGCTACAGCAATCCCCGGATATGCTCCCAAGCCAGGCGGCCCAGGCGCGTGTCGGCGTCGTCATTGCCGCCATGGGCATGCAGCCTCGAGCGCGGCGTGATTTCGCCCGGCAGCAGAATGCGGTGGCCGGCGTCGGGCACTGAGACGAGGCAGGTGGTCATTGCGGTGTCCTGGCGACGCCGAACGATCGACTGGGCAAAATCCAGCGATGGCCATAGCGCGTCGTCGCCGCCCGCAACCAGAACAATGTCGGCTGAAATAGCTTCGACGGGAATGGCAGCCTTGGCCGCTGCGTCCTTGAAGGTTTGCAAGGCACGTAGGAAGAGCCCCCGGTAGGACACCAGACCATCGACATACTCAGCGTTCCAAGCGGGATTGCTTGGGACAAACGGCAAAGGAATCCCCTCGAGCGTCCACGACGATCGTTCCGGCCAGCTGACGCCGTCGCGGCCCGGCCCGATATTGCCCCAGACCACCGATGTCGGGCTGATCGCAACCACGAGGCCGATGCGTGGATCGTGAGCCGCCGCAAGCAGGGAGGCCTCGGCGCCTTTCGAGGTCCCGACATAGACGATGCGCCGGCATCCCATCTGGACAAGATAGTCGGTCGCCGCGAAAAACGTTTCGAGCGGGATCTCGCAAATGCCGGGCACCTGACCTTCGCCGCCAAACCATTGCAGCGCGAGAGCGGATGCTCCTTCCTTGGCAAAGAGCCGGGCCCGGGTGACGTCGATGCGGCCGCTCGATCCGCTGAGCACGACGACGCCTGTCGTGGCGCCGGCGCATCGCAACAGCGTTCCGGCTACGCCGCCGAAAAGGGTCTCTTCCGTGACGGTCCGCTCAGTCATCTTTCGTTCGAACGCATATGACATCGCCGCACATTAGCAAAACGGCGGGCACAGGCCCGCCGTTTTGTCGATGCGATGACGCGATGCTTATTCGGCGGTGGCGGCTTCCGCTTCGGCCGGGGCTGCAGCAGCGGCGGCAACGGCGGCGGCAGCGTCTTCCTGGGCCTTCTTCAGCAGAGAGGCGCGTTCCTGCGCCTTCTTGCCGGGCTCGGCCTTCTTCGGGTTGGAGCGGGCTTCGCGCTTGAGGAGGCCGGCCTCATCGAGGAAGCGCAGCACGCGGTCGGTCGGCTGAGCGCCGTGCGACAGCCAATGCTTGACGCGGTCGGCGTCGACCTTGACGCGCTCGCCGTCCTTGGGCAGCAGCGGGTTCCACGAGCCGATCGACTCGATGAACCGGCCGTCGCGCGGCGAACGGGCGTCAGCAATGACGACGTGGTAGTAAGGGCGCTTCTTCGAGCCCGCACGGGCCAGTCTGATCTTCAAGGGCATTTCATTTCTCCTAAATTTCTGATTTCAGTGTTGGGTTAATGGCTTTGTCTGGTGCAGGTCGTTGTCCCAAAACCGCTGCGCACTTTTGGGCGACATGCACTTTGTTAGCCGGTTTTGCTTGCGCCGTTGGACGCGGCGATCTGCTCGTGATGGCGGATCACTTCGCGGACGACGAAGTTGAGGAATTTTTCCGCGAAATCGGGGTCGAGATGAGCGTCCTTCGCCAGCTGGCGAAGGCGGGTGATCTGCTCCTGCTCGCGCGCCGGGTCGGCGGGCGGCAGGCCATGCTCGGCCTTGAGCACGCCGACCGCCTTGGTGCAGCGGAAGCGCTCGGCCAGCATATGAATGAGGGCGGCGTCGATGTTGTCGATCGAGGCGCGATAGCCGGCCAGGATGGTGCGTGCGTCGGCCATGTCTTTTTCTTCGTTCATAGCGTCCTCACTTCTTCTTTCCGAGGCCGGGCAGACCACCGCCGCCAAGGCCGGGAAGCTTCATGCCGCCGGGCAGACCGGGCAGGCCACCGCCGCTCGGGGTGGGCGGGCCCTTCATGCCGCCAAGGCCGGGCATCTGCTTCTGCAAGGCTTCGAGCTGCTTGGGATCCATCTTGGAGAGGTCGGGCATGCCGCCACCCATCATGCCGCCGGGGCCACCCGGCATCATGCCGCCGAGGCCCATCTTGGAGGCAAGGCCGCCCATCATGCCGCGCATCAGGCCGCCGCCTTTGCCCTTGCCGCCCATCGCCTTCATCATGTCGGCCATGCCGCGATGCATTTTCAAGAGCTTGTTGATCTCGGCCGCATCCGTGCCTGAGCCGGCGGCGATGCGCTTCTTGCGCGAATGTTTCAGCATGTCCGGATTGGCGCGCTCGGCCTTGGTCATCGACGAGATGATGGCGAGTTGGCGGCCGAACATCTTGTCGTCGAGGCCGGCGGCCGCCATCTGGTCCTTCATTTTGCCCATGCCGGGCATCATGCCCATGATGCCGCCCATGCCGCCCATTTTCGACATCTGCTGAAGCTGGCCGGCAAGGTCGTTCAGGTCGAACTTGCCCGACTGCATCTTCTTGGCCATCGCCGCCGCCTGCTCGGCGTCGATGTTTTCGGCGGCCTTTTCGACCAGCGAGACGATGTCGCCCATGCCGAGGATGCGGTCTGCAATACGCTTGGGGTGGAATTCCTCCAGCCCGTCCATCTTTTCGCCGGTGCCGATCAGCTTGATCGGCTTGCCGGTGACGGCGCGCATCGAAAGCGCGGCACCGCCACGGCCATCGCCGTCCATGCGGGTCAGCACCAGGCCGGTGATGCCGACGCGCTCGTCGAAGCTTTTGGCAAGGTTGACGGCGTCCTGGCCGGTCAGCGAATCCGCGACCAGCAGGATTTCGTGCGGGCTCGACATCTTCTTGATGTCGGCCATCTCCACCATCAGCGGCTCATCGATATGGGTGCGGCCGGCGGTGTCTAGGATGACGACGTCATGACCGCCGAGCTTGGCTGCCTGGACGGCGCGCCTGGCGATGTCGACCGGGTTCTGGCCCGCAATGACAGGCAGGGTCGCGACTTTGACCTGCTCGCCGAGCTGGCGCAGCTGCTCTTGCGCCGCGGGCCGCCGCGTGTCGAGCGAGGCCATCAGAACCTTCTTGTTCTGGCGCTCGGTCAGGCGCTTGGCGATCTTGGCGGAGGTCGTCGTCTTGCCGGAGCCCTGCAGGCCGACCATCATGATGACGACCGGCGCCGGCGCATTGAGGTCGATGGCGACGCCCTCGGCGCCGAGCATGTCGACCAACTCGTCATGGACGATCTTGACGACCATCTGTCCAGGCTTGATCGACTTGACGACGGCGGCGCCGACGGCCTTCTCGCGCACCTTGTCGGTGAAGGAACGCACCACTTCCAGCGCAACGTCGGCTTCGAGCAGCGCACGGCGCACCTCGCGCAACGCCGCCGAGACATCAGCCTCCGATAGCGCGCCGCGGCCTGTCAGGCCGTTCAGGATGGAGCCAAGGCGCTCCTGAAGTGATTCAAACATTGGTCAACCCGCCGCGCGAGAGCGCCTTGGATTCATGGTGATCCCTGTCGGGCCGATGGCCCTCCACGCCTCTTGTGCGCTCCTGCAGCGATTCAAACATTCCGTTTCCTTTTTCTCAGGCACCCCGATGGTGCCCGAGAGGTAGTGCGTTCGCGCCGCTCATCCAAGCAAAGCTCAAAACCAAAAAGCACCCGGGGGCGCTCAGCGCTGCCGGGTGTTGGCCTCCAGGATCTGTTTACAGCACCCACCTCAAAAGGTTTTGGCGTCCTGGTCGGCTTGCTCGGAGGGATACTCGTCGCGGATTTCGGGGCTGTAGACAGGAAATCGGCCGAAGAGTCAAGACAAGGGCGGCTTCCCGGTCTCTGGATCGGTCCCTGTTTAGTTCACCCTGCATCCCGAGGGTCGGCCGTAACCTTCAGCGGCGAGCGCGGGTGCAGAAGCAGCAGGATCGTCAGCAAGGTGCAGACGATACCGATGGCGGCGATGATGACGGCATCCGTCGTCGTCCAGTCCGGACCTTCCAGCGGCTTGGCGTTGAACAGGGCGAAGGAATTGTAGTTCTCCTGATGCGAGATCAGCAGGAAGCCGGTGAGATTGTTGCCGAGATGGGCGCCGAAGGCGGCGCCGAGATTGCCGGTGACATAAACCACCAGCGTCAACAGCAAGGCGAAGGCGGCGATCGAGGCCAGCACGCAGGCGTTGATGGCGGGGGTCGAGCCCGGGCTCCAATGCAAGAAGGTGAACAGCAAAGCGGGCAATAGCGCCCACACGTAAGGGCTCTCGAAGCGCCTGGCCAGGCCGCGCAGCAGATAGCCGCGAAACAGCATCTCCTCGGACGAGGTCTGCAGCAGGGTCAGCGCCACGATCGGGAGCAGGAACAGCAGCCAGGTCGACAGGTTGATCGTGCCGCGGGCGATTTCGGGCTGTAGCCAGTAGAGCAGGATTTCGGAAAGCGCCGATGTGATCAGCACCGCGACCAGGCCCTTGAGGAAGCCCGACAAGGACACGCGGCGACTGGCGCCGAAAAGCGCCGAGAGCGGCTCGCCATGGACGAAACGCATGGCAAGCCAGAGGCCGAGCCAGATGCCGGTAAACGAGGTGAGTGCGGTGAGTATGCCGATGGGCGAGGCCAGAAAGCCCTGAAGCGGCCCGCGCGGGTCGTCCGGCAGTACATGCCAGACGATCGCGACATAGGTGCCGCCAAGCACCACAACCAGGGTGATCGCCACCCAGAACAGGACGACGACTGCAGTTCCAATTATCAGCCGCGGCAGGTTCGTCTTTTCGGTGGCCGTGTTGCTATAGCGCTCGAAGGCGGCTGGATCTGATATCACGCGAGTTCCTCTGCCGAACGCATCGGGTCGCATGATCTAGGGGATCGTCGGCTCTCGCGCAATTGCTGCTGTTCAGCGACCCTTTTGCCGCCCTCAGCCTCGGCAGGAGGGCGGCACGAGTTCACTTGTCATTCTTTCCAGGCAAAATCAGCGCACGACGTACATGATGCGCCGTGTCTGCGGGTCGACCAGCGCCTGCTGGCCATTCACATAGACGTAGCGGTAGCGGTAGTCGGGGATTTCGCGCAGTTCGACCGTGTCGGGCAAGGTGGCACCGGTCACCACCTCGCCCTCGAGATAGACAGGATCGAGCCGGTGCGTGCTGACATAGGTGCCGACTTCCGCCGGTGGCCTGTCGATGGCGTCGACGGGGCCGTCGTCGGACAGAATCGCACCGGTATAGGTATCGGGATAATCATCCTGCGGCGGTGTAACCACGGTGATGGCGGCGTTGGCGGGGCGGCGTGTCAGAACGACCCGGTTGCCGCCGAAATCGGCCGTGACATAGTCGGAATAGACCCAGCCCTGGCCTCCGGCTTCGGCAATGGTGCACCATTTGCTGTTTTCGATGCAGCCATTGAGCGTCGCCGACTGGCCGGCGGCGAGCACGCCGATCACAGGATATTGCGGGCCGGGGCCGGCGCGCACATTAAGATCGGTGACGGCCGAGACGGCGGTATCGGCGAGTGCCGCACCCGACATCGCGACAAGCGCCCCGGCGACGGCCGGAAACAATATGCGTCTCATGGTTTCTCTCCCTTTCATGGTCCCTCGCGACACCAAACGAAACCAGAACGCATGCGTTCCGGCTAAAATACCGACGCCAGCTCACGATTTGTTCCGGTTTCTTTCGGCAAACCGGTCAAAAGCTCATGCACGAAGCTGAGTTTCTGCGCCGTCACGTCCGAAATGACGAAGGGATAAAGGTCGGGCAGGCCCATGCAGCGGTTGATCGAGTTGGAGGCTTCCGAGAGTACCAGCCAGCGGGCGAGAATCTTTTCGAACGGCTCGGGCACGGCGTCAGGTTCCGCGGGCGCCGCCTGCAACCGGCCGCCGGTGTCGCCTTGCGGCAGCACATTGGTCTCCATCGTCTCAAGCTGGCCGAGTGGAAAATTCAGCGCGTGCACCATCTCCAGCGTGTCGGTGATGTGGAGATGGTGCGCCCAGGTCTCGGCCCAGTCTTCCCATGGATGCGACGTCGCATAGGCGGAGATGTGGTTCTGCTGCCAGTCGGGCGCAGCGCCATTGGCGTAATAGGCCTTCAGCGCCTGCTCGTAGTCGGGGCGTTCGTCGCCGAACAGCGCCCGGAAGGCATCGAGCCGTTGCGGCTCGTCGCGGATCAGCCGGTCCCAGTAGTAATGGCCAAGCTCATGACGGAAATGACCGAGCAGCGTGCGGTAATTTTCGCCCATCTCGACGCGACGCCGCTCGCGCTCGGCCGAGTCCGCCTCGGCGACGTTGAGCGTGATCAGGCCGTTGTCGTGGCCGGTAAGGATGCGTTCGCCGCCGGGACCGCCGCCGATCGGATCGGCAATGAAGTCGAAGGCGAGGCCGATTTCGTCGCCGTGCTTGTGCTTGGGCACGACCGGAAGGCCGAAGGCGAGCAGCGAATAGACGGCGCGCTTCTTGGCCGCCTCGACGCGAATCCAGCGGCGGCGGTTGCCGTCGACGGAGAGGTCGGGGATCAGCTGGTTCAGCACGCAGGCGCGGCAGTAGGTATGACCCGGTTCGGCCATCCAGTTGCAGGCGCATTCATCCGCATTGGTGCAGTGGAAGATGCCGTCGACGTCAGACAAGGCAAAGCGCGCATGCTCGGGATCGTAAAGCACGAGACTCCCGCAATTCAGGCACTGCGCATTCTCGAAGTAGAGGCGGTGGCCGCAATGCGGGCAGTCGAACAGTTTCATGTCGATCTCGATGCGTCAGGCGTTGGCGTATGGCGTCAGAGGAGGAATATGGTGCGGAGCGGCGCCTCGCCCAAACGCCCGCCACGGGCCGCCGTTCCATGCCCCCGTCACCTCTTTTTACCCGAGCAGCGAATTCGCCTGCCCGGCACCGGGCGTTTCGGCCACAATAAGCACTTGATCGTAAGCAAATTCCGCTGCATTGGCCAGGGTAGCGCCGGGGGTACGGTGACAATGGCGCGTTTCGCTGGCAAGTTCGCAACCGGGACGTGATTCAGGCAATCAGGAGAAAAAGCATGGCATTGCTTGCCAAGGGAAAGATTATTGCTGCCGCGGTGGTCGCGGTACTTGCGCTGGCGACGGGCGCGCAGGCGGCGGCCAGCTGCGGCAAGACCGGCGCGGGCTTCGAGGCGTGGAAGCAGGACTTTGCCGCGCAGGCCAGGTCCGAAGGTGTCGGCGGGAAGGGTCTGGCTGCTCTGGCCGGTGCCAGCTACGCGACAAAGACAATCTCCGTCGACCGCGCCATCCACAAGGCGTTCAGCGGTTCGGTGGACGCCTTCATGAAGCGTCGTGGCGGAGCTGCGATCATTTCCAGGGGCCGTGCGCTGAAGAAGTCGAATGCAGCGATGTTCGACAGGATCGAGAGCAATTACGGGGTGTCGCCGGGCGTGTTGCTGGCCATCTGGGGCATGGAAACCGGCTTCGGAGCCTCCCTGGGCAACCAGAACACGGTCTCCGCCATTCTGACGCTTGCCTATGATTGCCGTCGCCCGGGCTTCTTTTACCCGCATGCCATTGCGGCGCTGAAGCTGGTCGATCGCGGCGCGCTGAGCGCCTCGTCGGTCGGCGCTGCGCATGGCGAGATCGGCCATACGCAGTTCCTGCCCGGCAATGTCCTGAAGTATGGCGTCGGCAACGGAAATCTGCGCGACAAGGCGACGGCCTTGGCTTCGACGGCCAACTTTCTCAAGGCTCATGGCTGGCGGGCGGGTGCGAGCGCAAGTGCGAATATGGGGGCCATCGCCGGCTGGAATTCCGCCAGCGTCTACCAGCAGGCCATCGCCCAGATCGCCGACGCGATCGACGGCGGCTGATAGAAATATCCAGATCGAAGAACGGAAAGCCCGGCCATGCGCCGGGCTTTTCTGCAAGGACTGGAGCTTTTGGCGTTCAAACCGTTCAGCAGCCGAGCGGCTACCCGCCTTTTATGACCTTCCAGATGTCCGTGGACTGGTCGAACTGGAGGCGGTTTATGTCGGAGAAGGTCAGCCGGCCGCTCTTCATGGCATCGGCAAGGCGGCGGCACAGCAGTGGCGGCATGCGCTCCAGGGAAACGCCCATAAAAGCGGCGATCTCGTGTTTGGCCGATATATTCGATATGGCCACCTTGGTGATGCAGCGATCGAATGCCGCCTCGGGATCCTGTTTCACTTGCTCCTGCCCAGTCTGGCAACCGGCCAGCATGACGACCATTGCAGGCAGCGCCACAAACCACGGCTTCATTGTCAGCTGCCCCCATCGATTGTGAGGAGGCTAGATAAGGGCCCGAAAAGATCAAGCAGGAAAAGCACTGAGTTCTTTGCCGGCGCTCTATTTCTTTGTTTTTACGCAGTTACGGACGAAGTCGGGCATGCTCTTTCTCGAATTGCTCGATCGTTGGCGCAAATGCCGGCTGAGCGACTGGGCTCTCAATAATGTGCGTAGCCGCTCAACGGGCACTTCTCGGAAATAGGAACCTCGAAGGCGCCTTCAGTACCTTTGCAGCTCCGGAATTTGGAGTTGCGCAGCACCGGCGCGGCCCTGGCAGCCGCCTTTGACTTGCCCTTGATGACCAGCCATATCTCGGTCGGCAGGTCTAGCTGCACTCTGTTCAAATCGGAGTAGCTGATCCGCCCGCTGCGTACTCCTTCGGTGATGCGCTGGCAGAACAGGGCCGGCATGCGCTCCTGCGAGACGCCCATGAAAGAGGCGATTTCGTGCTTGAACGTGATGCTCCATAGATGGACGGCGGAGATGCACCCGTCCTGCTCGCGTTTTGCGGCCGCCTGCGAGGACTGGCATCCGGTAAAGACGATGGCCGCCGCAAGCATGAGAAAAATGGCGTTTTTCACGATCAGAATCCCTCCGTCCCGCGAAGGAATTTAGATGAGGCTTTTAAAAGGTCAAACGGAAACCATGTCAGCCAGCTTGGCCTCTTATATTAGAGGTACCAAATAAAAACCCTGCGTGACCGCCGGGTTTTCCTGGAACACTAGTTTGGTTCACCCTTGCGGCTCCTTGCCGCCAGCGTCCTCAGCCGCAGCGCATTGAGGCGGATGAAGCCGGCGGCGTCCTTCTGGTCGTAGGCGCCGCGGTCATCCTCGAAGGTGACCAGCGCGTCGGAATAGAGCGTCTTCTTGGATTTGCGGCCGGTGACCATGACATTGCCCTTGTAGAGTTTCAGGCGCACCGTGCCTTCGACGTCTTCCTGGCTCTTGTCGATCATCGCCTGGAGCATCAGCCGCTCGGGCGAGAACCAGAAGCCGTTGTAGATCAGCTCGGCGTAGCGCGGCATGAACTCGTCCTTGAGGTGGCCGGCGCCGCGGTCGAGCGTGATCGATTCGATGGCGCGGTGGGCGACGATCAGGATGGTGCCGCCGGGGGTCTCGTAGACGCCGCGCGATTTCATGCCGACGAAGCGGTTCTCGACCAGATCGAGCCGGCCGATGCCATTGTCGCGGCCAAGATCGTTAAGCGCCGTCAGCATGGTGGCCGGCGACAGCTTCTTGCCGTTCAGTGCAATCGGATCGCCCTTCAAAAATTCGATCTCGATCTCGGTGACCTTGTCCGGCGCCTCCATCGGCGAGACGGTGCGCTGATGGACGAATTCCGGCGGCTCGCTCCACGGGTCTTCCAGCACCTTGCCCTCGGAAGAGGAGTGCAGAAGGTTGGCGTCGACCGAGAACGGCGCCTCCCCCCGCTTGTCCTTGGCCACCGGGATCTGGTGCTGCTCGGCGAAGTTGATCAGGTCGGTGCGCGACTTGAACGACCAGTCGCGCCACGGCGCGATGACCTTGATGTCGGGATTCAGCGCATAGGCCGACAGCTCGAAACGCACCTGGTCGTTGCCCTTGCCGGTGGCGCCATGCGCAATAGCATCGGCGCCGACCTCCTGGGCGATCTCGACCAGGTGTTTGGAGATCAGCGGCCGGGCGATCGAGGTGCCGAGCAGGTAGGTGCCTTCATAGACGGCATTGGCGCGAAACATCGGGAAGACGAAGTCGGCGACGAATTCCTCGCGGACATCGACGACGCGGATATCCTTGATGCCCATCATCTCGGCCTTCTTGCGCGCCGGCTCCAACTCGCCACCCTGGCCGAGATCGGCGGTGAAGGTGACGACTTCGGCGCCGAGCTCGGTCTGCAGCCATTTCAGGATAATGGAGGTGTCGAGACCGCCGGAATAGGCGAGCACGACCTTCTTGACGTCTTTTGTCTTGGGCATTGCTGGGGACATTTTGGCGGTTCCGCGCGTGAGTTTCGCGGGCGAGGTATCACGGCATTTCCGGCCAGCGCAAGGGATGAACGGGCGCCGGCCGCCGCAGCCGCTGGACCAGATGCCACGCCAGTCAGTTGCTGGCGTGAGCGGGGAGGCTGCGTTATAGACCGACGATCATTCGCCAGGGGCCACCGATGTCCTTCATTCCCGACACCACAACACTGATCCAGTTCGCCATCGCCACCATGATCCTGGCGATCACGCCGGGGCCGGATATGACGCTGTTCGTCTCGCGAACACTGAGCCAGGGCCGCGCCGCCGGCTTTGCCTCGCTGGCGGGTGCTCTGTTCGGCACGCTGATCCATACAACTTTGGTGGCGGTCGGCATCTCGGCGCTGATCGTCGCCTCGCCGATGGCCTTCCTGGTGCTGAAAATCTTCGGCGCCGTCTATCTGGTGTTCCTGGCCTGGCAGGCGATGACCAAGGGCTCGGCGTTTTCACCGCAGAAGAAGAATGGCCCGCAGATTTCGCTGTTCCGCAGCTGGGCCGCCGGACTCGGCGTCAATTTACTCAACCCGAAGATCATCCTGTTCTTCATGACGTTTCTGCCGCAGTTCGTCTCGGCTCACGATCCGAACGCGCCGGGAAAACTGTTCTCCCTCGGCCTCATGTTCATCGTGCTGTCGATCCCTGTGACGGCGCCGATGGTGTTTGCCGCGGAAAGGTTTTCGGCGGCGATGAAGGCCAGCCCGCGCGTAACGCGGGTCGTCGACTATCTCTTTGCCGGTGTGTTTTCGGCCTTCGCGCTCAAGATCCTGACCGCTCAGGCGAAGTAGCGGCCTGCCACCAGCTTCCGGCCCAGCGGCCGGCGCTTAGCCAGTAGAAGATGCCGCCGACCATGCCGCAGCCGATCACCGCGGCGATGGCGCGCGGTTTGGTGACGTCGAAATCCACGTTCTGGTGGACGAAGCCGAGGAAGGCCGCGGCCACCAAGCCGCCCGCGAGTGCATAGAACAGCCAGTCGCGGCGGCTGAGGACCTCGGAGATCAGGATTGCGACCACCGCCGGTATGAAAGCGAAATAGGCGACAAACAGCGCCACGAACGGGATCGAAAAATACAGCGCCGCGGCCGCCGCTGGGTGCGCATCGTCCGGCATATAACCGACGGAAGCCAGGAACAACACGTTGAGAAAGGCGCTCGCCGCCAATGAGGCGACGACATAGCCGAACAGGATGACAGCGAAACGGAGGATATAGGCGAAGAGGCGGCTCACGCCTCGCCATGCCCCGCAATCATCATGGCTTCCAGCGCCAGGCGGTCGACCTTGCGCATGCGTTCGGATTCGGATTTGAGCTGCCCGCAGGCGGCCAGGATGTCGCGGCCGCGCGGCGTGCGGATCGGCGAGGCATAGCCGGCATTGTTGATGTAGTCGGCAAATTTCTCGATCGTCTCCCAGTCCGAGCACTGATAGTTGGTGCCCGGCCACGGGTTGAACGGGATCAGATTGATCTTGGCTGGAATGCCTTTGAGCAGCTTGATCAGCCCCTTGGCGTCCTCGATGGAATCGTTGACGTCCTTCAGCATCACATATTCGAAGGTGATGCGCTTGGCGTTGGACAGGCCGGGATAGGCGCGGCAGGCCTCGATCAGTTCCTTCAGCGGATACTTCTTGTTTATCGGCACAAGCAGGTCGCGCAGATCGTCATTGGTGGCGTGCAGCGAGATCGCCAGCATGACCCCTATCTCCTCGCCGGTGCGGAAGATCTCGGGCACCACGCCGGAGGTCGAGAGCGTAATGCGGCGCTTCGACAGCGACAGTCCGTCGCCGTCGGAGGCAATCAGCAGCGCCTTCTTCACCGCCTCGAAATTGTAGAGCGGCTCGCCCATGCCCATCATGACGACGTTGGAGACTTTTCTGCCCTCGGCAGGGACGATGGCGCCGTCGGGTGTGTCGCGGTCGGGGAAATCGCCGAGCCGGTCGCGGGCGGTGAGCAATTGCGCCAGGATCTCTTCCGCCGTCAAATTGCGCACCAGCTTCTGCGTGCCGGTGTGGCAGAACGAACAGGTCAGCGTGCAGCCGACCTGCGAGGAGATGCAGAGCGTGCCGCGGCCTTCTTCGGGGATGTAGACGGTCTCGATCTCGACGGGACGGCCGGCACCGCGCGGCGGAAAGCGGAACAGCCACTTGCGCGTGCCGTCGGAGGAAATCTGCTCCTCGACGATTTCGGGCCGGGCGACGGTAAAATGCTTGTCGAGTTCGGCGCGCAGATCCTTGGAGATGTTGAACATGCCGGCAAAATCGGAGACGCCGCGCACATACATCCAGTGCCAGAGCTGCTGGGCGCGCATTTTCGCCTGGCGCTCGGGCACGATGCCGGCACTGACAAGGGCTTCACCGAGCTCGGCCCGGGTCAGGCCGATCAGCGACGGCTTCTCGGGCGTGGCGCGAGCGCGCAACGCGTCGCGTGCGCCCTCAGTGGTGAGATCGAAGGAAAGGGTCATATCAGCGCCAATATAAGCAAATTGCGGCCGATTTCATCCATCGTGCCGAAAAGAAGCGCGGCGCATAGCACAGGTTGCGGCGAGAGTCATGCGGCGGGAACCGCGCTAGCCTACTTGCACTTGGCGATCGACGTCAGCGCGGCCGAGATGCCTTTCAGCGAAAACACATAGGTCGTCGGATTGCCGCGGCCAGACTTCGCCGAGACCTTCATGTCGGTGCCGGTCTTCATGGCGGCGATCAGCACCGGCTCTTCGGCGGCGTTCTCGACCCAGGCCGACTTGCCGCGGGTGAACATCGAGAACGTCTTCTTGTCGATGGTGACGGTGGCCTTGGAGCCTTCCTGGAATGTGTAGCCGGCGATGAATTGCGGCTCGTAGGACACTTGCTGGCCCGGCCGCTGGCTGACGAAGAAGAACATGTCGCCGTGATCGAGCGTCGGCGGCTGCTTGTCGGTCGGCACGGTGAGCACATAGCAGACCTTGCCGCCCTGCGCCTGGTAGCTGTAGGTGCCCCAGGCATTGTGCTGGCCGATCTTGGTCGCCTGCTGCGCCAGCGCCGGCGCGGCAAAAGCCACCAGGACCAGGCTCGAGACTAGTGCAATCAATCCGCGCATCGCTTTTCCCGTATTCCAAATGGTGCGGGGCAGGCCGGCTTGGCGTCCTGCCCGTCGCTTCATTTTGATTTAATCTGGGTTACCAAACGGTGAATTTCCCTCGGAAAAGGACATTCACCCATGGAAACCACCGCCATTTCCGCGCCGCTTCTTGAAAAAACGGCTTTCGCAATGTCCCTGCGGCGACTTGGAGGCCACGAAAGCGGCAAGAGTTTGACTTTTCCAACGGCCGCAGCGGAACCCGAAGCCAAGCCGCTATCGTCCTGTTTGAGCGGAGGATTTCTTCTGAACCCAGTTGCCAACGCGACGCCGATTCAGCTCTTGTCGGCGATCGCCTCCTTGGCGGCCTTGCGGTGCGCAGGGGTGATATGGGCGCTTACCGTGGAGATCGCGGCGGTCAGCACGGCGATGTCGTCGGTGAAGCCGAGGCCGAAGACGAAATCGGGGATGACGTCGACCGGCAGCACGAAATAGCCAAGCGCTGCCAGCAATATGCCCTTGGCACGCAAAGGCGTCTTCCTGTCGAGCGCGCAATAATAGCCGGCGACGACCTCTTCCATGAACGGAATCTGCCGGGCGGCCTTCTTGGCCGTGCGCCAGAATTTGGCGCGCACTTCACTCTCGTCGCCGAGCTTGCTGCCGAAGCCGAAGAAATCAAAACCGGGCTGCTGCGCCATCAATCCTCTCCTTGCCGGCCGTCGCGCTACGCGTTGCGCGGCCGCCACGGAAAATGTGGTGAAAGTCCCGGTCCACTGCAAGAGGATGGCGCCGATTTGGCGTTGCCGCCCCAGCGTTCAGCCGCCAGCATACCCATTCATCTTCTTGGCCAGCGCGATGTCGAGCGCAGTGACACCACCGGCATCATGGGTGTTGAGCGTCACGTCGACAGTCTTGTAGACGTTCGACCAGTCGGGATGATGGTCCATCTTCTCGGCGGCCAGCGCGACGCGGGTCATGAAGGCGAAGGCTTCGGAAAAATTCTTGAAGTCGAAGCTGCGCTTGATGGAGGCGCCATCGGCTGCCTGCGACCAGCCGGCCAGTTCGGCCAGTGCGGCGGCGATGGCGTCCTTGCTGAGTTTCTCTCTCGTCATGATGATTTCCCGTGCTATCCCAGATATCGACCCTCACCATAATGCAAGTCGCCCAAAAGTCCTTTGCGTTTTGGGCTTCCAAATGCACGAACGGCGCATATCGAATGAGCGTAAAGCCGATAAATTCCATACTCTTCGTCTGCCTCGGCAACATCTGCCGCTCACCCCTGGCCGAAGGCGTGTTTCGCGCCGTGCTGGCGGAACGCGGCCGCGACATGGTGCTGGACGATATCGTGCTGGACTCTGCGGCGACCGGCGGCTGGAACCTCGGCGAAGCGCCCGACCCGCGCTCGATCGCGATTGCGGCCCGCCACGGCATCGACATATCAGGGCAGCGGGCACGCAAGGTCAGGCCGGGGGATTTTTCGCGCTTCGACCTGATCCTCGGCATGGATCGGCAGAATGTCCGCGACCTCAAGGCGTTGGCGCCGGCCGGTGCCCGCGAACGTATTCATCTCTTGGCAGAGTTTGCGCAGGGCAAAACCCGCGACGTGCCGGATCCCTATTATGACGGGGCCGAAGCGTTCGCTTCGGTCTACCGCATGATCCGCGAAGCGTCGGAGGCGCTGGCGACGAGATTGGTGGCGCGGGCGTCGACGCCGGAGAGCGGCCACGCCTCCTCGACAATGTAGGGACCGCCGCCGACCGAATCGCGCGACGACATCAGCACGAAGCGGCCGACGCGAAACGGCAGCGTCGAAAAATTGCCGCGCGCCGACAGGTACTGGGCGACGTCGAGCGGGCTCGAATTGCGCAAGCGTGCCAGCGTAACATGCGGGGTGAACTTGCGCGGGTCGGCAGGCAAGCCGAGCCGCTGGCAGATGCGGTCGATTTCGCCTTGCAGCGCCGAAAGGTCGGGCGAGGCGAAGACGCCGGCCCAGACGGCGTGCGGCTTCTTCTGGCCGAAAGCGCCAACTCCGGACAGGGTGAGCGAGAAGGATGGGCGGTGCACCCGGTCGAGTGCGTTGGCGATTTCGTCGGCGACATGGCCTTCGACGTCGCCGATGAAGCGCAGCGTCAGATGGTAGTTTTCGACATCGATCCAGCGGGCTCCGGGCAGGCCGCCCCTGAGCAGGGACAGCGAAAGAGCGGCATCACGGGGTATTTCGAGGGCGGTGAAAAGACGCGGCATGGTGAGCCTCCCTTCCTCGAATCGAACTGTGCCCCTAGCGAATCATCGATAGTCAAACGGGGCAAGTGGTTTGTTGGTTGCAGGCATTTTTACGAACAGGCGCCTCCAAGCGATGAATAAGCACTATTGCCGTGCCGCCTCGGCGCTTGCATTACCCAGATGCTGCATATGCTCTTCGAGCGCAGCATGGATGACTCGGGTCATCGGCAGCCCGGTCTTTTGTTTCAAAGTTCGCGCGAGGCGAACGCCGCGTTATTCTCGTCAGGCCGGCGTTCAACCGCCACCCTCAACTGCCGCAATCGCCTTCTCCACGGCGGGCATGATGCGCTCGACCATCGCTGCGACGCCCTTCGGATTGGGATGCAGGCCATCCTCCAACTGCAGGCCGGACTGCCCGGCGACGCCATCGAGAAAAAACGGATAGAGCGGCACATCGTATTTCGCGGCCAGCTTTGGGTAGATCGCATCGAAGGCGTTCTGGTAGTCGGCGCCGAGATTGGGAGCGGCGCGCATGCCGGCCAAAAGCACCGCGATCTTGCGCGCTTTCAGCTTCGCCAGCATGTCGTCCAGGTTCTTTTCCGTAGTGCTGGGCGAGACGCCGCGCAGCATGTCGTTGGCGCCGAGTTCGAGGATAACCAGCCTTGTCCCATCCGGCACCGACCAGTCAAGCCGCGCCAAGCCGCCGCTCGAGGTGTCGCCTGAAACGCCGGCGTTGGCGACGGTGACGTCATGGCCTTTGGCGCGCAGCGCAGCTTGCAATTTGTCGGTAAAGCCATCGCCAGGCCCGAGGCCGAAACCGGCCATCAGGCTGTCGCCGAAGCCGACGATGGTGAACGTCTCGGCGCGCACAGACGAAATGGCGCCGCAAAGGGTGACGAAAAGGACGAGCCCTGCGGCATTCAAGCGTTTGAAAGACATGTGGCAGCCCCCATATACCCGAGGAATTCTTCCGGCGACGGCTTCCGGCAAGCAGAGCCTTCATCCTGATATAGGACGCTTTAATTGTGACAGAAGCCGTCATCGAGCTGAAAGACGTATCCCTGACCCTTGGCCAAGGCGCTTCCTCAGTGCATGTGCTGAAACGCGTCAGCCTGGACGTGACGCGCGGCGAGGCGACCGGCATCGTCGGCCCTTCGGGGTCCGGCAAGTCGACCTTGCTGATGGTGCTGGCCGGGCTGGAGCAGGTCGATTCGGGGACGGTGCGGATCGCCGGCGAATTGCTGAACGGCAAAAGCGAGGACGAGGTCGCATCGTTTCGGGGCCGAAACATCGGCATCGTCTTCCAGTCGTTCCATCTCATTCCCAACATGACGGCGCTCGAAAATGTCGCGGTGCCGCTGGAACTGGCCGGCCATGCCGATCCGTTCGGTGTCGCGGCGCGCGAGCTGGCAGCGGTGGGCTTGAGCGACCGCGTCACCCACTATCCGGGCGAGCTGTCCGGCGGCGAACAGCAGCGCGTGGCGATCGCCCGCGCGCTGGCGCCGTCGCCGCGCATTCTCATCGCCGACGAGCCGACCGGCAATCTCGACCAGGCGACGGGGCGGCAGGTTGCCGACCTTTTGTTCGCCAAGGCGGCCGAGCGCGGCATGACCTTGGTGCTGGTCACGCACGATCCGGCCCTTGCGGCGCGCTGCTCGCGCCAGGTGTCGATGCGCTCGGGCCGCATCGAGGATGCGCCGGTAGCGCAGGTCAAGGTGCCGGCCTGATGCCACTGTCGCAGACGCTGAAGCTCGCGTTCCGCTTCTCGCTGCGCGAGATGCGCGGCGGGTTGTCGGGTTTCCTGATCTTCCTTGCCTGCATTGCGCTCGGCGTCGCTGCAATCGGCGGGGTCAATTCGGTGGCGCAGGCGATCACCGCAGGCGTTGCAGACCAGGGCCAGACGCTGCTTGGCGGCGACTTGCGCTTCCAGCTCAACCAGCGCGATGCGACGCCAGCCGAAAGCACCTTCCTCGACCGCCTCGGCACTGTGTCGCACAGCGCCAATATGCGCTCGATGGCGCGGCTGGATGACGGCTCCGACCAGGCGTTGGTTGAGGCCAAGGCCGTCGACGACGCCTATCCGCTCTATGGCGCGCTCGAGACCGCGCCGCAGCTTGGCAGAGAGGATTTGTTCGGCGAGAAATCAGGCGTCTTTGGCGCCGCCGCGCCCGACCTGTTGTTCGACCGGCTGAATGTGGAGATCGGTGACCGGCTGAAGGTCGGCAGCGCGACATTCGAATTGCGGGCCAGGCTGGTGAGCGAACCGGATGCGGTGTCGGACGGTTTCGGCTTCGCGCCGCGGCTGATGGTTTCGATGCAAGGGCTCGCCGCCTCTGGTCTGATCCAGCCAGGCAGCCTGGTCGAGAATGCCTACAAGGTTCGGCTGCCGGCCGGCGCCAGCGAGGCCGATCTCAAGGCCATCCAGGATCGGGCGGCGAGCGATTTCCCCGAAGCCGGCTGGTCGATCCGCACCCGCTCGAACGCCGCGCCGGCGCTGTCCTCCAACATCGAGCGCTTCTCGCAATTCCTGACGCTGGTCGGGCTGACGGCGCTGGTCGTCGGTGGCGTCGGCGTTGCCAATGCGGTGCGCGCCTATCTCGACGGCAAGCGCGGCGTCATCGCCACCTTCAAGAGCCTTGGCGCCTCGGGCGGCTTCGTCTTCACCGTCTATCTCGTGCAGATCCTGATGATCGCCGGCCTCGGCATCGCGCTTGGCCTCATCCTCGGCGCCGCCATGCCGTTTGCTGCCAGCGCTGCGCTCCAGTCGGTCATTCCGGTGCCGGCTAAAGGCGGCTTCTATCCCGGTGCGCTGGCTCTTGCCGCGCTGTTCGGGCTGCTGGTGACGCTTGCCTTCGCGCTGTTGCCGCTCGGCCGCGCCCGCGATGTGCCGGCGACCGCGCTGTTTCGCGAAATGGGTTTTGAGGGCCGCGGCTTTCCACGCCTGCCCTATCTTGCCACGGCGGTCGGCATCGCGCTCGCTTTGGCGGCGCTCGCCATCCTGTTTTCCGGCGACCGGCGCATCGCCTTGATCTTCGTCGGCGCGACGGTCTTTGCCTTTCTGGTGTTGCGCCTGGTCGGTGCGCTGGTGCAGTGGGTGGCGCGCAAAAGCCCGCGTGTGCGCTCGGTCGCGCTTCGGCTCGCCATCGGCAACATCCACCGGCCCGGCGCGCTGACGCCGTCCGTCGTGCTGTCGCTCGGGCTCGGGCTGACGCTTTTGGTGACGCTGGCGCTGATCGACGGCAATCTCAGGCAGCAGATCTCCGGCAGTCTGCCGGAACGGGCGCCGAATTTCTTCTTCGTCGACATCCAGAATAGCGAGGTCGATGCCTTCTCGACATTGATCGGCAAAGAGGCGCCGAAGGGAACGCTGGTCAAGGTGCCGATGCTGCGCGGCCGGGTGATGGCGCTGAACGGCGTTAGTGTCGACAAGGCCAATGTGCCATCGGAAGGCGCCTGGGTGCTGCGCGGCGATCGCGGCCTGACCTACGACGCCAAACAGCCGGCCAATGCGACACTGACCGAAGGCATCTGGTGGTCGGAGAATTACAGCGGCGAACCGCTGGTTTCGTTCTCCAACGATGAAGGCAAGGCGCTCGGCCTGAAGCTTGGCGATACCGTCACCGTCAATGTGCTCGGACGCAATGTGACGGCCAGGATCGCCAATTTCCGAGAGGTGCAATGGGAGACGATGGGCATCAACTTCGTCATGGTGTTCTCGCCCAACACTTTTGCCGGCGCCCCGCATGGCTGGCTGGCGACGCTGACCGAAAAGGATGCCACGGCAGCAGAGGATGCCCGCCTGCTGAACGCCGTCACCCGCGCCTTCCCGGCGGTGACGACAGTTCGGGTCAAGGACGCGCTCGATGTCGTCAACCGGCTGGTCGGCCAGCTCGGCACGGCGATCCGGGTCGCGGCCGGCGTTGCCTTGATCGCTTCGGTGCTGGTGCTGGCCGGCGCGCTCGCCGCGGGAAATCGCGCCCGCATCCACGATGCCGTGGTGCTGAAGACGTTGGGCGCCACGAGGCGCACGCTGATCGCGGCGTTTTCGCTGGAATACATGCTGATCGGCCTGGCCACCGCGGTGTTTGCGTTGGCTGCCGGCGGCATCGCCGCCTGGTACATCGTTGCCCGCATCATGACGTTGCCGTCGCATTTCATGCCGGAGGTGGCAGTGGCGACCTTGGTGTTTGCGCTGGTGATCACGGTCGGCATCGGCCTTGCCGGCACCTGGCGGGTGCTCGGGCACAAGGCGGCGCCGGTGCTGCGCGACCTCTAGGCCCAAAACGGCAAGGTTGGCCGAATCTGCCGTTTCCGATTAAATCTTGGTAATGTGCAGTCATGGAAGCCCAAGAAAACCGGCTTCCGGAGATTCACCAAGCGTTGCAGCCCGTTACGGTCTTGTTCTTGACGTCAAGAACCATCATATTTCGCCACAGGCATGCTGGAGCCCCGCCAGCGGCGCCCAGGTCCGAAAGGGCCTGACACCGTACGGGGCAGAAGCAACAGAGGATTCCAATGGCTGAGCCCATTCGCAACTACCAGACTTCGGCCGTGCCGGGCGCGCGCGCCGACATCGACCAAGGCCTGCGCACTTACATGCTCAAGGTCTACAATTTGATGGGGCTTGGCCTCCTCATCACCGGCGTCGCCGCCTGGGGCGCTTTCCAGCTCGCCGTCACCGGCGACGGACAGCTGACCGCTTTCGGCACGCTGATCTATGCCAGCGCCTTCCGCTGGGTGGTCATCCTGGCTCCGCTCGCCGCCGTCTTCTTCCTGTCGTTCAGGATCCAGTCGATGAGCGTGGCCGCGGCGCAAACCACCTTCTGGGTCTATTCGGGCCTGGTCGGCCTGTCGCTGTCGACCATCTTCCTGGTCTACACCGGCGCCTCGATCACTCAGACCTTCTTTGCCACGGCGGCCGCCTTCGGCGCGCTGTCGCTCTACGGCTACACGACCAAGCGCGACCTTTCGGCGTTCGGCTCGTTCCTGGTCATGGGCGTGGTCGGCCTGGTGATCGCCATGCTGATCAACATCTTCCTGCAGTCGTCGGCGCTCGGCTTCGCCATCTCGGCGATCGGCGTGCTGATCTTCGCCGGGCTCACCGCCTATGACACGCAGACCATCAAGGAAATGTACTACGAAGGCGATCAGGCCGACGTTGCCGGCCGCAAGGCGATCATGGGCGCGTTGAGGCTATATCTCGACTTCATCAACCTGTTCATGTTCCTGCTGCAGTTCATGGGCGATCGCCGCTAGGCGGTCTTCCCATCAGGCAACTGGACCAGCTGATATCAAGAGGGCGGCCAACGGCCGCCCTTTTCTTTTGTGCCGGCCTTTGCTGTCATGGAGGCAGATGAATCGTCTGCATAAATCATGAGCACTATTTCCATCCGCGCGGCCTTGGAAGGCGACCTCGGCCGAATCACCGAGATCTACGGCGATGCCGTGACGCATGGCACCGCGAGCTATGAGCTCGAGCCGCCCAGCCGCACTGAGATGGGTGGGCGCTTCGACAGCCTGACGGCGGGGGGCTTTCCCTATCTGGTGGCGGAACGAGATGGCGCGCTGCTCGGCTACGCCTATGCCGGCGCGTTCCGGCCGCGCCCGGCCTACCGCTTCATCGTAGAGGATTCCGTCTATGTCGCGCCTGATGCGAAGGGCCAGGGCGTCGGGCTGCTGCTGATGCAGGCGCTGATTGAAGCCTGCCGTATGGCGGGCTTTCGCCAGATCGTCGCGGTGATCGGTGACGGCCATGCAGACAGCGCCTCGGTGCGGCTGCATGAAAAGCTCGGCTTTCGCCATTCCGGTCGCCTGGAAGGCTCCGGCTACAAGCATGGGCGCTGGCTTGACACGGTGTTCATGCAGCTGTCGCTGAATGGCGGCGCAACGGTTCCGCCCGATCCGCATTCGCTGCCGGAGCGGAAGTTTCGTGAGAGCCTGAGGAGCGGGAATTGAGGAGTTGAAGAACTGAAGAATTGAGGATTTGAATAGCAACAAACCCGGCGGTATTTCGACCGTTACATCCTCTTTTTTCAATTCTTCAATTCCCCAATTCTCAATTAGGCCTGGACAATCTTCAGCTTAGCATCGAAGACGTTGAGCACGCGACCGAGTTCCTGGCCGCGCTTGAGGATTCGGCCGCCGGCGGCGATGACGGCGAAGGCGCCTTGCCGGCGCGCCAGTTTCGGATCCTTGACGATCTGGAACAGCGGCACTTCGCTGGCCCGGCGGAAGACTGAAAACACAGCCCGATCAGACAGATGATCGATGGCATAGTCGCGCCATTCGTTGGCGGCGACCATGCGTCCGTACAGCCTCAGGATCTCATCGAGTTCACGCCGGTCGAAACGGACCGGCTGGTCGAGGCGTTCGCGTCGCGCCTCGTGCAGCGGGATCAATATTGCGGATGCGTCCCCATCCTCCGTCCCACCGCTGCGATCGGTCATCCCGCGATCCCTTTGAAAATGAATCTCGCTTGCAGAAGTTGGCGTGTTCGCCGTGGAATTGCAAGGCCCGGCTAACCATCCCGGGACCGCGCTGTTTTCGCAACGTCCAGTCACTTTTATAAAACGCGGTGTTTGAATTGGTGATGCCTCGCCACATTTCCGCCCTTTTTTATCCGCGCTCATGCCCCAATGTCCGACGAATTTACCGGCGTTGCCTGAGACGGTTCGGTCCGGCACCGGCTCGTAAACCCCAAGCCCCCCGCCCACGGGTCTGCGTCGGATCGAACCAACCTCGGACTTTCCTCAGGGAGAGACCGGGTGCGACGATCCCAAAGCCTAAATGACCGACGTCAGAAGCAAGCTGACGTCGGTTTTTTTGTTGGGCGGCGCCAGACACTTGTCGTCGTGATCCTTCACACCCCCCTCTGTCCTGCCGGACATCTCCCCGCAAGGGTGGAGATCAGATTTCGCGTTTGCTTTCGCCAATCTCAAACGTGGGACAGGATGGCGGATGTGGCGAAGCTGCCAATCTCCCTCCTTGCGGGGGAGATGGCCGGCAGGCCAGAGGGGGGTGCTGTCCCGCCGATATCAAAAGGTATGGACCAGCCTCTTAAGGCTTGTGAATAAACGCCGCGCCCAGAATAGGCCCCGGCAGGCCGTCCTTGCCAACCGATTGCAGCAGCACGGCGCAGCCGCCTTTCTTGGCGATCTCGGTCATCGGCAATTCGTAGCGCTGCGCCTTGCCGTGCCACATGCCGGCGGTCTGGATGCCGGTGACGGCGTTCCAGTAGGTCATGCTGCGGCCGGTGTTCTCGCCCTTGGCGATGGTCACCGTCTGCGGTGGTTCGAAATAGACGATGACGACATGGGCGTCGCTCGGGCCGCTACCGGCGTCGCCGGCATCGATCATGACGCGATCGCTGGTGCGGCTGACCTTGACGCTGACCCGCATGCCTTCACCGGATTTCTCCATGCGGGCAAGCGCGCCGTCGACCTCCTTGCGGCTGGCGCCGTTGACATGGCTGCGACCATTGATGACGGCTTGCGGCGTGTAGACGGAGCGGGTGCCGAAGGCGCGCATATAGTCATATTGCCGGTCGGTATTGTCCTTGCTGCTCAGCGTGTCCTGCCAGCCGAGATAGTCCCAGTAATTGACGTGGTAGGCGAGCGCGACGACGTTGTCCTTGGCCGCCAGCTCGGCAAAGAAAGCGTCCGCCGGCGGGCAGGAATTGCAGCCCTGGCTGGTGAACAGCTCGACCACGCCCAAGGGCCTGTCAATCTGCGGTTTGTCGGTCTGGGTCGTTCCCGATTCCTCGGCGAACCCGGTCCCGGCAAGCGCCGAGAAGGCCAGCGCAAAAGCCGCAAGCCGCAGAGGTTGTCGAGGTGCCATGATCGTTCCGATTCCCGCCGGTGACGCCGGCCTTGTTCTGGTTGCCCAGATTTGTGGCAGAAGCGACAGTCAACGGGAAGTCACGTTGCGGTGAAATTTTTGCTGCCGCAACCATGGGTATGGCATCACAGGGGGAGCACTTCACCGCCCGGTTCGATCGGGAGCATGGCATCAGGAGCGTGGGGCAGATCTTGCTGAGCCCAGCCGGTTTTTACTCCTGTCGTACAGGGCGGGGCTTCGATCGGGTCGGGCAATGCTTTGGAAAGACTGGGAGTAGGGAGTAGGGAGTAGGGAGTAGGGAGTAGGGAGTAGGGAGTAGGGGATGTCGTTCCCCGCTACCGCCCAATCCCTACTGCCTAAGCCCTGGCCGCTACGCGGCCAGATCGCGCAGCACGTATTGCAAAATGCCGCCATTCTTGAAGTAGTCGAGTTCGTCCAGCGTATCGATGCGGCAGATGATCGGCACGTTCTTCACGGTGCCGTCGCCATAGGTCACCTTGGCGATCATCGTCTGGCGTGGCTTGATGGTGCTTATGCCGTCGATCTCGACCAGCTCGTCACCCTTGAGGTTGAGCGAGGCCCATGAGGTGCCTTCCTCGAAGACGAAGGGGATGACGCCCATGCCGACTAGGTTGGAGCGATGGATGCGCTCGAAGGACTGGGCGATGACGGCACGGACACCGAGGAGATTCGTTCCTTTAGCTGCCCAGTCGCGCGAGGAGCCGTTGCCGTATTCGACGCCGGCGAAGATGACCAGCGGCACGCCTTCCTTTTTGTATCTCATCGCCGCGTCGTAGATCGATTCCTCTTCCTTCGACGGGTAGTGGATGGTGTAGCCGCCCTCGCGGCCGTTCTCGCCCAGCATGTGGTTGCGGATGCGGATGTTGGCGAAGGTGCCGCGCATCATCACCTCATGGTTGCCGCGCCTTGTGCCGTACTGGTTGAAGTCGGCAACGCCGACGCCATGGTCGGTGAGGTATTTGCCGGCCGGGGAAGCGGCCTTGATCGAACCCGCCGGTGAGATGTGATCGGTGGTGATCTTGTCGCCGAACAGGCCGAGCACGCGCGCGCCCTTGATGTCGCCGATCTTGCCGAAACCGGAGGTCATGCCGGCGAAATAGGGCGGGTTCTGCACATAGGTCGAGTTGTCGTCCCAGGCATAGGTCTGGCCTTCCGGCGCCTTGACGTTCTGCCAGTATTCGTCGCCCTTGAAGACGTCGGCATATTTGCGGGCGAATAGCTCACGTGTGACGTTCTTCTCGATGAACTCCTGGATCTCGGCCGAACTCGGCCAGATATCCCTGAGATAGACCGGCTTGCCGTCGCGGCCTTCGCCGAGTGGCTCGGTGGTCAGGTCCTTGGTGACGGTGCCGGCCAAAGCATGGGCTACCACCAGCGGCGGCGACGCCAGATAGTTCGCCTGCACGTCAGGTGAAACACGGCCTTCGAAGTTGCGGTTGCCGGAGAGCACTGCGGCGGCGATCAGGCCCTTATCGTTGATGGTCTTGGAGATCGGCGCCGGCAGCGGGCCGGAATTGCCGATGCAGGTGGTGCAGCCGAAACCAACCAGGTTGAAGCCGATCTGGTCGAGCTCCTTCTGCAGGCCGGACTTTTCCAGATATTCGGCGACCACCTGGCTGCCCGGCGCCAGCGAGGTCTTCACCCACGGCTTCTGCTTGAGGCCGAGCCGGTTGGCGTTGCGCGCCAAAAGGCCGGCGCCGATCAGCACGCTCGGGTTGGAGGTGTTGGTGCAGGACGTGATGGCGGCAATGACGACATCGCCATGACCGAGATCATGGTCGGTGCCTTCGACGGCATAGCGCTTGTGGATTTCGGCAGCCTTCTTGTACTCGGTTTCCATCGCCTTTGCGAAGCCGGCCGGAATGCCTTCGAGCGGAACGCGGCCTTCGGGGCGCTTGGGACCTGCCATCGACGGCACGACGCTGTCGAGCTCGAGTTCGAGCAGGTCAGTGAAGACAGGGTCGGCCGAGCCGGCGTCACGCCACATGCCTTGCGCCTTGGAATAGGCCTCGACCAGGGCGATGCGGCTTTCCTCGCGGCCCGACATTGTGAGGTAGCGGATGGTCTCGCCGTCGACCGGGAAGAAGCCGCAGGTGGCGCCATATTCGGGCGCCATGTTGCCGATGGTGGCGCGGTCGGCCAGCGTCATGTTGGACAGGCCCGGGCCGAAGAACTCGACGAACTTGCCGACGACGCCCTTCTTGCGCAGCATCTGGGTGACGGTCAGTACGAGGTCGGTGGCGGTGATGCCCTCCCTGAGCTTGCCGGTAAGGCGGAAGCCGATGACTTCGGGCAACAGCATGGAAACCGGCTGGCCGAGCATCGCCGCCTCGGCCTCGATACCGCCGACGCCCCAGCCGAGCACGCCAAGGCCGTTGATCATAGTGGTGTGCGAATCGGTGCCGACGCAGGTGTCGGGATAGGCGGTCGTTCCGCCGTCTTCCGTGTTGGTCCAGACGACCTGACCGAGATATTCGAGGTTGACCTGATGGCAGATGCCGGTGCCGGGCGGCACGACGCGAAAATTGCGGAACGCCTGCTGGCCCCATTTCAGGAATTTATAGCGCTCTTCGTTGCGCTCATATTCGAGCTCGACATTCCTGGCAAAGGCCAGTGGCGTGCCGAATTCGTCGACGATGACGGAGTGGTCGATGACGAGGTCGACCGGCACCAGCGGATTGATCTTCTGCGGATCGCCGCCGAGCGCCTTGAGGCCGTCGCGCATGGCGGCCAAGTCGACCACCGCCGGGACGCCGGTGAAATCCTGCATCAGGACACGCGCGGGGCGATAGGCGATCTCGACGCCGGCGGTGCCCTTGTCGGTCAGCCAGCCGGCAACAGCCTGGATAGAGTCCTTGGTGACGGAGCGGCCGTCTTCATTGCGCAAAAGGTTTTCCAGCAGCACCTTCATCGAATAAGGCAGCTGGGCAATGCCGGTGAGGCCGTTCCTCTCGGCCTCGACCAGATTGTAATAGACATAGTCCGCGCCACCCACGGTGAGGGTGCGGCGGCAATTGAAACTGTCGAGGGATTTTGACACGTGCGGTCCGTCCTTGTCTGTTCAGCCTGAAAGGGAACGGACGCCGATGGGCATGCAATCACGCGCAAAGGTGCGGGTACGGCCATTTCCGCTGTCCGTTCCCAGCCAACCCGAGCCGTTCAAGGCGGCGCGTGCGCTGGTTCGGCGCAAATTCTGTTCCCGTGCCGACCGCTGGCACGGATGTCCCGCATATAGAGAATTTTCTGGAATAGTTCTAGACAGTTGCGGAGCAAATTTGTGCGATGCGGCAGCTATCGCGCGGTAAAGTTTTCGGGACGGGCAGGCATGCGGCTGATTGCCGAAAATCTGGGCGGCGAACGCGGCGGCGAGACGGTCTTTTCCGGCATCGGTTTTGCGCTCGACAAGGGCCAGGTGCTGGTCGTCACCGGGCCGAACGGCTCGGGCAAATCGACGCTGCTCAGGGTCATCGCCGGGCTGCTGCCGAAGGCGCAAGGCGATGTGCGCATCGAGGGCGGCGAGAGGTTTCCGACGATCGCTTCGGCGGTCCACTATCTCGGCCACCTCAATGCAATGAAGACGGCGCTCAGCGTGGCGGAGGATCTGCGCTTCTGGCGCGATTTCAACGGCGATGGGCAGTTGGGTGTCGGAGAGGCGCTGGAGACGGTTGGTCTCGGCGGCATCGGCCATCTGCCTTTCGGCTATCTGTCGACCGGGCAAAGGCGGCGCGCGGCGATTGCGAAATTGCTGGTCAGTCATAAGCCGCTGTGGCTGCTGGATGAGCCGACGGCTGGGCTGGACAAGGCTTCGGAGGCGCGGTTTGCGGGGCTGATGACGAGGCATTGCGCGGAGGGCGGGATTATTGTCGCGGCGACGCACTTGCCGCTGGGATTGGATGGGGCGAAGGAATTGAGGATGGGAGCAACAGGGTGATGTCGGCATTCCCGCCCACCCCCCTCTGCCCTGCCGGGCATCTCCCCCGCAGGGGGGGAGATCAGATGTCATGCCGGCTTTCGCCAATCACCGGCATTGAAAAAGAGGCGTCAGTAACGGAGCTGCCAATCTCCCCCCTTGCGGGGGAGATGTCCGGGAGGACAGAGGGGGGTGTGAAGGAACGCCACCTTCGGCAAGATGGCGATCAAACGGCAGGCGCGGCTTGGCAATGCTAGCCCTCTTCCTGCGCGACATCCGCCTCTCCATCCGGGCCGGCGGCGGAGCGCTCACCAGCGTCATCTTCTTCCTCGCCGTCATCGCCACCATCCCCTTCGGTGTCGGACCGGACCTGAAGCTGCTCGCCCGCATCGGTCCGGCGATCCTTTGGATCGGCGCTCTGCTCGCCTGCCTGCTCGGCCTCGACCGGCTGTTTCAGGCCGATCGCGAAGACGGGTCGCTCGATCTTCTGGTGCTGGGCAATGACCGCCACATGCTGGCGTTGACGGTGCTGGTGAAGTGCCTGGCGCATTGGGCGGGCAGCGTTCTGCCGCTGGTGGTTGCGGCACCTCTGCTGAGCCTGTTCATGAACATGGAGCCGCTCAGCATCGGCGCCACCGCGCTCACGCTGCTGGTCGGCACGCCGGCGATCACTTTCATCGGCGCGGTCGGGGCGGCGGTGGCGGTGGCGCTGCCGCGTGGCGGTCTGCTGATCTCGGTGCTGGTGCTGCCGCTGACCATCCCGGTGCTGATCTTCGGGGTGTCGGCGAGCTACGGCGCGGTGGCCGACCCTGATCCGTTCCTGCAGCCCTTCCTCATTCTTGCCGCGCTGACGCTGTTTCTTGCCGTGCTGGGTCCGGTGGCGGCAGCACTGGCGCTGCGGCATGGAACGGATTGATATGACCGCTGCGGCGCGACGATCAATTGCGAAGCCCCAGCCGCAAAGCTAAGAAAGCCGCAAAGCCATGGGAAGGCCATGATCGAGCACGACGAAGTGACGGTGGAAGGGGAGCGAAGCGCATGAGTGCACACGCACTCTATGTCGCGGCCGCCTATGGCATCACGGTGATCGTGCTGGCCGGGCTGATCGGCTGGATCCTGCTCGACCAGCGGACCCGCAAGCGCGAACTGGCAGACCTCGAAGCGGCCGGCGTGCGGCGTCGCTCGGACAAAGCCGGTACTGGGGCCAGCACTGGGGCCAGCAAGCCATGAGCACGGAAAGCGAAACGACGGCGTCGCCGCGCCGCCGCCTGATCGTGCTGTTGCCGCTGCTGGTTTTTCTCGGCCTCGCCGGATTGTTCCTGTCGCAGCTTTTGTCGGGACGCGATGAGGCGGCAGTGCCGTCGGCGCTGATCGGCCTGCCGGCGCCGCAGACCAACCTGCCGGCGCTGGAAGGGTCAAACCTGCCCGGGCTGGAT
The DNA here is from genome assembly GCF_040320155.1 of Mesorhizobium sp. M0771. Taxonomy (NCBI): domain Bacteria; kingdom Pseudomonadati; phylum Pseudomonadota; class Alphaproteobacteria; order Hyphomicrobiales; family Phyllobacteriaceae; genus Mesorhizobium; species Mesorhizobium sp. M0771. The sequence continues at coordinate 125,979 of NZ_JAMYPC010000015.1, read as the reverse complement.
TCGAAAGCCTTCGCCGGCAAGGTAACGCTGGTCAACGTCTTTGCATCGTGGTGCGCGCCGTGCCGGGAAGAGCATCCGGTGCTCTTGCAGCTGTCGCAGGACAAGCGCTTCGTCATGGCCGCGCTAAACTACAAGGACCAAGCGCAAAACGCGCGCCGGTTCCTTGGTGATCTCGGCAATCCGTTCCAGGCGATAGGTGTCGACGAGGCCGGCCGCACGGCCATCGACTGGGGCGTCTACGGCGTGCCGGAAACCTTCGTCATCGGCAAGGACGGCAAGATTGCCTACAAGCATGTCGGGCCGCTGACAGGGGAGTCGGCGAGGGATGTTCTGTTGCCGCAGATTGAAAAGGCGCTCGCGGCACCGAGCTGACGTTGGCGCCATGCCCCCTCATCGGGCCGCTACGCGCCCCCTCCCCGTGGGGGAGAAGAGGGAAGCATCGGCACAGGCTAGCTCCTCTCCCCGGGGGGAGAGGTCGGATTGCCCGAATTGCTCATGCAATTCGGTTTGGCAATCCGGGTGAGGGGGCGGTGCCCCGCTGAGGTCTGAAATGCTCAGCCGTAGATCTGCCTGTGGACCTGGTAGAGCATTTCCGAGCGGTCGGCGCGCAGGTCGGCCAGATCGCGGCTCGTCAGGTTTTCGATTTCCGCGACGAGGCGGTTATAGTGGCGGCGCTTGGCCATCGAGGTGCGCGCGCGGGAGAAGAGGTTGTCAAAAGCCATAGCAAGGGTCCTTTCGTGCCGCATATCAGCGGTGAATTTGTTCCTCCCTTGGTCGTTCGCACCATGACATAGGAATGGTGCGATGCAAAAAGAAGATGTTGCAATGCACCATTGCACAGGGCGCATAGCGGGTTAATACAGCGCTCCAGCACCATAAACGGCCGGACAGGCTGGCGGGCCATGCCGGCCGGGCACCTTTTGTCTTACAAATTGCGCCTGCGCCACCTTGCCATCGCGCCCGCAGGCTGGCTTGATCCGCGCGTCACGTGATGCCCGGAGGAAATGCATGGCGACCGCAGACTATTACGAAATTCTGGATCCGCGTTTCGCGCGGCTGTTCAACGGCAACGCCCAGGTGGAAAAGCTGTTTACCGGATGTCAGTGGGCGGAAGGGCCGGCCTGGTTCGCCGCCGGCCGCTATGTCGTCTGGTCCGACATCCCCAACAACCGCATGCTGCGCTATGACGAGACCGACGGCAATGTCAGCGTCTTCCGTCAGCCCTCCGGCAATTCCAACGGCAACACCGTCGACCGCCAGGGCCGACTGGTGACGTGCGAGCATTCCGGCCGCCGCGTCAGCCGCACCGAGCATGACGGTTCCGTCACCACCATCGCGGCCGAATGGAAAGGCAAGCGGCTGAATTCGCCCAATGACGCGGTCGTGAAATCCGACGGCTCGATCTGGTTCACCGATCCGAGCTACGGCATCGACACCGACTATGAGGGCGACAAGGCCGAAAGCGAGATCGGCGCTTGCAATGTCTACCGGGTCGATCCGGATACGGGCGAGGTCGAGGCCGTCATCACCGACATGGTCCGGCCGAACGGGCTTGCCTTTTCACTGGATGAAAGCCAGCTCTATGTCGTCGACACCGGCCGCACCCATGGCGCGCAGAACCCCGCGCATATGCGGGTCTTCAACGTCGGCAAGCACGGCAAGAAGGTCTCGGGCGGGAAGGTGTTCGCTGACTGCACGGCCGGTCTATTCGACGGCTTCCGGCTCGACGAGGCCGGCCGCATCTGGACCAGTGCCGCCGACGGCATCCATTGCTACGATCCCGACGGCACGCTGATCGGCAAGGTCAAGGTGCCGGAAGTGACCGCCAATTGCGTGTTCGGCGGCAACAAGCTGAACTGCCTCTACATCGCCGGCACCACGTCGCTCTACATGGTGCGGCTGATGGTGAACGGGGCGAAGACGTATTGAGGCTGCTGGAAACGCTTCTCTGGCGGCCCTTGATGGCGTTTCTGCGCCTGCCGGCGGCGCCTGTAGCGCTGCGGCCGCGGAACCACCGCCAAGCGGTTCGCCGGAGCGGATTTCGAAGCCGCCCAGCGGCGGCGGTATCAGACACAATTCAAGGGGAGGACGTCATGCCATTCGTCAACATCCGCATCGTCAAGGAAGTGATCGCCGCTGATCCCGCTGGCAAGAAGGCCGACATTGCCAAAAAGGTCACGGCGGCGATCATGGACGCCACCGGGCTTAGCAATGACGACGTCTGGGTGGTGTTCGAAGAGGTCAACGCGCGCGACTGGTATGTCGGTGTGACCGATGTCGAGACGTTGCGGAAGGGGTAGCACAGCGGCACGTTGGGGTGCGCCGCACCCTTTCGTTCGTCATCCTAGGGTCTGCGCCGCGTCGCTTCGCTCCTTGCTCCGCCCTAGGATGACGAGGCAACGTTTGCGCGTATAAAACTCGCGAAAACCTGCACCGCTTCGCGCATGGCCCGCAGGTTCTCGTCCTCTCCCAGGATCGCTTCTATCTCCGGCGGTTTCTTGCCGAGCAAGGCAATCTCCAGAACCGCATTCTCACAAAGCGCGAACGACATGGTGCGCATGATCTCGGCCAGCGCGGCGCGGGCATAGAGCGAGCGCGCGGAGGCGTGGGCCAGCATGGCGGGCTTGCCGACTGCGGCGTCGCGCGAGACCAGCCAGTCGAGAGCGTTTTTCATGCCGCCGGGCACGCCATGGGCATATTCGGGGCAGGAGACGATGATGCCATCGGCGCTGGTGACGGCCTCGATCAGCCGCATGGCCTCGGCCGGTGTGCGCTCGCCTTCGTCATCCGGGTTGAAGATCGGCAGCAGGCCGAGCCCGTCATAGACAGTTACGCGGCAATCCGAAGGCGCGTTCGCGGACAGCGCCGCCAGCAGCGCCGAATTGGTCGAGGCGGCGCGCAGGCTGCCGGAGATGGCGAGGAGTTCGATCACGGGGAAACAGGGCTAGGGAAAACCGGCAAAGGACCGCAATGGCGAATCGTACCCGAAATCTACCACAGGGTCTTGCTGTAGGCTTCGTCCAGCGAGCGGTCGAAATCGTCGGCAGTTTCGGCATGCGCCATCTGATCGGACAGGATCTGACCGAGCGTCGGCAACGTCGCGCGGTCGTGCCAGCTGTCCGGCTTCCACAATTCGGAGCGCATGAAGGCCTTGGCGCAGTGCATGTAAGCGGCCTTGACGCTCACCACGACGACGCTTTGCGGTTGCTTGCCGTCGACGGTGAGGCGCTCGCGCAAACCGGCATCGACGGTTATGCGGGCGTCGCCATTGATGCGCAGCGTCTCGTTCATGCCGGGGATGAGAAAAAGCAGCCCGACCGAAGGGTTGAGCAGGATGTTTTCCAGCGTGTCCAGCCGGTTGTTGCCGGGCCGGTCGGGAATGGCGATGGTCCTGTCGTCGAGGACAAGGGCAAAGCCCGGTCTGTCGCCTTTCGGCGTCACGTCGGCATTGCCGGCGCCGTCGGAAGAACCGATCAGCACGAAAGGGCTCTTGCCGATGAAAGAGCGGCAGTGGCCGTCGAGCGCCCTGAGTTCCTTGCGCATCGAGGTGTCGGTCGGCCGCGGGGTCTTGTAGATCGTCCTCAGTTCATCGCGCGTGGTGACGAATTCCATGGCCGTCTCCGTTTATTCTGACGCAATTCCGGACGGCTTCACACTTTTCCTGGAATTGCTCTACTTGCCGGCTTCTTCCACCTTCTCGGCCTTATCCTCGATCGAATGGTGCAGGATCAGCGGCATCTGGCTGAAGGTGAACAACAGGGTGATCGGCATGATGCCCCAGACCTTGAAGGTAACCCAGAAGTCGGTGGAAAAATTCCGCCACACCACTTCATTGGCAAGAGCCAGGAACAGGAAGAACAGGCCCCAGCGGAAAGTCAGCTTGCGCCAGCCTTCGGCATCGAGGCGAAAGGCCGAATCGAAGACATAGCCGAGCAGCGATCGGCCGAAATACAGACCGCCGAGCAGCACGCCGCCGAACAGGGTGTTGACGATGGTCGGCTTCATCTTGATGAACACGTCGTCCTGCAGATAGAGCGTCAGCGCGCCGAAGATGAAGACGACGACGCCCGAGACCATCGGCATGATCGGCAAGGTGCGCAGCAGCAGCCAGGAGGCGATCAGCGCGATCGCCGTCGCCGCCATGAAAAGGCCGGTGGCGACGAAGATCGGCCCGCCGAATTCGGCCAGGACAGGAAATTTCTGCACCAGCCAGGCGCCGCGTGCATTGGCGAAGAAGAACACCATCAGCGGCCCGAGTTCCAGCACCAGCTTGAGCAGCGGATTGACGCTTTCTTTCTTCTTTCGCGGGTCGGACGGGTCGCGTTCGAGGATGGGTGGGTTCATGACTTCCTTCTGACGCATGATCTTGTCCAAAAAGCCGTCAGCTCTTCGGGATCATTGCCTGTTACGCTACGCCGGCGATCGCCCTGGCGAATTCGCCGGCCGAGAATGGTTCGAGGTCGTCGACCTGTTCGCCGACGCCGATGAAGTAGACCGGCAGTTTGTGCTTTGCCGCGATCGCGACCAGAATACCGCCGCGCGCCGTGCCGTCCAGCTTGGTCATCACCAGGCCGTTGACGCCGGCGACATTGCGGAAGATCTCGACCTGATTGAGCGCATTCTGGCCGGTGGTGGCGTCGACCGTCTGCAGCACGGTATGCGGCGCTTCCGGATCGAGCTTGCCCAGCACGCGCACGATCTTTTCCAGCTCCGCCATCAGTTCGGTCTTGTTTTGCAGCCGGCCGGCGGTGTCGATGATCAGTACGTCGGAGCCGGCCTCCTTGGCGCGTTCGAAAGCGTCGTAGGCAAGGCCGGCGGCATCCGCGCCGATCTTCGAGGCGATGACCGGAGACTTCGTCCTCTCGCCCCAGATCTTCAGCTGCTCGATGGCTGCAGCGCGAAAGGTATCGCCGGCGGCCAGCATCACCGACAGGCCACCATCGGTCAGTTTGGCGGCGAGCTTGCCGATGGTCGTGGTCTTGCCGGTGCCGTTGACGCCGACCACCAGAATGACATGCGGCTTGTGCGACAGGTCGAGCTCCAGCGGCATGGCGACATGGGCCAGCACCTTCTCCACCTCGGCCGCCATGATGGTGCGGACATCCGCGTCGGAGACATCCTTGCCGTAGCGGCTGGCAGCGAGGGCATCGGTGACGCGCAAGGCTGTTTCCATGCCCAGATCGGCACGGATCAGCACGTCCTCCAGATCCTGCAGCGTCTCCTCGTCGAGCTTGCGCTTGGTGAAGACGCCGGCGATGTTGCCGGTGAGTTCTTTCGAGGAGCGGGCAAGCCCGTCGCGCATGCGCTGGAACCAGGAGCGTCGAGGCGCCGGTTCGGGCGCCTTTTGCGGCTCGGCTTTCTGCTCGACCTTTTTGGTGACGGTGACTTTGCCGGGAGCTGGTTTTGACTGTGGCGAAGGTTGCGGGGCCGGCGCGGGCGCTAGCTCGGCAACGATGGTCTTGGCTTCGACCGGCGCGGGTACAGCTTCAACCGACGTGCGCTTTACCTCCCCCTTGATGGGGGAGGTCCCAAGCGAAGCTTGGGGGTGGGGGTGATTTGCGCTGGCGTCAGCGCTGTCACCCCACCCCGCCGCTTCGCGTCGACCCTCCCCATCGAGGGGAGGGTGGGGCGCCTCGTCCTTCTCCCCGTGGCTATACGGGGAGAAGGTGCCGGCAGGCGGATGAGGGGCGGCGCTGACCTCTGAGTTAGGCTCTGCGGGAGGCGCGGACGGTTGCGGCACTTCGATCGGGGCGGCCGGTTCTGCTGGAGTCTCGGCAGGCGTCGGCACTTCGACGGGAGCGGGCTCCAGCTGCGGTTCCGGACGCGATGGTTCGATCTCCGGCTCGGCCGGCGCCGGCGGCACTTCTTGGGGCTGCGGCTCGGGAGCCGGCTCCGGAACGGCTGGCGCAGGAACTTCTTCCGGTGCAGGCGGCTCGGGTATCTCCGGCTCAGGCTGCGGTTCTTCTACCGGCGCGGGCTCCGGCAACGGTTCCGGCTCGGATGGGACGACCGGTTCCGGCGCGGGCGGGATGGTCGGCGCGGGTTCGGGCTTCGGTTCTTCTGGCGCCGACTGCGGCGCAGGCTTTACCTCCCCCTCGATGGGGGAGGTCCCAAGCGAAGCTTGGGGGTGGGGGTGAGTGGCGCCGGCGTCGGCGCTCTCACCCCTCCCCGCCACTTCGTGGCGACCCTCCCCATCGAGGGGAGGGTGGGGCGTCGGCGGCTCGGGCTCCTCGCGCTTCAAGAACTCCGGAACGACCTGCTCGGCCGCCGGCTTCAGCGCCTCAAGCGCATCCCATTTGATCGGCGGCAGGGGAGCGGTTTCGTCGATGCGCTCCTCGACGACTTCCTTCTTGCCGAACGAAAATATGTTCTTGAAAAAACCGGCCATGCTTCAATCGTCTCAGGCGGCGCGGGCAGTGAGGGGCGAGGCTATCAGGCGCGCGCCATCATGGCCGGTGATGTCTGCCTCGACGATCTCGCCCGGCGCGCCTGTGCCTAGCGCGGCAAGCGTGAACCCTTCGGTGCGGCCGAGGCCGTCGCGCTCGACCAGGATCGACTGGCGCGTTCCCGGGAGCGACGACAAATGGCGGCGATAGGCGGCCTCGCCGACGGCGCGCAGCCGGGCCGCCCGCTGTTTGACCAGTTCGCGGCGGACCTGCGGCATGCGCGCGGCGGGCGTGCCTTCGCGCGGCGAAAACGGGAAGACATGCAGGTGCGTCAGCCCACATTCCTCGACGATCTTTATCGAATTCTGAAACATCTCCTCGGTCTCGGTCGGGAAGCCGGCGATGATGTCGGCGCCGAAGACGATTTCGGGGCGCAGCTTGCGCACATCCTCGCAGAAGCGGATCGACTGGTCACGCAAATGCCTGCGCTTCATGCGCTTCAAGATCATGTCGTCGCCCGACTGCAGCGACAGATGCAGATGCGGCATCAGCCTGGGCTCGGTGGCGATGGCGTCCAGCAGATCGTCGTCGGCCTCGATCGAATCGATGGAGGACAGCCGCAGCCGCCTCACATCAGGCACCTGCTTCAGGATGGTCTTCACCAGCTTTCCCAGCTTCGGCGCGCCCGGCAGGTCGGCGCCGAAAGAGGTCATGTCGACGCCGGTCAGCACGATCTCGGCGTAGCCGTTGCCGACGAGACGCTTGACCTGCTCGACAACCGCGCCCATCGGCACCGAGCGTGAGTTGCCGCGGCCATAGGGGATGATGCAGAAGGTGCAGCGATGGTCGCAGCCGTTCTGCACCTGGACGAAAGCACGTGCCCGGCCCTCAATGGCGTCGACCATGTGGCCGGCGGTCTCGCGCACCGAGAAAATGTCGTTGACGCGCGCCTTCTCGCTGTCGTTGACGCCGAAATCCGGCAGCGCGCGGTAGGCGTTGGCCTTCAGCTTCTCTTCGTTGCCAAGCACGAGGTCGACCTCGTCCATGGCGGCAAAATTCTGCGGTTCGGTTTGCGCGGCGCAGCCGGTGACGATGATGCGCGCCGCCGGATTTTCGCGGCGGGCCTTTCTGATCGACTGCCTGGCCTGGCGCACCGCTTCGGCGGTGACGGCGCAGGTGTTGAAGATGATGGCGCCGCCTTTGACCGCGCCGAGACCTGCGCTTTCGGCCTCGCGGCGCATCACTTCGGATTCATAGGTGTTGAGACGGCAGCCAAAGGTGACGACGTCTATGCCTTGGGAGTTGGGGCCCTTGGTATCGGCAAGTGCAGACATCAGGCCGCGCTTTCGGTGTCGCGGGCCCAGGTGCCGGTCGACGGATCGAAATTGCCGGAAAACTCCCATTCGGCAGCGCCGGTCAGGATGACGTGGTCGTCGTCGCGCCATTCCACATGCAGCGAGCCACCGCCGGGCGTCATCAGCGTAACGCTGCGGCCGGTGCGCCGGGTGCGGGCAGCGGCGACGACGGAAGCGCAAGCGGCCGAGCCGCAAGCCCTGGTCAGGCCGGCGCCGCGCTCCCAGGTGCGGATGATCATCGTCTCCGGCGACGTTACCTGGGCGATGGTGATGTTGGCGCGCTCGGGGAAGATCGGATGGTTTTCGAGCAGCGGGCCGAAACGCTCGAGTTCGTAGGACCAGACATCGTTGTCGACCCAGAAGATAGCGTGAGGGTTGCCCATCGAGAGAGCCGAAGGCGAATGCAGCACCGGCGCGTCGATGGGGCCGATCTGCAACTCGATCATGCGGGTGTCGCGGAATTCCTCGGCCAGCGGAATGTCCTGCCAGCCAAAGCGCGGAGTGCCCATGTCGACCGAGATGGTGCCGTCGGCATGTTCGACGGCGTTGAGGATGCCGGCGCGGGTCTCGAAGGTGAAAGTCTTCTGGCCGGTTTCGGCGGCCAGCGCCTGGACGACACAGCGCATGCCGTTGCCGCAGGCCTGCGCGCCCGAGCCGTCGGAATTCAAAATGTCGATGTAAAAGGCGGTGCCCGGCGTGCGCGAATCGTGAATCGCCATGATCTGGTCGAACCTGGTCGCCGCATCGGCGTTCAGCGCGACAGCCGACGCCGCCGTGACCCTATCGGCACGGCCGCGCATGTCGGCGACGATGATTTCGTTGCCGATGCCGTTCATCTTGGCGAAGGGGGCAGTGCCTGCCATGATCTGAGGTAATTCCTGTGCGTTTCGCCGCTATATGGCGGAAACGGGCGGGAATTACCAGTGTGGGCTGCGTCTAGGTTACCGCGAAAACGCCGAGCACGATCAGCAGGAAGATGACGAGAACGATGCCGATCAGCACGCGCGCGCCGGTGGCGGCGGCACCGGCCAGCGCCGGCATGCCGAGCAGGCTGGCGGCGGCAGCAACGATGAGAAGAATGATGATCCATTTGATCATGGACAATGCCTCGCAAATTGACTGCAGCGGCCTAAGAACGCATCTGCCGCGCTCTGGTTCCCTCTTGCCGCGAGGCTCTCTCCGACTGGGCGCGCTATTCGGCAATCTCGAAGTCGGTCGTGAAAGGCGCCGTCTTTTGCGAGTTCTCGTCATGCATGAGGAAATCCGCTCGGTATTTGCCGGGGGGAACGCCATCCAGGGAGACGTTTAATTTGAAGAACATCTCTCGGTTATGCGAGCGCGAGGCGAGCTGGACCCGGCCAAGCTTTTCGACGGTTCCCAGCTTCTCGCCCGACTGGGAAAGCACAGTAAGGTCAACGTAAAGCGCGATCTGGTTGTTGCCGAGCCCATCCGAGCCGTAGCCGTAACCGACCGGCTCCATATAAAGCACAATCTCTTCGCCCGGCTTGTAGACATGGTTCGGGCGCTCAGCGTAGGCGCCGAAGCCGCTGGCCGACATGATATGCTTCACATTTTGCACGCCAAGCGGCATCGCTTGCCACAGAGCGTCCTCGGCGCTGCGGAATTTGTCCAGCGCGCCGGCGCCATCACCCGCCTGCAGTGCCTTTTCGGCTTCAGCGGCGCGATCGGTGATTTCACCCGCGAAAGCGGCCGGCGTCGAAATTACCAGCGCGATCAAAACTGCCAAGATTGATTTCATCTGTTCCCCCTGTTGCGATAGACCATCGGCTAAAATGGCAGTGCCGTAAACGGCCAAATGCAGACTCCAGCCGCGCTCGATCTCGGGAACGTCCCAAACCTCGCCCGGACGCAAGGCGCGAAACCGCTCACGCGCCAGGCCTTGCGCCTCAAGCGCTTCAGTCAGTTTTGCGCCGGCAGTTGCGCTCGACCGCCGATGCGCCGACCTGCTGCGGGCTCCGGTGCCGCTTTCGCAACCAATGTACCGGTTGGAACCGCGCTAGAGCGAAGACATGCCTTTTGTCGCGCCAGCCATTTTGCGACAAATTTACAACAATTCGTGGTGCAAACCCTATTTTAACCATATCGGGTTGAAATTTCGCCACCTTCTCCATCTTGGTGAGGGGTGAGATTGTGCGGACGGCTTCCCCCCAGCCAGATCCGACGGAGGTTGGAATGATTTTTTCGAGAAGCGGGCTGATGGCCGTATCGCTGGCAGCGCTCGTTGCGAGCGGCTGTTCGACCTCGCGTTTTTCATCGATGGATGACCAGCAGCCCGCCCCGCTGCAGCCCGCGCCCGCCGGCACGGTGAGCGGAAGCCAACTGCCGCCCCCGGCAGCGCCGGGCACCACCGACCCATCGCAATTCCCGACCGCGCCGGCAGGCGCGCAGGTCGCCTCGCTGCCGCCGGACGGATCGGCGCCGGCCGGAGCCTCCGACCTTACCGCTGCGAGCGTTGCCGGCGTCTGGAACGCCAGCGTGTCCGGACAGAGCTGCAAGGTGGCGACGCCGCAGACCAAATTCGGCGCCGGCTTCCGCGCCGGGCCGCTGCATTGCCCGCCGCCCATCGACGGCATCAAATCGTGGAACGTCGCCGGCAAGCAGCTGACGCTCTATGACGAGAATGGCGGCACGCTGGCGCGGCTCTATTCCTCGGGCGGTTCGAAATTCGACGGCCAGACTACCAACGGCTTGCCGATATCGCTTACAAGGTAGGCAGGGTATGCTGATATTCAGGTGAGGCCGGCCTGCGAACGGCGGCTTCCTGCGCTTCCGGTGCTCACGTACTTAAGTACGCTCCGCTCCGGTTCTCGGGAGCCACCATTCTCGGCTCGGCCTGACCTGAACCTCAACACACCCTGATCTTTCCTGGAGCAATCCGCTCAAAGTAAGCGACGTGACCGATGCATCTGCGTGACGGCCTCCAGACCCATGCGACCGTCAGGCAGCGCTACGACCATCTGGTCGCAACCGGCGCCATCGAGCGCGATCCTGCGCAGGAGCGCATCGCCGCCGCGCTCGACCGGCTGACCGACGAGATCTCGGTCAAGCGGCTGGCGCACAAGTCGAGCGCGCTCGGCTGGCTGTTTGCCCGCAAGCGCGAGACGCGCGAGGTCGTCAAGGGCCTCTACATTCATGGCGGCGTCGGTCGCGGCAAGACCATGCTGATGGATATGTTCTTCGAGCTGTTGCCGGTCAGGCGCAAGCGCCGCGTTCATTTCAACGACTTCATGGCCGATGTGCAGGATCGCATCCAGAAGCACCGGCAGGCGCGCAAGAACGGCGACGTCAAGGAGGACGACCCGATCCCGCCGGTCGCGCTTCAGCTTGCCGAACAGGCCTGGGTGCTGTGCTTCGATGAGTTTTCGGTCACCGACATTGCCGATGCGATGGTCCTGTCGCGGCTGTTTTCGGCGCTGTTCGTCAATGGCGTGGTTCTGGTCGCCACCTCGAATGTCGCGCCGCAGGACCTTTATCGCGACGGGCTGAACCGCCAGCTTTTCCTGCCCTTCATCAGCATTCTCGAGCGCCAAGCCCATGTGCTGACGCTTGATGCCGACAAGGACTACAGGCTGGAAAAGCTCGCCCGCACGCCGGTTTATGTCACCCCGGCGGATGCCGAAGCCGACCGTGTGCTCGACGAGGCCTGGCAGGCGATGACGCGTGGAGCGCTGACGGCCGAGACCTCGCTGACGCTCAAGGGGCGGCAAGTGAGGATACCGGCTGCCGCCGGGGATGCAGCGCGGTTTTCCTTCGCCGACCTCTGCGAAAAGCCGCTCGGCGCACGCGATTTCCTGGCCATTGCCGGCCGCTTCTCGACCGTCTTCATCGATCACGTGCCGGTGCTGGGCGAAGGCAAGCGCAACGAGGCCAAGCGCTTCATCCTGTTGATCGACACGCTCTACGATCATCACACGCGGCTGGTGGTGAGCGCTGAGGCTCCCCCGCCTGAGCTTTACACGGCCAGGCGCGGCGTCGAGGTGTTCGAATTCGAACGCACCGCCTCGCGGCTGATCGAGATGCAAAGCCGCGACTGGCTGGAGGACTGGGCGGAACGGCAGAAGGACAACGCGGAAGCGCACGTCTGAGGGTTCCAAGAGGTCATTATGTAGTGATCCTTCGCGCCCCCCTCTGTCCTGCCGGACATCTCCCCCACACGGGGGGAGATTGGCGGTTTCGGCGCTCCGCTCATTCCTGCGGCCATTGGAGATTGGCGAAAGGTCGCGTGACGTCCGATCTCCCCCCTCGTGGGGGAGATGCCTGGCAAGGCAGAGGGGGGGCGCTGTCCCGCCGACGCCTAAAGCTCGTACACATACATCACAAACGACTCCGCCGGCCCATGCACCTCCTTGCGCGATTCATAAAGCGCGCGCGCTGGCACATTGTCCGGTTCGGTGCCGACCCAGGCTTCGCCGCATCCCTGCTCGCGGCCGAGCGCGAACATGGCGTCGAGCATCTTTCGCGCGATGCCATGGCGCTGGTAGGCGGGTGAGACGCCGACCTCGTCGATGTAGAGTTCGCTGACCTTGTCCAGGTGGCGGTGGATGACGGCAGCACACTGGCCGACGACGACGCCATCGGCCAGTGCCACAATCATCATACGACCTGAGGAGGCGAGGTAGGCGGACAGTCTGTCGGCCCGTACCGGTTCATCGAACACGTCTTCGGCGATGCGCTTCACAAGGGCGTCATCGCCTGGATATAGTCTTCTGATTTCCACGTTCATTGTGTAAAATCTCTCAAGTCGGCTTACAAACTTTGACGTTTACGTAAATCCCAATGTTTCTAACCGATTGAAATTATTCACTCGAAAATAATCGATTGAATATATTTTCCACCAGGGCTACTGGATGCGGCGAAATCCGCTGACACCACAGCATTCCGGCCTCTTCCTCGACGCCGTCAACCAGATCGCCAGAGATTTGGGCGTCGTCACAGACAAAGGGAAAATTTCCTCACATGGCACGCAACAAGATAGCGCTCATCGGCTCCGGCATGATCGGCGGCACGCTCGCTCACATGATCGGCCTCAAGGACCTCGGCGACGTGGTGCTGTTCGATATTGCCGAGGGCATCCCGCAAGGCAAGGGGCTCGATATCGCGCAGTCTTCGCCGGTCGATGGTTTTGACTCCCGGCTGACCGGGGTCAATGATTATGCCGGGATCGAGGGCGCCGATGTCTGCATCGTCACTGCCGGCGTGCCGCGCAAGCCGGGTATGAGCCGCGACGATCTGCTCGGCATCAACCTCAAGGTCATGGAACAGGTCGGCGCCGGGCTGAAGAAATACGCGCCCAAGGCCTTCGTCATCTGCATCACCAACCCGCTCGACGCCATGGTCTGGGCGCTGCAGAAGTTTTCGGGCCTGCCCAAGACCCATGTCGTCGGCATGGCCGGCGTGCTCGACAGCGCGCGCTTCCGCTATTTCCTCGCCGAGGAGTTCAAGGTCTCGGTCGAGGACGTCACCGCCTTCGTGCTCGGTGGCCATGGCGATTCCATGGTGCCGATGATCCGCTATTCCACGGTGTCGGGCATTCCGCTGCCGGACCTCATCAAGATGGGCTGGACCTCGAAGGAAAAGCTCGACCAGATCGTCCAGCGCACCCGTGACGGCGGCGCCGAGATCGTTGGCCTCTTGAAGACCGGCTCGGCCTTCTACGCGCCGGCGGCTTCCGCAATTTCGATGGCCGAATCCTATCTCAAGGACAAGAAGCGCGTGCTGCCTTGTGCTGCGCATCTCTCGGGCCAGTATGGCGTCAAGGGCACCTATGTCGGCGTTCCCGTTGTCATCGGCGCCGGCGGCGTCGAGCGCATCATCGAGATCGACCTCAACAAGGCCGAGCAGAAGATGTTCGACGCTTCGGTGGCGACAGTGCAGGGCCTGACCGAGGCTTGCGTCAAGATCGCCCCGCACCTCGCCTCGAAGTAATCCCCCAAAGCAGCCGATCCGGAGACCATCCAGATGAACATCCATGAATATCAAGGCAAGGCGCTGCTGAAGTCGTTTGGTGCGCCGGTGGCCGAAGGCGTGCCGGTGTTCAAGGCAAGCGAGGCGGAAGCCGCGGCACAAGCGCTGCCCGGCCCGCTCTATGTGGTGAAGAGCCAGATCCACGCCGGTGGCCGCGGCAAGGGGAAGTTCAAGGAACTGTCGCCCGACGCAAAGGGCGGCGTGCGGCTGGCTAAGTCGGTTGCCGAAGTCGTTGCCAACGCCAATGAGATGCTCGGCCACACGCTGGTGACCAAGCAGACCGGCCCCGCCGGCAAGCAGGTCAACCGTCTTTATATCGAGGACGGCGCCGACATCGAGCGCGAGCTTTATCTGTCGATCCTGGTCGACCGCTCGGTCGGCCGCATCGCTTTCGTCGTCTCGACCGAGGGCGGCATGGACATTGAAGGCGTCGCCCACGACACACCGGACAAGATCATCACCCGCGCCATCGATCCGCTGGCCGGCGTGACGACCATCGACGTCGACATATTGGTGGAAGCGCTGGGACTAAACGGCGATGCCGCCAAGGATGCCGGCACGCTGTTCCCGATCCTCTACAAGGCCTTTGTCGAGAAGGACATGAGCCTGCTCGAGGTCAACCCGCTGATCGTGATGAAAAACGGCCGCCTGCGCGTGCTGGACGCCAAGGTGTCGTTCGACAACAACGCGCTGTTTCGCCACCCCGAACTGATGGAATTGCGCGACACCACCGAAGAGGACGAGAAGGAGATCGAGGCGTCGAAATACGACCTCGCCTATGTCGCGCTCGACGGCAATATCGGCTGCATGGTCAATGGCGCCGGCCTCGCGATGGCGACGATGGACATCATCAAGCTCTACGGCGCCGAGCCCGCCAACTTCCTCGATGTCGGCGGCGGCGCGTCGAAGGAGAAGGTGACGGCAGCGTTCAAGATCATCACCAGGGACCCGGCGGTCAAAGGCATTTTGATCAACATCTTCGGCGGCATCATGAAGTGCGACATCATTGCCGAGGGCGTCATTGCCGCAGTCAAGGAAGTCGGCCTGGAAGTGCCGCTGGTGGTGCGCCTCGAAGGCACAAACGCCGAACTCGGCAAGAAGATCATCAACGACAGCGGCCTCAACGTCGTGTCGGCCGACGATCTCGACGACGCAGCCAAGAAGATCGTGGCGGCGGTGAAGGGCTGAGGAAACTAGGAGCGCGCTAGGTGGCTGGCTTCCCCCTCCACTGGGAAGAAGAGGTACAAAGTCTTGATCTATTACCTGACCACTGCCCGTATTCCATCGAAGAAATCGAACAGTACCTTTGGCGGTGCCACTATCACTGGATGCTGGACGAAAAATCGATGCACTACAAAGTGCGGGGTGTCGTCGCAGAGCAGATAGAGAATGGGCGGCGTTTCTGGCTTTATCAGGCATCAGATGAGATTGGACGTGAGTGGTACGTTGTTGTTGGAACAGGAAAAAGCCCGCTCAAATCTACGATGAAAATGCGGGGCTGGATGTATGGCAAAGAGAATGTTCTCGGACATCCGCCTGATCGTTTCTTGAGAGACGAGATTGATGAGCAGCACATTGCAGACGCAGACGCCAAATGACGAAAAAGGAATGAACCTGTGCCTCCGCGCAAGATAAACCTGGTCGAGGCGGCGGATCGAACGATCACCAAGGTCTTCGATCCGCATATCGCCGGCGACGTCAATGACAGCCAGGCGAAGGTCGCCAAGTTCGGCGAGACCTTCGACTGGCATGCACATGAGCATGAGGACGAGGCTTTTCTCGTGCTGCGGGGCAAGATCGCCATCGATTTTCGCGACGGCCCGGTCGAGCTCGGCGAGGGCGATTTCATTGTCGTGCCGAAGGGCGTCGAGCACCGGCCGCGGTCGCTGACCGCCGAGCCGGTGGTGCTGATGTTCGAGCCGGCAACGACGCTCAACACCGGCAACGCCAAGAGCGACCTCACCGTCTCCGACCTGAAGCGGCTCTGACCCATGAACGCGTTCTCCTTGCTCTCGGCCGATCACCAGCGCCTGCAGGCGCTGGTCGGCGCGTGGCGCGGCGAGGAAGAGGTGGCGGAAACACAATGGGCCGATGGTGGACCGGCGACGTCGGAAGTGCTGGGGGAGGCACAGTTCGGCGGCCTGTTCGTGGTGCAGCGCTATCGCCAGCGCCGCGACGGCACGGTCTCGTTCGGCTCGCACTCAGTGTTCGGATTCGATCAGCAAAACAGCCTCGTCACCATGCACCAGTTCGATTCCATGGGCTTTGTGCCGGCCTCGCCGGCCACAGGCGCATGGAACGGCAGCGAGCTCACTCTTGATCGGTCGTCGCCGCGCGGTTCCGCGCGGGTCACATATATTTTCGACAATGCCGATGCCTACCGCATGCGATTGCATTTCAAACCTGCCGGCAGCGACAGCTGGCAAGACATGGTGAGCGGCGTCTACCGGCGCGTCTCGCCTTCCTCGATCAACGGTTTTTAGAAAAGGGCTCCGATGTCCATTCTCATCGACAAGAACACCAAGGTGCTGGTGCAGGGCCTGACCGGCAAGACCGGCACGTTCCACACCGAACAGGCGCTGGCCTATCACGGCACCAGGATGGTGGGCGGTATCCATCCAAAGAAGGGTGGCGAGACCTGGACCGGCGCCAAGGGCGAAAACCTGCCGATCTTCGCCTCGGTCGCCGAGGGCAAGGAAAAGACCGGCGCCAACGCCTCGGTCGTCTATGTGCCGCCGACGGGCGCCGCCGAAGCCATCCTCGAAGCCATCGAAGCCGAGATCCCGCTGATCGTCTGCATCACCGAAGGCATTCCGGTGATGGACATGGTCAGGGTCAAGGCGCGGCTCGACCGCTCGACCTCGCGGCTGATCGGCCCGAACTGCCCTGGTGTGCTCACCCCCGACGAATGCAAGATCGGCATCATGCCCGGCAACATCTTCCGCAAAGGCTCGGTCGGCGTTGTTTCGCGCTCGGGAACGCTTACCTATGAGGCAGTGTTCCAGACCACAAATGTCGGCCTCGGCCAGACGACCGCCGTCGGTATCGGCGGCGACCCCGTCAAAGGCACCGAGTTCATCGACGTGCTCGAGATGTTCCTCGCCGACGACGAGACCAAGTCGATCATCATGATCGGCGAGATCGGCGGTTCGGCCGAGGAAGACGCCGCGCAGTTCCTCAAGGACGAGGCCAAACGCGGCCGCAAAAAGCCGATGGCGGGCTTCATCGCCGGGCGCACCGCGCCGGCCGGTCGCACCATGGGCCATGCGGGCGCGGTCATCTCCGGCGGCAAGGGCGGCGCGGAAGACAAGATCGCGGCGATGGAATCGGCCGGCATTAAAGTATCGCCATCGCCGGCGCGTCTGGGCACGACGCTGGTCGAGGCGATCAAGGCCAAGTGAGTAGCGAGTAGTGAATAGCGAATAGCGAAAAGAGAGTAACGGCGCGACCCGGGAAAAATCCCTACTCGCTATTCGCTACTCACTATTCGCTTTTGAAAAGGAGACGGAGCCAGGCTCCGCGGACAAAAATGGCAAGACAAGATCAGGCCAACGACCAATTTTCGCTCACCTCTTTCCTCTATGGCGGCAATGCCGACTATATCGACGCGCTGTACGCGTCCTATGAGGATGATCCAGAGTCGGTAAACCCCGAATGGCAGGATTTTTTCGCCGGGCTGAAGGACGACGCCGGCGATGTGCGCAAGAACGCCAAGGGCGCTTCCTGGGCAAAGCCCTCCTGGCCGCTGCAGGCCAATGGCGAACTGGTGTCGGCGCTCGACGGCAATTGGGGCATCGTCGAGAAGCATCTGGAAAAGAAGGTCAAGGACAAGGCGGTCACCAATGGCGTCGTGCTGTCGGATGCCGACGTGCATCAGGCGACGCGCGATTCGGTGCGCGCCATCATGATGATCCGCGCCTTCCGCATGCGCGGCCATCTGCATGCCAATCTCGACCCGCTCGGCATCGCCAAGCCGCTTGAGGACTATAACGAGCTGTCCCCGGAGAATTACGGTTTCACCGCAGCCGACTACGACCGGCCGATCTTCCTCGACAATGTGCTCGGCCTCGAATTCGGCACCATCCGGCAGATGCTGGAGATCCTGACCCGCACCTATTGCTCGACGCTCGGTGTCGAGTTCATGCACATTTCCGACCCCGAGGAGAAGGCCTGGATCCAGGCGCGCATCGAGGGTGCCGACAAGGAGATTTCCTTCACCGCTACGGGAAAAAAAGCGATCCTGCAGAAGCTGGTCGAGGCCGAAGGCTTCGAGCAGTTCATCGATGTCAAGTACAAGGGTACCAAGCGCTTCGGCCTCGATGGCAGCGAAGGCCTGATCCCGGCGCTGGAGCAGATCATCAAGCGCGGCGGCCAGCTCGGCATGAAGGAGATCGTGCTCGGCATGGCGCATCGCGGCCGGCTGAACGTGCTGTCCCAGGTGATGGCCAAACCGCATCGCGCCATCTTCCACGAATTCAAGGGCGGCTCGGCCGCTCCTGACGAGGTCGAGGGCTCGGGCGACGTCAAGTACCATCTCGGCGCCTCGTCGGACCGCGAATTCGACGGCAACAAGGTGCATCTGTCGCTGACCGCCAATCCTTCGCATCTGGAAATCGTCGATCCGGTTGTGATGGGCAAGGCGCGCGCCAAGCAGGATTATCTGTTCGGCCGCAGCCGCGAGGAGATCGTGCCGCTGGAAGAGCGCGCCAAGGTGCTGCCGCTGCTTCTGCATGGCGACGCCGCCTTTGCTGGCCAGGGCGTAATCGCGGAAATTCTCGGCCTGTCGGGCCTGCGCGGCCACCGCGTCGCCGGCACGCTGCATTTCATCATCAACAACCAGATCGGCTTCACCACCAATCCGCGCTTCTCGCGCTCGTCGCCCTATCCGTCCGACGTCGCCAAGATGATCGAGGCGCCGATCTTCCACGTCAATGGCGACGACCCGGAAGCGGTGGTGCATGCCACCAAGGTGGCGATCGAATTTCGCATGAAGTTCCACAAGCCGGTGGTGGTGGACATGTTCTGCTATCGCCGCTTCGGCCACAATGAGGGCGACGAACCGGCCTTCACGCAGCCGATCATGTACGCCAACATCCGCAACCACAAGACGACGGTGCAGATCTATGGCGACCGGCTGATCGCCGAGGGCCATATCAGCCAGGCCGAACTCGACAAGATGAAGGCCGACTGGCGCGCCCATCTGGAGTCCGAATGGGAAGTCGGCCAGCACTACAAGCCCAACAAGGCCGACTGGCTGGACGGCGCCTGGTCTGGTTTGCGCACCGCCGACAACCAGGACGAACAGCGCCGCGGCAAGACCGCCGTGCCGGTCAAGGTGCTGAAGGACATCGGCAAGAAACTGACCGAGGTGCCGAAAGGTTTCGAGGCGCACAAGACCATCATCCGCTTCCTCGAAAACCGCCGCCAGGCGATCGACTCCGGCGAAGGCATCGACTGGTCGACGGCCGAGGCGCTGGCCTTCGGCGCCATCCTGCTCGACGGCAATCCGATCCGGCTCTCCGGCCAGGATTCAGAACGCGGCACCTTCTCGCAGCGCCATTCCGTGCTCTACGATCAGCGCGACGAGACCCGCTACATCCCGCTCAACAATCTCTCGGCCGCACAGGCCGGCTACGAAGTCATCAACTCGATGCTGTCGGAAGAGGCGGTGCTCGGCTTCGAGTATGGCTACAGCCTGGCCGAGCCTAAGGCGCTGACGCTCTGGGAAGCGCAGTTCGGCGATTTCGCCAACGGCGCCCAGGTGGTGTTCGACCAGTTTATCTCGTCGGGCGAGCGCAAGTGGCTGCGCATGTCGGGCCTGGTCTGCCTGCTGCCGCATGGCTATGAGGGCCAGGGGCCGGAACATTCCTCGGCCCGGCTCGAGCGTTTCCTGCAGCTCTGCGCCGAAGACAATATGCAAGTCGCCAACTGCACCACGCCGGCAAACTACTTCCACATATTGCGCCGGCAACTGAAGCGCGACTTCCGCAAGCCGCTGATCCTGATGACGCCGAAGTCGCTGCTGCGCCACAAGCGGGCAGTGTCGACGCTGCCGGAGATTTCGGGCGAAAGCTCGTTCCACCGGCTGTTGTGGGACGACGCCCAGCTGTTGCAGAACCAGGCGATCAAGCTCACCAAGGATTCCAAAATCCGCCGCGTCGTGCTGTGCTCGGGCAAGGTCTATTACGACCTGTACGAGGAACGCGAGAAGCGCGGCATCAACGACATCTATCTCTTGCGCGTCGAACAGCTCTATCCGTTCCCGGCCAAGGCGCTGATCACCGAACTGTCGCGCTTCCGCAATGCCGAGATGGTGTGGTGCCAGGAGGAACCCAAGAATATGGGCGCCTGGTCGTTCATCGATCCGTATCTGGAATGGGTGCTGGCGCATATCGACGCCAAGCACCAGCGGGTGCGCTATACCGGACGTCCTGCGGCGGCATCGCCGGCGACCGGCTTGATGTCGAAGCATTTGGCGCAGCTCGCCGCCCTGCTCGAAGACGCGCTCGGCGAATAGAACAAACCCGGCGAATAGAACAGACAGAGAAGAAACGGAACAGGCACAATGGCTACCGAAATCCGCGTTCCCACTCTCGGCGAATCCGTCACCGAGGCGACCATAGGCAAGTGGTTCAAGAAGGTCGGCGATGCCATTGCCGTCGACGAGCCGCTGGTCGAGCTCGAAACCGACAAGGTGACGGTGGAGGTGCCTGCCGCCGCCGCCGGCACGCTGGGCGAGATCACCGCCAAGGAAGGCGAGACCGTCGGCGTCGGCGCGTTGCTGGGTTCGATCTCGGCAGGCGTCGCCACGGCCGCCCCGGCGTCCAAGCAGGAGACCAAGCCGCAAGCTGTGTCGCAGGCGTCGAGCCCCGACGCGGCACATACGACCAAGCAGGCCGCGGCCGAGACCGCCAAGATAGCCGGCGATGCCGGGCCGGTCGAGCCGCGCACAATGCCGCCGGCGCCAGCTGCCGCAAAGCTGATCGCCGAGAACAATCTGTCGGTCGACCAGGTTTCTGGCTCGGGCAAGCGCGGCCAGGTGCTGAAGGGCGACGTGCTCGACGCGATTTCCAAGGGCGCGCCGTCGCAGCCGGCCGAAATTCCGAAGGCCGCACCGGCTCCGGTCGCCGTGCGTGCGCCGTCCTCGGGCGACGATGCGTCGCGCGAGGAGCGCGTGCGCATGACCAAGCTGCGCCAGACCATTGCGCGCCGGCTCAAGGAAGCGCAGTCGACCGCCGCCATGCTGACCACCTTCAACGAGGTCGACATGTCGGCGGTGATGGCGCTCAGGACCAAGTACAAGGACATCTTCGAGAAGAAGCACGGCGTGAAGCTCGGCTTCATGGGCTTCTTCACCAAAGCGGTTACGCACGCATTGAAGGAAATCCCCTCGGTCAATGCCGAGATCGACGGCACCGACATCATCTTCAAGAACTATGCCCATATCGGCGTTGCCGTCGGCACCGAAAAGGGTCTCGTCGTGCCAGTGGTGCGCAATGCCGACCAAATGTCGATTGCCGAGATCGAAAAGGATATCGGCCGGCTGGGCATTGCCGCGCGGGACGGCAAGCTGTCGGTCGCCGACATGCAGGGTGGTACGTTCACCATCTCCAATGGCGGCGTTTACGGCTCACTGATGTCGACGCCGATCCTCAATGCGCCGCAGTCCGGCATTTTGGGCATGCACAAGATCCAGGACCGGCCGGTCGTGGTCGGCGGCCAGATCGTGATCCGGCCGATGATGTACTTGGCGCTGAGCTACGATCACCGTATCGTCGACGGCAAGGAAGCCGTGACCTTCCTGGTCCGCGTCAAGGATAGCCTGGAGGATCCCGAACGGCTGGTGCTTGATTTGTGATCGGAGCTGATCCGTCATGAGCGGCTGGCTGGCGCGGTTTGGGTTCAAGCTGGGTCGAGTAGCGGGTAGCGTATTGAGGCGTTCCCGGCCGGCGGCTTCCGCCGCCATCTCTCCGCCGGCGACCTCGACTGAATGGGATTCGGCGCCGGCGAGCAGCAATCTCGGTGTCTTCGCTCTCAGCGAAGCCGAAATGGCGGAGCGGAAGATCATCGTCACCGCGATCGGTGAGCTTGAGCTACCGACCGGCGAAATCATCGCTTGCGATCCACTGATTACCGGGCTGGAACGGCCTGTGTTTAGCCGTAAGGTCAGGCCGGGATGCTATCCAGTCACGTTGCTTGAGGCGCAAGGCCGTGTTGCTGCAGCGGTATTGCGGTTTGGCACTGGCTTGCCGGTGCGGTGGGAGTTGGCTGCCTTCGTCCGCGACGTCGGCACATCGTCCTGGAAGTCTGGATTTATTGTCGATGACAATGTTGCTTCGTTCATGGACAAGTCGGTTCTGACGCTGATGTCCGAGCAGGAGGAACTCGACAGCTATCTTGCTGACGTTGCATGCTCGTTCGACAAGTTCCGCATGGATAATCCGGTTGATGGAAATCCGCTTAATATAGCCATGTTCGACACTGGCTTCGGTGATGGGAACTATTATTCCTTCTGGGGACTGGATGCGGCCGGCGAGCCGCTGGTCTTGATGACCGATTTCGAGGTGCTCGAAAACGCCGACGGCCGCGAGAGCAGCCCGAGCAATTCATGACAAACATCGCTTCGCCAATGATCGGATTTATGGCCGGGCTGGCTGTTCTCGCAGCGGGTTACGAGGCGCATGCCGCCTGCCCGCTGGCGCTTGCTGTCTATGGCGATGCCGAAAGCGAGGCCGGCATTGATTTCCGGCCGACGACGGATGCGGTCACCGTCACCAACTCGTTCAAGATGGTGCTCGACAAGGGCATCGTTCTCGACGGCATTGTCATGTGGACATCCGGTGTTTCGCGACCGCAAGGGTCGCTGATGTACAAATGCCCGACCGGCGACGTCACCGGTGACGAGCTTGCCGCCTGCACGGTCTGGCATGGCGTCATCTACAGCGCCGACGACAAGGGCAACATCGCGCTCCTGGCGGCGGAAGGCACGGACGCGCCGCAGAGCCTGATCTTCCCCGATCTCGGGCCGTCGCTGCAGATGTCGACGGCCTTCGGCCCGAACGGTTTCTCAAAACTGCCATGGGACGTGTTTCTGCTGAAAGGTTGCCAGGAATGAGCGCGTCCAAGAAGGTGCTTCTGGTCACCGGCGGCAGTCGTGGCATTGGCGCGGCCACCTGCCGGCTTGCGGCAAAGGCGCGCTACCGGGTCGCGGTCAACTATGCCTCGAACGAGGCTGCCGCCAAGGCGCTGGTCGACGAAATCGAGGCGGCGGGTGGCGAGGCATTTGCCGTCAAGGGCGACGTCGGCGTCGAAGCCGACATCGTCGCCATGTTCGAAGCCGTCGATCGCGCCTATGGCCGGCTCGACGCGCTGGTCAACAATGCCGGCGTCGTCGACGTCAAGGCGCGCGTCGATGAGATGAGCCTGGCGCGGCTGGAGCGCATGATGCGCATCAACGTCATCGGCTCGTTCCTGTGCGCGCGCGAAGCGGTCAAACGCATGTCGAGCAAGCATGGCGGCCAGGGCGGCGCCATCGTCAACATCTCGTCCGCGGCGTCGCTACACAGCTCGCCCGGCGAATATGTCGACTATGCAGCGTCCAAGGCGGCGATCGACACTTTTACGCTCGGCCTGGCGCGCGAAGTCGCGACCGAAGGCGTGCGCGTCAACGCGATACGGCCGGGCATCATCGACACCGAGATCCACGCTTCGGGCGGCCAGCCGGACCGGGTCGAGCGGTTCCGCGACATGCTGCCGATGAAACGAGCCGGCACGGCGGATGAAGTCGCGCATGCCGTTCTCTATCTTTTGTCGGATGAAGCGTCCTACACGACGGGCGCAATCCTGAATGTAAGCGGCGGCCGCTGAGCCCCAAGCTAAGGGAAACGAACATGGCTTATGATGTCGTTATCATAGGGTCGGGACCGGGCGGCTATGTCTGTGCCATCAAGGCGGCACAGCTCGGGCTCAAGGTCGCGGTGGTCGAGAAGAACGCCACTTTCGGCGGCACCTGCCTGAACATCGGCTGCATCCCATCCAAGGCGCTGCTTTATGCCTCGGAGATGTTCGCCGAGGCCGGCCATTCCTTCGATGCGCTGGGCGTCGAGATACCGGCGCCGAAACTCAATCTGAAGAAGATGATGGCGCACAAGGACGCGACCGTTTCGGCCAACGTCAATGGCGTCGCCTTCCTGTTCAAGAAAAACAAGATCGATAGTTTCCGTGGCACCGGGAAGGTGGTTGCGGCCGGCAAGGTGTTGGTGACGGCTGAGGACGGCAAGGTCGAGGAGATCCAGACGAAAAACATCGTTATTGCCACGGGCTCCGATGTCGCCGGCATTCCCGGCGTCAAGGTCGACATCGACGAGAAGGTGATCGTATCGTCGACCGGCGCGCTGTCGCTGGAGAAAGTGCCGGGACATCTGGTGGTGGTCGGCGGTGGGGTCATCGGTCTGGAGCTCGGCTCGGTCTGGGCACGGCTCGGCGCCAAGGTCACCGTGGTCGAATTCCTCGACACCATCCTGGGCGGCATGGACGGCGAGGTCTCCAAGCAGTTCCAGCGCCTGCTTTCCAAGCAGGGTTTCGAGTTCAAGCTCGGCGCCAAGGTGACAGGGGTGACCAAGGCCAAAAAGGGCGCCGCCGTTGCGTTCGAACCGGTCAGGGGTGGTGCGGCCGAGACCATCGAGGCCGACGCGGTGCTGATCTCGACCGGACGCCGGGCCTATTCCGACAGCCTCGGGTTGAAAGAAGCCGGCGTCGAGGTCGACGAGCGCGGCCGGGTCAAGACCGACGGGCATCTCAGGACCAACGTGGCCGGCATCTACGCCATTGGCGACGTCATCGCCGGGCCGATGCTGGCGCACAAGGCCGAGGATGAAGGCGTGGCGGTGGCCGAGACCATTGCCGGCCAGGCCGGCCATGTGAATTACGACGTCATTCCGAGCGTCGTCTACACCAGCCCGGAAATCGCTTCGGTCGGCAAGACAGAGGAAGAGCTGAGGAAGGCCGGCATCGACTACAAAACCGGCAAATTCCCGTTCACCGCCAACGGCCGCGCGCGCGCCATGCTGCACACAGACGGCTTCGTGAAAATCCTCGCCGACAAAGCCAGCGACCGCGTGCTCGGCGTCCACATTGTCGGCTTCGGCGCCGGCGAGATGATCCATGAGGCGGCGGTGCTGATGGAGTTCGGCGGCTCCTCGGAAGACCTCGCCCGCACCTGCCACGCGCATCCGACGATGTCGGAAGCGGTCAAGGAAGCGGCGCTGGCGACGTTCTTCAAGCCGATCCATATTTAAGGAAACGCTGGAGGGACAGCACCCCCCCTCTGGCCTGCCGGCCATCTCCCCCTCAACGGGGGAGATTGGACTTCACCGCCGCGTCGCGAGCCTTCAAGTTTCTCACGTTTCTAACCTGGCGCTGTTCGTGAACTGCCGATCTCCCCTCTCGAGGGGGAGATGTCCGGCAGGACAGAGGGGGCGGTGAAGAATCGCGACGCTCGCCGATAGGTGCCTCAAACAAAACGGCCCGCTTTTCAGCGGGCCGTTCTTGGCTGGAATCAAGATGCCAGATCAGTTGGCCAGATTACGGGCTCGGCGCCGGAGCGGGCGCGGGTGCCGGGGCTGGCGCAGGAGCCGGTGCGGGAGCAGGGGCTGGTGCGGGAGCCGGTTCGGCGGGCTTCATCGGCTCAGCCGGTGCAGGTGCGGGCGCCGGTGTGCTGGCTGCCGGCGGCTCTGCGGGTGCAGGATGTTCGCCGCTTCTGCCGAAAACATAGTACGCGACAATCGCAAGGATGACGACGACCAGCGCAATCAGCCAGCCGCTGCCACCACCCGACCTGGGCGCTGGATCGTTAGGGTTCGCCATAAAAGTGTCCTCCGTGGATGAAAAGCATCAATCAACACCCCTCAACGCGCAACCGTTGAACGGGTTCATACTAGGCCTTCAAATTGACGAACGCAGGAAAATTCTGATTCGCAACCGCTCGTTGGCCTGTATTTCCCCCGCAAAATCAATCACGAACGAGGTAGAACGAGCTTAGCTGGCCTTTTCCGCCAAAAATAGGGCCAACCGCCTCCGCTTTGCGAATCAGTTGCGCACCGCACAGAGCCGGGCTTACGTGATTCGGTATTCAAGACGGGCGCTGCTCAGTCGACGGCGGTGACGGTATAGCCGGCCTTGCGAAAATCCTCGACCAGGCCTTCGGGGCCGGGAAGATGCATGGCGCCGACGGCCATGAAGGCATTGCCCTTGGCCAGGATCGGTGCGGCATGGTCGGCCATGACCTTGTTGCGGCCGGTGATCATCGTCCGGTCGAATTCGGCGTA
Source organism: Mesorhizobium sp. M0771 (assembly GCF_040320155.1). Lineage (NCBI taxonomy): Bacteria > Pseudomonadati > Pseudomonadota > Alphaproteobacteria > Hyphomicrobiales > Phyllobacteriaceae > Mesorhizobium > Mesorhizobium sp. M0771. Next base: position 99,927 of record NZ_JAMYPC010000015.1, on the reverse strand, counting down.
ACCTGCGTCGTCGTCTTCGTCGGGCGAGATCGAACGCAACAGCGGCCAGAAGGTGCCGGTGTCGCCGCGCTGGTAAAGCACGATCATGGTTTCGTTGATGTCGTTTATCTTGTCGCCGAGCTTCAGGGTCTCGACCAGCCCTTTGATGTGGAACGCAATCGGTAGCGAGGCCATGGCGCGCAGCTGGCTGGCAGCGGTCTCCAACCCTTCCACCGGCTTCCCCAAGGCCTTGGCGTCCTGCGCCAGCTTGACGTCCAGAACCGGTGCGCCGCCTGCCTGACGGGCGACCTCACAGACCGGCAGCGCGACCATGGCCGACAGCAGCCACGGCTTCATCTTGGAGACGCTCGCCGGCGGAATGCCGCGCGCATCGAGCCCTTTGTTCACCACCGCCGCATCCTCCGGCGACAACAGCGACGACAACGTCGTGTTGTCGGTGAACATCATCAGCTCGGGTTCCTTGAGCATGGCCTCCATCATCTTCTGCTTGTCGAGCACGTCGGTGGTCTCGATGATGATGGTGCCGGCGGCGTCATAGGCTTTCCTGGCTGCCGGCGGCAGAGTGGTCACGCGCGGGTCGGTCATGTGCATGGTGCCGAACAGGAAGGATGCCTTTTCGCCTGATTTCTCCAGCTTCCACAACAGGCCCTTGCCGTTCAGCGTCGCTGCTGCTTCCGTCTCGATCCTGGAATAGGTGGCGGGGTCTTCCTTCTGCAGGGCCGACAGCAGATCGGCGCCGGCGCAGGCCGGGGCTTCGGCATGCGCCCTGCCCATGGCAAGCAGCAGCACGACGAGAAAAGACAGGCAAAACACGGCGTTGAGCGCGACGAGCAGCTTCAGCGACACAAGGGCCGCGCGATCGGCAATGGCAAGGGCGCGTTTCATGGTGCGGTTCTAGGACTGAAAAGCGGCGAAACGGTTAACCGGCGTGGGGAAATTGTCCTGGACTTATACAGTGGTCACGCGCGGGGATGCGCGGATTCGTAAATCTCGAGCAGTCTTGCGGTGTCGACGCCGGTATAGACCTGCGTCGTTGACAGGCTGGCGTGGCCGAGCAGTTCCTGGATGGTGCGCAGGTCGCCGCCGCGCCCGAGCAGATGGGTGGCGAAGGAATGGCGCAACGCGTGCGGCGTCGCGGTGTCAGGCAGGTTCAGCGCCGAGCGCAGCCTGGCCATGTCGCGCTGGACGATGGCCGGGTTGAGCGGCCCGCCGCGGGCGCCGCGAAACAGCAGGCCCTTGGGATCGAGATGGTAGGGACACAGTTTTCGGTATTCGGCGATTGCCCTGAGCGCCACCGGCAGCACCGGCACCAGCCGTGTCTTGCCACCCTTGCCGGTGACGCGCAGCACGGTGTCGGCTTCCGATGCCAGGTCGGCGGCGCTGAGGCCCAGCGCTTCGGAAATGCGCAGGCCCGATCCATAAAGCAGCGTCAGCACGGCGGCGTTGCGGGCGGCGATCCAGGGCTCTTCAGCCAGCTGGCCTTCCACCGACACGACATGTTTGGCATCGCTGGCGGTCAGCGGCTTGGGCAGCGATTTCGGCTGGCGCGGCGCGCGCAAAGCTGCTGCACCCGCGGCGTTGGCGAGGCCGCGCCGTTCGAGGAAACGCAGCAGCGAACGGATGCCGGCAAGACCCCGGCCGAGCGTGCGGGCGCCAGCGCCAGCGTTGCGCCGCGCGGCAAGAAAGCCGCGCAGATCGGCCGGGCGTAAGGTTGCGATGTCGGAAATGCCGGGCGAGCCGCCGCAATGTCCGGTCAGGAAATGCAGGAACTGGCGCGTGTCGCGCTCGTAGGCCTCGACAGTCGCCGGTGACAGCCGACGCTCGCGCGCCAGCATCTTCAGCCAGCTTTCGCGCGCTGCCTGGAGGTCGGGTTTTGCCGGGATGAGAAATTCCTGCATGCCGCCATTGTCAGGCAGCCGGGTTAGGAAGCGGTGAAGAACCTGTCATTGAAATGGCCACGGGCGATCATTGAAATGACGCCGGTAGGGCGTTAGAGCAGGGCAAAGGATATCAGCCATGTCGAAGCCCCAGAACCCCGTGCAAATGGCCGTGATCGGCGCCGCCCACGGCATCAAGGGCGAATTGCGGGTGAAAACCTTCACCGGCGAGCCGCTGGCGCTGGCGGATTATGGCCCGCTCTATGCCAAGGACGGCCGCGCCTTCCAGATCATCGACATAAGGCCGGCAAACACTGTCGTCGTGGTGCGTTTCAAGGGCATTGCCGACCGCAACGCCGCCGAGGCGCTGGCCGGCACGGAGCTGTTCGTCGACCGCTCGATGCTGCCGGACGATGGCGAAGAGGACGAGTTCTACCACGCCGATCTCGTCGGGCTGGAAGTCCGCGACGACACGGATGCGGTTGTCGGCAAGGTGGTCGCGGTACACAATTTCGGCGGCGGCGACATTCTCGATGTCACGCTTGGCGGGCGCAAAGGCGTGCTGATCCCGTTCACGCAGGCCGCCGTGCCGCAGGTGGTGGTTGCCGAAGGTTTTGTCCGTGTCGATCCGGCGGCGGCCGGGCTGGTCGAGGACGAGGATGGCGAGGCGCCGCGCGAAGAAGACTTCGACGCGAAGGGCCGGCCGCGCGGGCCACGCGACGCCGGGGGCAACCGGTGACGTTCAAGGCTTCGGTGCTGACGCTCTATCCCGAGATGTTTCCGGGCGGGCTAGGCCTGTCGCTGGCCGGACGGGCGCTCGAAGTCGGGACATGGTCGCTGGAAGCTATCCAGATCCGCGACTTCGCCAGCGATCGCCATCACACCGTCGACGACACGCCGGCCGGCGGTGGCGCCGGCATGGTGATGCGCGCCGATGTGCTGGCCAAGGCGATCGACCACACCTCGCCGTCCGGCGATCCGCGGCCAAAATTGCTGATGAGCCCGCGCGGCAAGCCGTTGACGCAGGCGCGGGTGCGCGAGCTGGCCGCCGGGCCGGGCGCCGTCATCGTCTGCGGCCGCTTCGAGGGTGTAGACCAGCGATTGATCGAGGCGCGTGGGCTGGAGGAAGTCTCGATCGGCGATTTCATCCTCTCCGGTGGCGAGCCGGCAGCCCTGGTGCTGCTCGATGCCGTGGTCCGGCTGTTGCCCGGTGTGATGGGCAATGCGGTATCAGGCGAGGAAGAAAGTTTTGAGAACGGTCTGCTCGAACATCCGCATTACACGCGACCGCAGGAGTTCGAAGGCAGGCCAATCCCCGACGTGCTGGTTTCCGGCAATCACAAGAAGATCGCCGCCTGGCGCCGCGCAGAGTCCGAGAGGCTGACGAAGGAGCGGCGGCCGGATTTGCTCGCCGCTCAGCCCTTGGCAAAATAGTAGACGGCGAGAAACAGGCCGACGGCGATGACGAAGCCGCGTACTGCGTTTTGCGGCACGCGCTTGGCGATCCAGACGCCGGCATAGCCGCCGAGCGCGCCGCCGGGGATCATGACGATTGCCTGAGGCCAGGCAACAACGCCGCCGGAAACGAAGACCAGTATGGCAACGGCGGCGATGACCACGGCCAGCATGTTCTTCAGCGCGTTCAGCCGGTGATAGTCGCCGGATTGCGTCAGGCCGAGCGTCGCCAGCATCATGACGCCCATGCCGGCGCCGAAGAAGCCGCCATAGATGGCGGTAGCGAACTGCGCCAGCGAACCGGCCAGAGAGCCGACCGTGGCTTCATGCCCAGGCTTCGGCGTTGGTTTCAGCCACGGCCCGGCGGCGAACAAGGCGGTTGCGGCCAGCAGCAGCCACGGCACGAGGGCGCGGAACGACGGATTTGAGAGCGCCAGCAGGATGAGCGCACCAGCCAGCGCGCCCAAAGCCGAGATCAGGCAAAGCAGCAGCGCGCCGCGCCAGAAATGCTTGATGTCGGTCCAGTAAGCCAGCGTCGAGGTGATGTAACCGGGAAACTGCGTTACCGAGGACGTGGCGTTGGCGACGATCGGCGGCAGGCCGGCCAGCGTCATGGCGCCGAAGGTTATGAAGGTGCCGCCGCCGGCAACGGCGTTGACGGCGCCTGACAGAAAACCCGCGAGGAAGAGCAGGACTGCGTCGAAAACAGACATTGTGAGGCCGCCGGACAAGTGTGCTGCTCCCGGATTAGGAAGCTTGAAGGGCCGGCGCAACCCTGCACTGGACGATTGCGTGGTGGCATGCGACCAAAAAAGACAGGGCCAAGGCGTGACAAGTCAGTGAAATAGCTGTATGTGCCCGCCCGTACTGGCGAGAAAAATCTCCCGGACCCGTCAACAATGACGGTGTAGTCGCCCCTGCCCAATGTTTCGAAGACAAGATGTCTCGGGGACAAAGGGCATAGCCGAGCGGTCAATGGAACTGCAAGGCGAGTGTCGGACGCTCTGACTGTCGGAAGAACAAGAAGTGGACTATTGAGATGGATATCATCCGTCAGCTCGAGGCCGAACAGGCCGCCAAGATCGAAGCCAAGCGCAAGCTTCCCGAGTTTCAGCCCGGCGACACCGTGCGCGTGCAGGTCCGCGTGACCGAAGGCACCCGCACCCGCGTCCAGGCCTATGAGGGCGTCGTCATCGCCCGCGCCGGCGCCGGCTTCCAGGAAAATTTCACCGTCCGCAAGATCTCCTACGGCGAAGGCGTCGAGCGCGTTTTCCCGGTCTACTCGCCGATGGTCGAAGGCGTCGAGATCGTGCGCCGCGGCAAGGTGCGCCGCGCCAAGCTCTATTATTTGCGCGACCGTCGCGGCAAGTCGGCCCGTATTTCGGAAAACACCGGCGTGCGCGCCCGCAAGCTCAACGATGAAGAACGCGACGCGCTGAACGCCGAGAAGGCCCGCATCGAAGCCGAGAAGGTTGCCGCTGCCCAGGCGCTGGCCGCCGAGACGGCCGCCAAGGAAGCCGCCGAGAAGAAGGCCGCCGACGAGGCTGCAAAGGCGGCTGAAGCGACCCCGGCCGAATAAGATCTCGTCCAAGGATTTTGAAAAGGCGGCTTCGGCCGCCTTTTTTCGTTTCACCAGACTGTGAACGATTGCCGGCCGAGAGTTTGGCCACGGCTGTTGACCCGAATTACATTGTACACTAAATAATCGTTTACAAATCAAATGGAGAACTGACATGGCACTCTACACCACACAGGCTCGCGTCACCGGCGGCCGCGCCGGCCACGGCGAGACCAGCGACGGCCTGCTGAAGGTCGACCTCGCTTTGCCGAAGGAGCTCGGCGGACAGGGTGGCGCCACCAATCCCGAGCAGCTGTTCGCGGTCGGCTATGCCGCCTGCTTCGAAAGCGCCATCCGCTTCGTCGCGCGCAAGCAGAAGCTGCCGCTGGAGGATGCGGCGGTGAGCGCCACCGTCAGCCTGCTTCCCAATGGTGAAGGCTTCAAACTTGGTGTCGCACTCGCCGCGGAGACCAAAGGCCTTGATCAGGCGGCGGCGGAAGCGCTTGTATCGGCAGCGCATCAGATTTGCCCCTATTCCAATGCGATCAAAGGCAATATCGAGGTGGCGCTTTCGACAGTGGCGCTTCCGGCAAAGGCAGCATGACGACGAAGACCGAAACCAGGGCCAGCGAAGTCCCGGCGGACACCGCCGGGAGGATCGCCGTTCCGCGCCTCGACCAACAGCTCTGCTTCGCGCTCTATTCGGCGAGCGGGCTGATGACCAAGCTCTATCGGCCGCTGCTTGACCCGCTCGGCCTGACCTATCCGCAATATTTGGCGATGCTGGCGCTGTGGCAGCATGCGCCGAGCACGGTCGGCGAACTCGGCGAGGCGCTGGGGCTGGATTCGGCGACATTGACGCCGCTGCTCAAGCGGATGGAAGCGGCTGGTCTCGTCACCCGCCGTCGCGATCCGGCCGACGAGCGCCGCGTGCTGGTCGAACCGACTGCCAAGGGCCAGGCGCTGCGCGCCCGCATCAAGGACGTATCCGCAGGCCTTGCCTGCGCCATGCCGCTGGAAGTCGAGGAGCTGAAGTCGCTGCACCGGACCTTGACCGGATTTGTCGCCAAGCTGCGTGAGGCGACGTCACCATCCTGATCCGTCATCTGACGGGTTCCCGTGTCCAGGAGGGGCCTGGTTTGCCGGCGGCGCAATCACGGAATAAATTCCGACCACGGGGCGTTCTAAAACCGCGTTGGTTGAAGGCATTGGAATCCGCTTTCACCGGACGCTGAGCACCGGACCGGCTTGCAAGCCGTCTGCGGACGGCTAAAGTCGCGCCTGGATTTTCATGCGAGCCCGGCTGCAAGCGGGCTTCTCATCCTGGAGCGTGTCATGACCAAATCGAAGCTGCTGCTGGCCGCCCTCGCGGCCTGTTTCCTCGCGCCCGTCGCTGCATGGGCGGCCGATGCGCTGCCCGATCTCGGCGGCAAGAAGGTCGTGGTGGTGACGGAAAACGCCTATCCGCCGCTGCAGTTCATCGACGCCAAGACCGGCAAGCAGATCGGCTGGGAGTATGACGCGATGGACGAAATCGCCAAGCGGCTGAACTTCAAGGTGGAGTACCAGAACACCTCCTGGGACGCGATGATCCAGGCGGTTTCCGACAACCAGTACAACATTGGCATGACCGGCATCACCATCAAGGACGACCGAAAGGAGAAGGTCGATTTCTCCGACCCCTATATGCGTTCGGAGCAGTTCATGCTGGTGCGCGCCGATGAAAGCCGCTTCACCGACGCCAAGACCTTCGCCGCCTTCAAGGACGGGTTGATCGGCGCGCAGGCCGGAACGACGCCGTTCTACACCGCCGTCTACAGCGTGCTCGACGGCAATGAGCAGAACCCGCGCATCAAGCAGTTCGAGACCTTCGGCGCTTCGGTGCAGGCACTGAAATCCGGCGACGTCGATGTCGTCCTGACCGACGGCACCGCCGGCAAAGGCTATGTCGATGCCTCCGGCGGCAAGCTCAAGCTGATCGGCGGCCCGCTCGGCACCGAGGATTTTGGCTTCATCTTCCCGAAGGGCTCGGACCTGGTGAAGCCGGTCAACGCGGCGATCGCGGCGCTGAAGGCCGACGGCACGATCGAGGCGCTGAACAAGAAGTGGTTTCTCGACTACAAGATGGGGCAGTAGGCCGTCTTGGCGCGACGGCCGCTGACCCCCCTTGCGGGGGAGATGCCCGGCAGGGCAGAGGGGGGTGTGAAGGATCGCCTCCCTTTTGTTTTGAGCTTTTCCAAAGAGGCCAAAGGTTGTGACTGTAACCGTTTGACAGGTTGGAGGGACAGCACCCCCCTCTGTCCTGCCGGACATCTCCCCCGCAAGGGGGGAGATCGGCAGATCTTGCGAGCGCAGCTGTTCACCAGCGTTGGGCATTGATGCTCGCCTCAACCTCAAAACCCGATTTTCCCTGGTGGCTTGCCGCCGCGATCGCGCTCGCCGTCGTCGCTGCGCTCTCCATTGCCGCCAGCGATCTCTACGCCCAGGTTTTTGCCACCGTCGCCAAGGGCATCGGCATCACCATTCTTGTCACCGTGGTCGCCTTCGCGCTGGCTTCCGCCGTCGGGCTCGGCATTGCGCTGATGGGGTTGTCGGGGTCGCGTTGGCTCAAGCAGATCGCTCGTTTCTATGTCGAGATCATCCGCGGCGTGCCGATCCTGGTGCTGTTGTTCTGGATCGCCTTCGCCGGCGCGCCGGCCTTCGTGGCTGCGTGGAATGCGCTGACCGCGCCGCTGCAAAACGCCGGCTATCTCGGCGAGCTTTTGGTGCGCGACGTGTCGCTGTTGTGGCGTGCGATCATGGCGCTGACCATCGGTTATTCCGCCTTCATCTCCGAGGTCTTCCGCGCCGGCATCCAGTCAGTCGAGAAAGGCCAGATCGAGGCTGCCAAGGCGCTCGGGCTGACGCGCACGCAGCGCTTCCGGCTGATCGTCTTCCCACAGGCGATCCGCACCATCCTGCCGCCGCTCGGCAATGACTTCGTCGCCATGGTCAAGGATTCCTCGCTGGTCTCGGTGCTCGGCGTCGCCGACATCACGCAGATGGGCAAGATCTACGCCGCCGGCTCGTTCCGCTTCTTCGAGACCTATTCGATCGTCGCCTATATCTATCTCATCCTCACCGTCAGCCTGTCGCTGGCGCTGCGGGGGCTGGAGCAACGACTGCGGCGGGCGCAGCAGGAATAGAAGTCCGACGCGGGCACGGCTACGATCGCGGAGGACAGGATTCCGGAGGATGCAGGCGATGACGATCGACAAGGCCAATGCGGCGCTGGGTACCGTCTATTCGGCCGACACGCCGGAAGGGCTGGCCAAGGCCTATGCAGACTGGGCCGCGACCTATGACGGCGAGACCGCTTCGCTCGGCTATCTGCTGCCGTTCCTGATCACCGCCTGGGTGGCGCGCCATGTGAAGGTGGGTGAAGGCCCGCTGCTCGACGCCGGCTGCGGCACCGGCCTGTCAGGCCCGTCATTGAAGGCGCTGGGTTATCACGACATTGCCGGCCTCGACCTCTCCGACGACATGCTGAAGATCGCCGGCAGCCGCAATGCCTATGGCGATCTGAAGCAGGCCATGCTCGGCGGGCCGCTACCCTGGCCGGACGGGCATTTCCGCGCCTTCTTCTCGACTGGCGTGTTCACCATCGGCCATGCGCCGGCGTCCGGCCTGCACGAGCTTGTCCGCATCACCAGGAAAGGCGGCCACGCCATCTTCACCGTGCGCGACCAGGTTTTCGAAAGCGGCGGCTTCCAGGACGTGTTCGACGGGCTGGAGCGGGCCGGGAAATGGCGGCCGGCCGAGCAAAGCCCATGGTTCCGCTGCTATGCGATCGCCGAGCCGGACGCGCTGGTGAAGACTTTTGTGTTCGAGGTGCTTTGAGCGCCGCCCTCTTCGCCTTCTCTCACAAGGGGAGAAGCGAAAACACGCCGCAATTGCCGAAAAGCCAAAACATTGGTATGAGCCACGCCATGGAAGAGCTTTTTGGCGATCCAGCCTATAAGGGTTTCGTGCTGCAGGACAGAAAACGCCTGCCGTCGCGTTTCTCTTCGCGCATTTCCGGCGCGCTCACCAGCCGACTTAGCTAAGCCGCTTTCGCCGCGCCGAAGGCTTCGCGCGTCTGCCCTTCCCCTTTTTGCAAATCGACGGATTTACGCACATGAGCGCACCGCGCACCCTCTACGACAAGATTTTCGACGACCATGTCGTCGACCGCCAGGATGATGGCACCTGTCTGCTCTACATCGACCGCCATCTCGTCCATGAAGTGACCAGCCCGCAGGCCTTCGAAGGTCTGCGCATGACCGGCAGAAAAGTCCGGCATCCGGAAAAGACGCTGGCCGTGGTCGATCACAATGTCTCGACCTCGCCCGAGCGCAAGTTCGGCATCAAGAACGAGGAAAGCCGCATCCAGGTCGAGGCCTTGGCCAAGAACGCTAGGGATTTCGGCGTCGAATATTACTCCGAAAACGATATCCGCCAGGGCATCGTCCACATCATCGGGCCGGAGCAGGGCTTCACGCTGCCTGGCATGACCATTGTCTGCGGCGACAGCCACACCTCGACGCATGGCGCCTTCGGCGCATTGGCACATGGCATCGGCACCTCCGAGGTCGAGCATGTGCTGGCGACCCAGACGCTGATCCAGCGCAAGGCCAAGAACATGCTGGTGCGTGTCGATGGCCAGTTACCGGAAGGCGTCACCGCCAAGGACATCATCTTGGCCATCATCGGCGAGATCGGCACCGCCGGCGGCACCGGCTATGTCATCGAATATGCCGGCGAGGCGATCCGCGCGCTGTCGATGGAAGGCCGCATGACGATTTGCAACATGTCGATCGAGGGCGGCGCGCGCGCCGGCCTGATCGCGGCCGACGAAACCACCTTCGCCTATGTCAAGGGCAAGCCGCGCGCGCCGAAGGGCGCGTCGTGGGACGCCGCGCTCGAATACTGGAAGACGCTGCAGTCCGACGAGGGCGCGCATTTCGACAAGGTGATCGTGCTCGACGCGGCCAAGCTGCCGCCGATCGTCTCCTGGGGTTCCTCGCCCGAGGACGTCGTTTCGGTGCAGGGCGTCGTTCCCAATCCGGAAGAGATCACGGACGAGAACAAGCGGACGTCAAAGATCCGCGCGCTCGACTATATGGGGCTGACGCCGGGCACGAAGATCACCGACATCACGCTCGACCGCGTCTTCATCGGCTCCTGCACCAATGGCCGCATCGAGGATCTGCGTGCGGTGGCCAAGGTGGTCGAAGGCAAGACGGTGAGTGCGCATGTCGATGCGATGATCGTGCCGGGCTCCGGTCTGGTCAAGGAACAGGCGGAGGCCGAGGGTCTCGACAAGATCTTCATTGCCGCCGGTTTCGACTGGCGCGAGCCGGGCTGCTCGATGTGCCTGGCCATGAACGACGACCGGCTGAAGCCGCATGAGCGCTGCGCCTCGACCTCGAACCGCAATTTCGAAGGCCGGCAGGGCTTCAAGGGCCGCACCCATCTGGTATCGCCGGCAATGGCGGCGGCGGCGGCGATCGCCGGCCATTTCGTCGACATCCGCGACTGGAAATAGCGCAGACTGGTTCAAGCCTGACCTGAGCGTATGCAAAACCCCGAACGGCAAAACCGTTCGGGGTTTTGTTTAAAGCGCGCCGCTCTAAGACCCTTGGGGTATTATGCCCTAGCCGGCACGCCGGATGATTTCATGAAATTCCTCCCGGCTGCCGGGTTCGTCGGTCGCGACCACCAGCGCCAGTTCGCGCTCGTCGAAGATCTTGAACCACTCGTCCCATTCGACCAGCTCGTAGCCGCCTGCGTTGACCGGGCGTTCAGGCTGATCCTGGTCCTGATAGGCGTGCTGGCCGAAGACGAGCCTCAGCAACGGCTGCGTTCCGGTTTCGGGCGATACATCGACGATCGCCGGAAATCCGGCGCGCCCTGCGGCCCATGAGCGAATTGCTTCGTGATCGGTCAGCGTGATCGTGTCGGCCATGAACAACTTCTCCTTGATTGCTGTCAGGAAACGCCGGCCTCAGGTCCCGGTTCCGTGCACCAGCTTCATGAGTGGCGACTTGCATATTCGTCCCGGCTTAACCGCTTGTTGGGGCTTGCGCTCTAAGGTCTTCCCTGACGTCAAGCGGGGAAGTCACCGTCCTTTGGACACCGGCCTGTTCATAGCGCTGCTCAATCCGACGATCGCGCTGGCGCTCGGCGCGGCGTTCCTCCTGCTGTGGTTCTATCAGCGCCACCGGCCCTATCTGGCTGTGCTCGGCACGAGCTATTGCGTGTCCGCGCCCGGCTTCCTGCTGCAGTATTTCACGCTGCCCGGCGGCATGGTGCTGACCAAGCTGGTCTCCAACCTCTGCTTCACGCTCGCCGCCTGTTGCCTCGTCGGTGCGATCATCTCACGCTACGGCAGGCGCGTGCCCTATATCGCGATCGGCATTCTGGCGGGTGGCGGGATGGTGGCATTCTGCTGGTTCCTGTTCGTCCAGCCGGACTTGACTTGGCGCATCCTGTCGATCAATTTCGGCTTTGGCGGCCTCAGCCTGCTGGTCGCTGCCGAGCTGCGCGCCGTGCGCAAGAACGGCCCGACGGAAAAAATCCTGTTCGTGTTGTCGCTGCTGTCCGGGCTGAACTTCATCGGCCGCACGCTGCTCGTCGTCATCTCGCACGGGCCGTTCACCAGCTATGACGGGTTTTATGGCTCGTCCTACTGGACGACGGCGCTTTTGACGCACGCGCTGCTGTCGTTGCTGATCGCGCTCTGCCTGTTCTCGGCAGCTGCGCTCGACGTGATGAAGGCGCTGAAGACCGAGACGCACACCGATCCGCTGTCTGGCCTGCTCAACCGCAGGGGTTTCGAGGAGCGCGCCTTGCTGGTGCTGCAGCATTGCGCTGTTACCAAGGTGCCGGTCGCGCTGGTGCTGGCCGATCTCGATCACTTCAAGGCGCTCAACGACAAATACGGACATGCCGCGGGCGACCAGGTGATCGCCGACTTCGCCGCCAAGCTTCGCGCGGCCGCCGGCACGCGTGCGGTTGCCGGCCGCATCGGCGGCGAGGAGTTCGCCGTGCTTCTGTCGCTGAGCGATCTTGCCACGGCGCGGCTGTTTGCCGAAGCCGTGCGCACGCACTATTCGGCCGGCAGTGTCGACGGGTTGCCGCCGGGCACCAGGGTGACCGCGAGCTTCGGCGTCGCGGCGCGCACCGGCGACGAAGGGCTGGAGCCGCTGATGCGGCGCGCCGACGAAGCGCTCTACAAGGCCAAGAAGAACGGCCGCGACAGCGTGCGATTGTCCTATGAGCGGGCGGAAACGGTGTTCATCCCGGATACAGGCAGCGTCGGTTAGCGTCTCGCTTAAACGGCCTCTCGGCCGTGCCGGATCATCAGCGGCAAGGGCTGAGGTTGGGCATTTCGCCATCGGAGAGGCCGTACATATAGGAGCGGCCCTTCACGAACACCGGCGGCTGGTAGCAGCCACGCCTGGAGATGTGATCCGCCTCGTCTTCATAAAGGACTTCCGGTTCCGCTTCCGGCTGCCCGGCGCTGGTGTAGTCGGACAATTTCTTGGCCAGCCTGCCTTGGCCGACAATGATGCGCTTGTAGCCGGCGGCGCTGTCGATGACGAGATTGCCTAGGGAATCGGCATAGACGCGGTCATGATGGCGCGACCAGGCCATTGCCGGGGCGGCGAAGCCGAGACTGGCTGTCGCCAGCACAAGCGCCGCAAGGCGCGCTCTTCCTGAATTCGAAAGCATGGTGTCCTCTCTGCTGTGGACCCGATCGAATCGGAAATTAACCTTTTCTTAACCTTTGTTAAGAGGGCAGGCGCATCCGGCGGCGATCTCTCGCCAAACATGGTTAATATCCGACGGGATGGAAAACCCGGGCGTCATCATTCGGCCATGCTTGCCCGCACCATCGGCCGCGACGCACACAACTACGCTGACGTCGGGTGAGCTTGATCTTGGTGGAACATCGCGGCTAGTTAGCCGCGCAGGAGGACAGCATATGGCGTTACGCCGGACGTTTCGGGTGACGCTGTTGTCGATCCCCTTGCTGACTGCCGCAGCCTGCGTGCCGCAGAACGGCGCGCCGACGGCGGTGAATACCGTACCACCCACTGTCGCGCCCGTGCCGGCTCAGCAGTCCGCCGCACCTGTGGCGCCCCCGGCTTCCGCAACGGCTCCGACAGCGCCTGCCGCACCTTCAGCCAAGATCGTCACCGACCTTACCGCGCCGCGGTCTGCTGTCGGCACGGCAACTTACAGATGCGGCAATGGCGGCATGATCACCATCCAGAACCTCGGCACGGCGTTGCGCGTTGTCAGGCCCGATGGCACGACCGAGGAGTTTGCCGCATCACCCGCCAACCAGTCCAGCCGCTACCAGGAAGCCGCGTCGCATGACGCAATCGTGATCGACGCGCGCGAGGCGCTGGTGATGAAGAGGGGCTCGACACCACAGACCTGCAAACGATAGCCTGGCGTCGATTGCAAAGGAAATGCCGCACTGCAGCGAACGGTGCGCCGGCTTTCGACGGTGGCCAAATCGATTGAAGCGAAACAGCAGCCTTTTGTCAGACTAAATGACGTTTTCAAAACGATTTTCCGGCTTTGACGCGGTGCAAAAAGAGCATTAGAAACCGGCTGTCTGAAGTCATATATCGAGGCGGTAAGTGCCGCTTTCCACCGCGGCTCCGGACATCGAACTGGGGCAGCCATGAGCAAATCACCAGCCACCCGAACCGCCAGACGTGAACGGCCGCTGTCGCCGCACCTGACGATTTACCGCCCACCGATCACCATGACGATGTCAATCATTCATCGCATCACTGGCGGGGCGCTGTATTTCGGCACGCTGCTGGTCGCCGCGTGGCTGACGGCGGCGGCGAGTTCGCAAGGCGCTTTCGATTGGATCAACTGGGCCTTCGGCACCTGGCTCGGCCGGCTCATCCTGCTCGGCTACACCTGGGCGCTGATGCACCACATGCTGGGCGGCGTGCGCCATCTCGTCTGGGACACCGGCGCCGGGCTGGAGAAACACACGGCATCGAAGATCGCCTGGGCGACGCTCGCCGGTTCCATCCTGCTCACGCTGCTGATCTGGGTCGCCGGCTACATGGCGCGGGGAACCTTGTGATGAGCGGCACGAACAACAACGATATGCGCACGCCGCTGGCCAAGGTCCGCGGTCTGGGCTCGGCCCGCGAAGGCACCGGGCATTTCTGGCGACAGCGGCTGACGGCCATTGCCAACATCCCGCTGATACTGTTCTTCGTCGGGTTCCTGATCGCGCTCAATGGCGCCGGCTTCGCCGAGGTGCGGGCGGCGCTCGCCAGTCCGTTCGTGGCGCTGGTGTTGGCGCTGGTGCTCGTTTCCGGTCTCACCCATATGCGTGTCGGCATGCAGGTCATTATCGAGGATTACGTGCATGCCGAAGGCATGAAGCTGGCGCTGATCGCACTCAGCACGTTTTTCACCATAGCGGTCGGCGTCGCCTCGATCTTCGCCCTGCTCAAACTGGCATTCGGAGGCTGATTTGGCCAAGGACGCGAAATCGGCCACCGGCTATACCTTTGTCGACCACAAGTTCGACGTGGTGGTCGTCGGCGCCGGCGGCGCCGGCCTGCGCGCCACGCTCGGCATGGCCGAGCAGGGCCTGCGCACGGCCTGCATCACCAAAGTGTTCCCGACCCGCTCGCACACGGTGGCGGCACAAGGCGGCATTGCCGCGTCGCTGTCCAACATGGGTCCGGACTCCTGGCAGTGGCACATGTACGACACCGTCAAGGGTTCGGACTGGCTGGGCGACGTCGACGCCATGGAATATCTGGTGCGCGAGGCGCCGGCGGCGGTCTACGAGCTCGAGCATTACGGCGTGCCGTTCTCGCGCACCGAAGAGGGCAAGATCTACCAGCGGCCGTTCGGCGGACACATGATGAATTATGGCGACGGCCCGCCGGTGCAGCGCACCTGTGCTGCCGCCGACCGCACCGGTCACGCCATCCTGCACACGCTCTACGGCCAGTCGCTGAAGAACAATGCACAGTTCTTCATCGAGTATTTTGCGCTCGACCTGATCATGGAACCGGACGGCACCTGCACCGGCGTCGTCGCCTGGAACCTCGACGACGGCACCATCCATCGCTTCTCCGCCAAGATGGTGGTGCTGGCGACCGGCGGATATGGCCGCGCCTATTTCTCGGCGACGTCGGCGCACACCTGTACAGGCGACGGCGGCGGCATGGCGGCACGGGCCGGCTTCCCGTTGCAGGATATGGAGTTCGTGCAGTTTCATCCGACCGGCATCTACGGCGCCGGCTGCCTGATCACCGAAGGCGCGCGCGGCGAGGGCGGCTATCTCGTCAATTCCGAGGGCGAGCGCTTCATGGAGCGCTACGCGCCGTCGGCCAAGGACCTGGCCTCGCGCGACGTCGTCTCGCGTTGCATGACGCTGGAGATCCGCGAAGGCCGCGGGGTCGGCAAGAACAAGGACCATATCTTCCTGCATCTCGACCATCTCGATCCGGCCGTGCTGCATGAGCGGCTGCCGGGCATTTCGGAATCGGCCAGGATTTTCGCCGGCGTCGACCTGACCAAGGAGCCGATCCCCGTGCTGCCGACGGTGCACTACAATATGGGCGGCGTGCCGACCAATTACTGGGGCGAGGTGCTGAACCCGACTGTCGAGAATCCTGACCGGGTGTCACCCGGGCTGATGGCGGTCGGCGAGGCCGGCTGTGCCTCCGTGCACGGCGCCAACCGGCTGGGCTCGAACTCGCTGATCGATCTGGTGGTGTTCGGCCGCGCCGCCGCAATCCGCGCCGGCCAGGTCATCGACCGCAATTCGGCGATCCCTTCGCCAAACGAAGCCTCGGTCGAAAAGATCATGGACCGCTTCGACCGGCTGCGCCACGCCAATGGCTCGACGCCAACCGCCGTTCTGCGTGAGAAAATGCAGAAGGCGATGCAGGAAGACGCCGCCGTGTTCCGCACACAGGAGTCGCTCGAAAACGGCTGCAAGCGCATTTCGCAGATATGGACCGGGCTCAAGGACCTGAAAGTCTCCGACCGCTCGATGATCTGGAATTCCGACCTGGTCGAGACGCTGGAGCTGGAAAATCTGATGGCCAACGCCATCACCACGGTCTACGGCGCCGAGGCGCGCAAGGAGAGCCGCGGCGCGCATGCGCGCGAAGATTTCTCGGCCCGCGACGACACTATCTGGCGCAAGCATACGCTGGCCCGGCTAAGCGAGGACGGCCAGGTGAGCCTCAGCTATCGTCCCGTGCACACCGAGCCGCTGGTGGCGGAAAAGGACGGCGGCATCAGTCTTGCCAAGATCGCGCCGAAGGCCAGGGTGTACTGACCATGGTGCCGAAGCCCGTCATCCGAAAGGATCTGAGGTAATGGTCGAACTCACGCTTCCCAAGAACTCCAAGGTGCAGCCGGGCAAGACCTGGCCGAAGCCGGAGGGCGCCACCAACCTGCGGGAATACCGCATCTACCGCTGGTCGCCCGACGATGACGAGAACCCGCGCATCGACACCTATTTCGTCGACATGGACGATTGCGGGCCGATGGTGCTCGACGCGCTGCTCTGGATCAAGAACAAGATCGATCCGACGCTTGCCTTGCGCCGCTCATGCCGCGAAGGCATTTGCGGCTCCTGCGCCATGAACATCGATGGCTCCAACACGCTGGCCTGCACCAAGGGCTGCGACGACATTTCCGGCGCCGTCAAGGTCTACCCGCTGCCGCATATGCAGGTGGTCAAGGATCTGGTGCCCGACCTCACCAATTTCTACGCCCAGCACGCCTCGATCCAGCCATGGCTGAAGACAGTGTCGCCAGAGCCGGCCAAGGAATGGCTGCAGAGCCATGAGGATCGCGAAAAGCTCGACGGGCTCTACGAGTGCATCCTGTGCGCCTGCTGCTCGACCTCGTGCCCGAGCTATTGGTGGAACGGCGACCGCTATCTCGGCCCGGCGACGTTGCTGCAGGCCTATCGCTGGCTGATCGACAGCCGCGACGAAGCCACGGGCGAACGGCTCGACGATCTCGAAGACCCGTTCCGGCTCTACCGCTGCCACACCATCATGAACTGCGCCCAGACCTGCCCGAAGGGGCTCAACCCGGCCAAGGCGATTGCCGAGATCAAGAAGATGATGGTGGAGCGGCGGGTTTAGTTGAGGCGAGTTCGCTCGCGGCAATCTCGAACGCGGCGATCCTTCGCGCGCCCCTCTGTCCTGCCGGACATCTCCCCACGGGTGGGGAGATATCCGGTAGGACAGAGAGGTGGGCGCTGTCTCGCCGGCGCTAGAAAGGATACTCAACCCAATGAGCGAAGAGCTTCCAATCCTTAATCCGATCGAAGTCCGTGTGCTCGGCTGCCTGATCGAGAAGAAGGAGCTGACGCCGGATGTCTATCCGCTGACGCTGAATGCAGCACTTGCAGCCGCCAACCAGAAGACGGCGCGCGAGCCTGTGATGGCGCTCGAGCCGACAGAGGTGCATCGGACGCTGAAGCTGCTCGAGCAGAAGGGGCTGGTGCGTCAGATGTTCGGCTCGCGCGTCGAGCGCTATGAGCATCAGATGGCGCAGCGCTTCTCGCTGACGAGGCCGCAGACTGCGGTGATCGGCCTGCTTTTGCTGCGCGGGCCGCAGACGGCGCATGAGTTGCTGGCGCGAGCTGAGCGCATGGCGCGGTTTTCGTCGATCGAAGACCTGCGCGCTGAACTCGACATGCTGATCGGCCGCCGACCGCCGCTGATCCAGGAAATACCGCGCGGGCCAGGCCAGCGCGAGGACCGCTACGTGCATCTGCTCGCAGGACCGGTGGACGTCGCGGCGTTATCGGTGCAGCGGAGCGCGCCGGCCTTGCCTGCTTCCGACCTGGAAGCGAGATTGGAGGCTCTGGAGCAGGAAGTCGCAGCCCTTCGCGCCCGGCTTGATGCGCTGGGCGCCTAATAGTTATCCGAGACGTTGGTGGGACAGCACCCCCCTCTGGCCTGCCGGCCATCTCCCCCTCAAGTGGGGAGATCAGATGTCACGCCGGCCTTCGCCAATTACGAACGTCGAAAGAAGAGTGCCAGCTACCGAGCTTCCAATTTCCCCGGGAGATGCCCGGCAGGGCAGAGGGGGGCGCGAAGAATCGCTACCCCGGGCAAAATCGGCGGATCACCCCAGTTTCGCGTCGAGCGACACTTTGATGGCGCCGAGCGCCTTCGAAACCGGGCATTCGGCCTTGGCCTTCTCGGCCAATTCCTTGAACTTCGCCGCATCGATGCCCGGTACCTTGCCGATCAGGGTGATGGCGCTGCCGGTGATGCCGGTGCCGGGGACCAGCGTCACCACCGCCTTGGCGTCGAGCTCGGTGGCGGGCGTGCCGTTCTCGGCCAGGAAATGCGACAGCTGCATGGCGTAGCATCCGGCGTGTGCCGCCGCGATTAACTCTTCGGGATTGGTGCCGGATTTGCCGCTCTCGTCCTCGAAGCGAGCCTTGAACGAATAGGGCGTGCCCTTCAAGGTGCCGCTCTGGCTGTCGAGCGTGCCCGTGCCCTCCTTCAGATTGCCTTTCCAGACGGCGTTTGCGGTACGGTCCATAGAATTCTCCTTGATTACAGCGACAGCGCCGGCCACGCGGCGTTCCCTCCAACTATAGCGCGGCGGCAGGGGAAGACCACCGCGCTGTTTCGGCCGGATGCGACGCCGGCGTGCCCTGCAAATTCTTCTGAAAAAATGTGCGTGCAAAAATGTCGACTTGCATCGGCGCCGGCCGTCCTGCGAGCGTCCACGGATTCTCGTGGCGGATGGAGATCCAAGATGAACAATCTGTTTTCTGCCCATTGGAACGACGCCGACAAAAGCGCGCGTCTACACGAGATCGAGTGCTCGCGACCTTCCGGCTTCGGCCGGCTGCTTGCTGCGGTCGCCGTGATCGGCATTGCGGTCTGCGTGCTCGACCACGCTGCTGCCGGCAAGGATGCCGCCGGCGCCGTGATCACCTATGGTTCGTCACAGCAAGGGAGCTGGAAATGAAATATGTCTGTCTGGTCTACGGCGAGGAAAAGCACCTTCATGCCATGACGCCGGAGCGTCTGGCCAAGCTCGACGCCGATTCGATGGCCTATGACCGGTCATTGGACCAGCAAGGCAAGCTGATCATCGCGCAGGCGCTGCAATCGGTGAAGACGTCGAAGACGGTGCGGCGGCGCCAAGGCAAGCGGCTGATCACTGACGGTCCGTTTGCCGAAACCAAGGAGCAATTGCTCGGTTTCGTCATGATCGAGGCCAACGGTCTCGAACAGGCGCTGGCGATCGCAGGCGAGATTCCGCTGGCCGAAATCGGCACGATCGAGGTCAGGGCGATCTACGACGTGCCGGGGTCGTAGGCGGCAGCGGCGAGGTCATGCAGGCCGGCGGATCATATCCGCCGCCTTCTCGGCGATCATCACCACTGGCGAGGCGGTGTTGCCGGAGACGATGCGCGGCATGATCGAGGCGTCGACGACGCGCAGGCCCTCGACACCGGTCACGCGCAGGTCCGGGCTGACGACGGCGCGGCCGTCGACACCCATCCTACAGGTGCCGACCGGGTGGAAGATGGTCGTCGCGATCGAGCCGATCTGGTGCAGCAGGTCCTCGTCCGACTGGTGGGCGAGACCAGGCAGGATTTCTTCCGGATGGAAGCCGGCAAGAGCCTTGGCGGTCATGATGCTGCGCGCCTGGCGCACCGAACGCAGCGCGATCTCGCGGTCGCGCGCCGTAGAGAGGTAGTTCAGCCGGATCTCCGGCTGCACGGCCAGCTCGCGCGTCGTAGCGTGCACCGAGCCGACGCTCTCGGGCCGCAGATTGCAGACCGACATGGTGATTGCCGGGAACGGGTGCAGCGGGTCGCCCAGCCGGTCGGTAGACAAGGGCTGGACGTGGTACTCCAGGTCCGGCGTCGCCATCGACGGATCGGATTTCGAGAACATGCCGAACTGGCTCGGCGCCATCGACATCGGTCCCGAGCGGCCAAAGGCATATTGCAGCGCGATCTTCGCCTTGCCGCTCAGGCTGTTGGCAAGCGTGTTGAGTGTCAGCGCCGCCGACACTTTATAGACGGTACGGATCTGCAGATGGTCCTGAAGGTTCTCGCCGACGTTGGGGCTGGCGTGAACCACATCGATGCCGAGCGCGGCGAGGCGATCCGGCTCGCCGACCCCGGAAAGCTCGAGCAGTTTCGGCGTGTTGATCGAGCCGGCGGTCAGCAGCACCTCGCTCCTGGCCTTTGCCTCTATGGCTTGGCCGCCGGCGCGGTAGCGGACGCCGATAGCACGCTTGCCCTCGAACAGCACTGTCTCGACATGCGCGTTGACGACCAGCCGAAGGTTGGGCCGTCGCAGCGCCGGGCGCAAGAATGCCTTGGCTGTGTTCCAGCGCACGCCCTTGCTCTGGTTGACTTCGAAGAAGCCGGACCCCTCATTGTCGCCGTCATTGAAATCCTCGCGCGGCATGATGCCGAATTCCTTGGCCGCCTCCTGCACCGTGTTCAGGATCGGCCAGGACAGGCGTTGCCGCGCCACTTTCCATTCGCCGCCGGAGCCATGCAGCTTGGTCTTGCCGCCATGATGGTCCTCGGATTTGAGGAAATAGGGCAGCACATCGTCCCAGCCCCAGCCGACATTGCCCATCTGCCGCCAGCCATCGTAGTCCGCCGCCTGGCCGCGCATGTAGATCATGCCGTTGACCGAGGTGCAGCCGCCCAGCACCTTGCCGCGGGGATAAACCAGCGAGCGGCCGTTCAGGCCGGCTTCGGGGGCAGTCTTCATCATCCAGTCGGTGCGCGGATTGCCGATGCAATAGAGATAGCCGACCGGGATATGCACCCAGTGATAATTGTCGCTGCCGCCGGCCTCAAGCAGCAGCACGCGCGTCGCCGGGTTTTCGCTCAGCCGATTGGCCAGCACGCAGCCCGCCGTGCCTGCGCCGACGATGATGTAGTCGTAGTCGCCATCGAGCCGTTGGGTCATTGCGGTGGTTTACTCGGCGGTGTTCTACTCGGTTCTGCCGCCTGTTCGGCCCAGAACGATCGCAGCGTATCGGCAAGGCCGCAATAGGCGCGATAACGCCTGTTGTAATGGTCCTGCATGGCCGGGTTCGGACGGTAGGCGGCGCTTGACCGGGTCATGGCGTCAACGCCGGCCTCGTAGTCGGCGAACAGGCCGGCCGCGACCCCGGCGCCGATTGCCGCGCCAAGCGCGCCGGTCTCGCGCGCTTCGGGGACGGTGATCGGCACGCCAAGCCCGTCGGCGAAGATCTGCGGCCAGTGTTCGCTGCGCGAGCCGCCGCCGGATAGCACGGCTCTGTCGAAGCCGACGCCGGCTTTTTTCAAGACTTCGATGTGGCGCCGGTGCTCGAACATCACGCCCTCGAACAGCGCGCGCAGCATATGGCCTTCCCTATGCCAACCGGCGAGGCCGTAGAAGCCGGCGCGGAACTCCGCCCCTTGTCCCGACCCGTAGAGAAACGGGTGGAACATCGGATCGTCCCAGGTTGGCGTCACCGCGCCGACAGCCGCGTTGCAGTGGCCGAACGGATCGTCATAATGGGCACCGCGCTCGATGTGAAGTCAGCGTTATCGCTAAGCGGTTGCATCATTAGTGCCCGTGACGAGCGACCTGCACCCAGGACGCCCGATCTCGGCGTCTGGATGCCAGCTCTGTTTTCTCATCAGATACAATTCTTGCGTGTTGAAGCAACGCCGGAGTTCTCCTATCGTCGCCGCAATTTTCGGGGGAATTCGACATGCCTTTCCTGATTGCTATTCTCGGCGTGCTGGGAGCCGGGGCGTTCTGGTGGTATCGCATGAAGGCTATGAACGAAGCCGCGCGCGAGGTCGCCGACGTCGTCGGCCGCGTCCAGGGCAACATAAGGCGCAAGAAGCTGCGCAAGCAGGCGGCGCTGTCGCCGCTGACGGCGATCGACGATCCGGTGGTGGCGGCAGCAACGCTGATCATGGCAATCGCGGCGGAGCATGGTCCGATCCTGCCGAAGCGCGAAACGGTTATCCGCGAGGTGATCTCGCAGATTGCGGACAACCAGAAGAAGACCGATGAAGCCGTCGTCTACGCCAAATGGGCCGCGGCGCAGATCGACGACACGACGATCGTCATCGACAAGCTGGCGCCCTTCCTGCGCGAGCGCCTCGATCCGCATGAGCGCGAAGACCTGCTGCAGATGCTGGATCGTGTTGCCAAGAGCGGCGAGCAGAGTTTCAAGGTCGCCGACCAACGCATGCTGCGACTGCGGCAGAAGCTGGGGTTTGAGGTCAACTGAGAAACAGCCCGGGCGCATGTCATTCTGGATAGCGAGCGTGGTAGGATCGGCTGCCGCTTACCTTATCGGCTCTACGCCTGCCGGCTATCTGGCGGGGAAACTGCTTAAGGGCATCGATATCCGGGAGCACGGCTCCAAGTCCACCGGTGCGACAAATGTATTGCGCACACTCGGGAAATGGCCAGCATTGGTGGTGCTTCTGGTGGACGTGCTGAAAGGGGCGGCAGCGGTCATCTTTGCCCGTTGGTTTTGTTTCTGGTCTTCCGCAACGCCGCCGTCGGCAATATCTGATATGCCCGTTGGGGCTCCTTGGGTTGTATGCTTGGCCGGACTCGCTGTTTTGCTTGGGCATAGCCGTTCGATCTGGCTGAATTTCACCGGCGGCAAATCGGCTGCGACGGGGTTGGGTGTTTTGTTGGCGATGTCCTGGCCTGTGGGTCTAGGCGCGGCGACGGCATTTGCCGTGGTGTTGGCAGTTTCCCGAATTGTGTCCCTGAGTTCGATGCTGGCGGCGCTCACCGCGATCGCCCTCGTCGGCGGCATGGAACAACCATTGCCCTACCGGTTGCTGGTCATCGCCGGCGGCATCTACGTGATCGTGCGCCACCGCGCCAACATTGCGCGGCTGATGTCAGGAGCCGAGCCGCGTCTATGACAAAGCGGCACTCATTCCCGGCCTAAATCGCCTCACCCTTGAGCAGCCGTGGTGTGCCGTTGGACAACCCCGACGCCTGGCGGATGAAGAACTCCTTCAGCCTGGGCATCCGTTCGACAAGGCCGAGGCCTATGTCGCGGAGCTGGCGCAGCGGGCCGATGTCGTTGGAAAACAGCCGGTTCAGCACATCTGTGGTGACGCCCATCTGCACCGTGTCGAAGCGGCGCCATTGCTGGTAGCGCTCGAGCACGTCGAGCGCGCCGATATCCTGTCCCAAGCGATCGGCCTCGACCACCACTTCAGCAAGGGCCGCCACATCCTTGAAGCCGAGATTGAGGCCCTGGCCGGCGATCGGGTGGATGCCGTGCGCGGCGTCGCCGGCAAGTGCTACGCGCGGGGCGACAAAGGCGCGCGCGATGGTCAGGCCGAGCGGCCAGGCGCGCGGCTTGTCGGTGACGCGGATTTCGCCGAGCTTCAGGCCGAAGCGCAATTCAAGCTCCTGCTCGAAGACGAGGTCGTCGCCCGAGACCAGCTTTTCGGCATCCTCGGAACGTTCGACCCAGACCAGCGACGAACGGTTGGTGCCGTCCTCGGTCGGCTTGAGCGGCAGCGTTGCAAACGGGCCGGCCGGCAGAAAATGCTCTTCGGCGCGGCCATTGTGCGGGCGCTCATGCGCCACCGTGCAGACGATGCCGGACTGGCCATATTCCCATTTCACCGTCTTGATGCCGGCCATGTCGCGCAATTTGGAATTGACGCCGTCGGCGGCGACCAGCAGCCGCGCCTCAATCGCCGCGCCGTCGGCCAGATGCACGGTGATGCCGGCGCCATTGCCGTCGAACGATGCGACCGCGACACCTTCGATGATGTCGATGCCGAGCTTTTGCGCGCGGCGGCGCAAGGCGCCGTTCAGGTCCTTGTTGGCGACCATGTGGGCGAACGGTTCGCCCGGCGCGACCTCGCCATCGAAGGTGAGAAACACCGGACGCACCGGATCGGCGGTGCGCGAATCGGTGACGATCATCTCGGTGATCGCCTGCGATTGCCCGACGATTTCCTGCCAGACGCCGAGCTGGTCGAGCATGCGGCAGGCGGCGGCGGCGATCGCCGAGGCGCGGCGGTCCTTCTGCCAGACGCCGGCGGGGGCAGCATCAACGACCGCCACGGCGAGGCCCGGCCGCGCCTGTTTCAGCGACACGGCGGCGGCGAGGCCGACATAGCCGGCGCCAGCGACCAGCACGTCGAGCGGGGTTTTTGCGTCCGGGTTGCGGTTCGCCATGTCAATTCCTTTCGAAGTCTCGACCATCCCCGCCCACTGGGGCATTCCGGCCTTGACTGCCCGCCATTCCTGTCGGAAACCGCCATAGCATCTTACGGCGAGGTCACGAAGCATGACGGCGGCCATGGACGAGCTTCTCAGCATTCTCGACCTCGAGCAGCTGGAACACAATCTGTACCGTGGTCGCAGCCCCAAGCTCGACTGGCAGCGCGTTTTCGGCGGCCAGACCATCGCCCAGGCGCTGGTCGCCGCGCAGCGCACCGTCGAGCCCGAGCGCCACGTGCATTCGCTGCACGGCTATTTCATGCGGCCCGGCGACACCAAGGTGCCGATCGTCTACGAGGTCGACCGCATCCGCGATGGCGGCTCCTTCACCACGCGGCGCGTGGTGGCGATCCAGCACGGCCAGGCGATCTTTTCGCTGGAAGCCTCGTTCCAGCAGGACGAGGTTGGCCTTGAGCATCAGCTGCCGATGCCGCGCGACGTGCCGCCGCCCGACAGCCTGTTGTCGCAGCGCGAATTGCTGGGCAAGTTCGGCGAGGCGGTGCCGGACGGCATCAAGCGCTACTGGGAGCGTGACCGGCCGATCGAGATGAAGCCGGTGATGCTGAAGCATTACACCAGCCGCGAAAAGCTGGAGCCGCAGCAGAACATCTGGATCCGCACCACCGGCCCGGTGCCGGCCGACCGCGGCATCCAGGCGGCGGTGCTTGCTTACCTCTCCGACATGACGCTGCTCGACACCTCGACCTTTGCGCACGGCCGCGCCATTTTCGACCGCGACATCCAGGCGGCGAGCCTCGACCATGCGATGTGGTTCCATCGCAGCCATCCGCTCGATGACTGGATCCTGTACACGCAGGACAGCCCGTCGACGCAGGGGTCGCGCGGCTTCACCCGCGGCTCGCTGTTTGCCCGCGACGGCACCCTGATCGCCTCGGTTGCCCAGGAAGGCCTGATCCGGCTGAAGCGGCCGCCTGCGGAATAGGCATTTTCGAAAAATTGCCTACTTTTTAATCAGTGACTGTCCGTTGACAGTGCGCACCGTGGCGCCGGGACTCGAGCGATCCGTTTGTTTACAATGAGTTAACACCCTGCTTCGGCAACTGGCACGGAGCTTGAATCCTGTTGGGCACTCTCCGGGCTTTTTGGGATCGGTGAAGGTGTGCAAACGCGGGGGACCGCAACAGCAAAGGGTGAAACCTTATGAAAATCGTGATGGCAATCATCAAGCCGTTCAAGCTCGACGAGGTGCGCGAAGCGCTCACCGCCGTCGGCATCCAGGGCCTGACCGTCACCGAAGTCAAAGGCTACGGGCGTCAGAAGGGACACACGGAAATCTATCGCGGGGCGGAATACGCGGTCAGTTTCCTGCCGAAAATCAAGATCGAAGTCGCGGTTAGCACAGACCTGGTCGACAAGGCCGTCGAAGCCATCACGGCGGCGGCCAAGACCGGCCAGATCGGCGACGGCAAGATCTTCGTCTTCGGCATCGATCAGGCGGTGCGCATCCGTACCGGCGAAACAGACACCGACGCACTTTGAGCGGCGAACACGTATTCCAATGGAGAGTTCAATGAATATACCTTCCACCTTGAAGTCAGTGGCGCGCTCCGCGCTGCTGGGCTCCTTAGCGCTCGGAGCATTGGGCACGGTTGCTGCCTTCGCGCAGGAGGCGGCTCCCGCCGTCGCGGCGGCAGCGCCAGCAGCGCCGGCTTTTACCGTCGACAAGGGCGACACCACGTGGATGATGATTTCCACCGTGCTGGTGCTGTTGATGACCATTCCCGGCCTTGCGCTTTTCTACGGCGGCCTGGTTCGTACCAAGAACATGCTGTCGGTGCTGATGCAGGTCTTCACCATCACCAGCGTGGTCATGATCATCTGGGTCTTCTACGGCTACAGCCTCGCCTTCACCCCGGGCAACGCCTTCGTCGGCGGCCTTTCGAAGATGTTTCTCTCCGGCGTCAACGTATCAACGCTTTCGGAAACCTTCAGCAAGGGCGTCGCCATTCCTGAACTGGTGTTCGTCGTCTTCCAGATGACCTTCGCCTGCATCACGCCCGCCCTGATCGTCGGCGCATTCGCCGAACGCGTCAAATTCTCCGCCTTGATCCTTTTCGTTATCCTATGGGTGACGTTAATCTACTTCCCGATCGCGCACATGGTCTGGTTCTGGGGCGGCCCGAGCGCCTATGCCGACCCGTCCGGCCTGATCTTCAGCTTCGGCGCCATCGACTTCGCCGGCGGCACGGTCGTTCACATCAATGCGGGCATTGCCGGTCTCGTCGGCGCGCTGATGATCGGCAAGCGCATCGGCTACAAGAAGGACATCATGGCGCCGCACTCGATGACGCTGACCATGGTCGGCGCTTCATTGCTGTGGGTCGGCTGGTTCGGCTTCAACGCCGGTTCGAACCTCGAAGCGAACGCCTATGCGGTGCTGGCGATGATCAACACCTTCGTCGCCACGGCGGCGGCGGCAGTGGCCTGGATCGTGCTTGAATCGCTGCTGCGCGGCAAAGCCTCCATGCTCGGCGCTGTTTCGGGCGCGGTCACCGGCCTCGTCGCGATTACGCCGGCTGCAGGTTTTGCCGGCCCGATGGGCGCTATCGTGCTTGGCATCGTTGCCACCTTCGTCTGCTACTTCTTCGTCTCGGTGGTGAAGAACACGTTCGACTATGATGACAGCCTCGATGTCTTCGGCGTCCACTGCGTCGGTGGCATCATCGGTGCGCTAGGCACTGGCATTCTGGTCAATCCCGCCCTCGGCGGCGCCGGCATCGTCGACTATTCGACGGCCGACTTCGCCGCCGGCTATGCCGGCACGGCCACGCAGCTCCTGGCGCAGGGCAAAGGCGTCCTGGTAACCCTGCTGTGGTCGGGCATCGGCAGCGCAATCCTCTACAAGGTCGTCGACTTGATCATCGGTCTGCGTCCGACAGCCGACGCCGAGCGCGAAGGCCTCGACCTGACTTCGCATGGCGAAGCGGCCTACCACTCGTAAGCCTTGCGGAGCGGCTCGGCCGCCCCGCATTCTCCCATCCCGTCGTGACGCTCCCGAAAGGAGTTCACGCTTTGAGGCCCGGGTCATTCCGGGCCTCTCTTTTTGGCAACCGTGCTGGCAGGTCTCGGTCCCTGCGCAATCACGTTCTAGTGATGGCCGCCAGCGGGGAGACGTCGACCGGATTGGTTCCGGACTGTTGAGACTGCCTACAGTGGAGTGAGCAAGATCGTGGCTCCGGCTGCCGTATAGTTAATGCGGCCTTAACCTTCCCCCCGATAGTCTGACATCCGAATCTGCCGGAGTGCGTCATGCGCCCGGCCAGTCCATGACAGACGGGGAACGAAGCATGCGTTCAGGGGCTTCAGCACCGCTCGCGCTGACCGATACGGGGCACGGCATCCAGGCATTCGCGCGGCGCCAGGTCGGGCGGCTGGTCGGCGCCGGCCTGTTTGCGCTGGTCGCCTTTGGCGTCGCGGCGCTGGCGACCTGGAACGTCGCCGATCCCAGCTTCTCGCACGCCACCGACAACATCGTCACCAACGCCATGGGTTATGCGGGCGCGGTATTCTCCGACCTCGCCATGCAGTTCTTCGGCCTTGCCGCGGTCGCCGCCCTGGTGCCGGCGGTGATCTGGGGCTTTCTCCTGTTTTCGGCGCGCGGCGTCGACAGGCTGCCGAAGCGCGGCCTTGCCTGGTTCGGCTTCGCGCTGCTCGCGGCGGCGATGGCCGGCTGCGTGGTGCCGCCCAAGACGTGGCCGTTGCCGACCGGCCTCGGCGGGGTGTTCGGCGACATGGTGCTCAATATTCCGGGCGTGGTCATTGGCGGCTACCCGACCGGCATCGTTGCCAGCATCATTGCCATGGTGCTCATTGCGCCGGCGCTGTGGCTGTTTGCCTATGGCTCGGCGCTGATTGCGCGCAAGAACGGCTTTGCCGTCATGGAGCGCACCGCGGAGCCCGATCCCCGAGAGGACGACCTGCTCTTCGACGAAGACGAGGACGAGGGCGACGAGGGGATACTGGCGCTCGGCGCCGTTACCCACTGGTGGCTGTCTTTCCGCGCCTGGATGCATCGCCGGGCTGTGCGCCGCCAGCAGGAGCGCGACGAGTTCGAGCCGGAGATGGAGCAGCGCTCCACCGCATGGCGCCGCGCCGCCGAACGGGTCGAATCGGCGGAATTCGCCGAAGCGCGGATGAGCCCGGATGGCCGCGCCCGCGTCGAGCCGGAGTTCTTCGCCGCCATGGTCAATGACCGCAGCGTTTCCGTCGATCCGGACGATGACGACGTCCTCGATGCCGGTTTCGACAATGGCGACGAGGAGGTCGAACTCGACGACGAGCCGGTCCAGCGCCGTGCCGCGACGAACGCCAAGGTGCAGAACTTCCGCTCCGATGCAGCGACCCGCGTCGCCGCACCTGCGCCGCGTCCCGCTCCGGGCGCGCGCGTCCAGCGCGAGGCGCAGACCTCGCTGATTGGCTCGGAAACATTCGAAATGCCGTCGCTGCATTTCCTGTCGGAGCCGAAGAACGTGGTGCGCGACGCCAGCCTGTCCAAGGACGCGCTGGAGCAGAATGCGCGCCTGCTCGAAGGCGTTCTGGAGGATTTCGGCGTCAAGGGCGAGATCATCGCGGTGCGGCCCGGCCCCGTCGTCACGCTCTATGAGCTGGAGCCGGCGCCCGGCATCAAATCGTCGCGCGTCATCGGCCTGTCCGACGACATCGCCCGCTCGATGAGCGCGATTGCCTGCCGCGTCGCCGTGGTGCCCGGCCGCAACGCCATCGGCATCGAATTGCCGAATGCCAAGCGCGAGACCGTCTATCTCCGGGAGATCCTGGCCAGCCGCGATTTCGAGACGACCAAGTCCAAGCTGGCGCTGGCGCTGGGCAAGACCATCAATGGTGAGGCGGTGATCGTCGACATCGCCAAGATGCCGCATGTGCTGGTCGCCGGCACCACCGGCTCCGGCAAGTCCGTCGCCATCAACACCATGATCCTGTCGCTGCTCTACAAGCTGACGCCGCAGGACTGCCGGCTGATCATGATCGACCCGAAGATGCTGGAACTTTCGGTCTATGACGGCATCCCGCACCTTCTGACGCCGGTGGTCACCGACCCGAAGAAGGCGGTGGTGGCGTTGAAATGGACCGTGCGCGAGATGGAGGACCGCTACCGCAAGATGTCCAAGGTCGGCGTGCGCAACATCGACGGCTTCAACGCGCGCGTGCAGTTGGCTGAAAAGAAGGGCGAAAAAATCTCGCGCACCGTGCAGACCGGCTTCGACCGCCAGACCGGCGAGGCGATCTACGAGACCGAGAACCTCGATCTCGAGCCAATGCCCTACATAGTGGTCATCATCGACGAGATGGCCGATTTGATGATGGTCGCCGGCAAGGACATCGAAGGCGCGGTGCAGCGCCTGGCACAAATGGCGCGCGCGGCCGGCATCCATGTCATCATGGCGACGCAGCGTCCGTCGGTCGACGTCATCACCGGCACCATCAAGGCCAATTTCCCGACCCGTATCTCCTTCCAGGTGACGTCGAAGATCGACAGCCGCACCATTCTGGGCGAGCAGGGCGCCGAGCAGCTGCTCGGCATGGGCGACATGCTGTACATGGCCGGAGGCGGCCGCATCCAGCGCGTGCACGGCCCGTTCGTCGCCGACGACGAGGTCGAGAAGATCGTCGCCCATCTGAAGCTGCAGGGCGTGCCCGAATATCTCGACGCCATCACCGAGGATGACGGCGAGGACGATGACGAGCCGTCGGGCAAGGGCGGCGCTGGCGGTGGCGGCAACAGCAATTTCGAGGATTCCGACGATCCCTACGACCAGGCGGTCTCGGTCGTGCTGCGCGACGGCAAGGCGTCGACCAGCTATATCCAGCGCCGGCTCGGCATCGGCTACAACCGCGCCGCCTCGATCATCGAGAAGATGGAGAAGGAAGGCATTGTCGGCCCGGCCAACCATGCCGGCAAACGCGAAATCCTGGTGCCGACCGAGGACGACAAGTTCTGATCAGCCGATACGGCCCGGCGGCAACCTTGAACCTTTTGGCGCGTTACAGCGACTGAGCGCTGTCCGGCCCGCCAAACTTAAGTCTAACTGGGGGTCCACGGACTGCAACGAGACACACACCACACGAGAGTGACCGGCATGAAAAACGATCTTTCCGCGATCAGCGATTTCGCTCCAAACCGTCGCCAGTTGCTCGGCCTTGGCCTGATGCTTGCCGGCGCCGCGGCCATCAACGTCGTGCCGGGGTTCCAGCTCCTGGCCTCGGCGCAGGCGGCGGTGCCGCCGACGGCGCAAAAGATCGCCGACCATTTCTCCTCGGTCAAATCGATGAGCGGCGAGTTCGTCCAGTTCGGCCCCAACAACCAGCAGACCGGCGGCAAGTTCTTCCTTGAGCGGCCAGGCAAGATTCGCTTCAACTATGACGGCAAGTCGAATTTCCGGGTGATTTCCGACGGCAAGTCGGTGGTCATCCTCAACAAGCGGCTGAAAACGTCCGATCTCTATCCGTTGTCGAAGACGCCGCTGAAGCTGTTGCTCGACACCAAGATCGACCTCTCGGGGGGCCGCGTGAAATCGATCAAGGAAGAGAGCGACCTCACCACCATCCAGCTTGCCGACAAGTCGGTGTTCGGCAATTCGAAGATCACTATGATGTTCGATCCGAAATCCTATGATCTGCGCCAGTGGACCATCACCGACGCGCAGGGCAAGGACACCACGGTGATGATCTACAACACCAAGGAAGGCGTCAGCTTCCCTGCGGACACCTTTGCCATCGACTATGCGGCGAACCGCGAGCTGAACACCAACCAGCGCTAGATGCGGTGAGGCCGGCCTGCCAATGGCGATCTCCTGCGCTTCCGGTGCTCACGTGGTTTAAGTACGCTCCGCTCCGGTTCTCGGAGACCGCCATTCGACTCGGCCTGACCTGAATCAGAGCCGCCGCCCGCAAAGGCTGGCTTGTGTTTGTGGCGCTAGGCTGGCAGTAGATCGGCGACCTTGTTCGGACCGCCGCATGCCCTTCTCCATCGCCACCTGGAACATCAACTCCGTGCGCCTGCGCATGCCGATCGTCGAGCGGCTGCTGACGGAGCAGGCGCCCGATGTGCTTTGCCTGCAGGAGACGAAGGTTCCCGACGAGCTGTTTCCGGAAAAGGCGTTCCGCAAGGCCGGCTACGAGCACATCGCATTCCATGGCCAGAAGGGCTATCACGGCGTTGCGACGGTGGCGCGGCGGCCGATCGAGATTGTCGAGAAACGGCGCTTCTGCGAGATCGATGACAGCCGGCATCTGTCGGTCAAGGTGCAGGCCGGCGGCAAGGCAATCCTGGTCCACAATTTCTACGTGCCGGCCGGCGGCGACGAGCCCGATCCGGAGATCAACCGCAAGTTCCGCCACAAGCTCGATTTCGTTGCCGAGATGAACGCCATCCGCGCCGCGCATGACGAGGTGTCGGCCTCGATCCTGGTCGGCGACCTCAACATCGCTCCGCAGGAGCACGATGTCTGGTCGCACAAGCAATTGCTCAACGTCGTCAGCCACACGCCGGTCGAGACGCAAAATTTCGACGCGATGCGGATCGCCGGCGACTGGGTCGACCTGATGCGGCTCGACGTGCCGCCAGAGCAGAAGCTCTACACCTGGTGGAGCTATCGCGCGCGGGACTGGGAAGCCTCGAACCGCGGCCGCCGGCTCGACCATGTCTGGTCGTCACCGAACCTGGTGCCGAGCTTTGCCGGCTATGAGATCCTGCGAGAGGCGCGTGGCTGGGAGCGGCCCTCGGACCATGTGCCGGTGATTGCGCGGTTCGACCTGGATTAGGCGGGCCGATATTCAGGTGAGGCCGGCCTGCAAATGGCCGATACCTGCGCTTCCGGTGCTCGCGTACTTTGAGTACGCTCCGCTCCGGTTCTCGGTATCAGCCATTTTCGACTCGGCCTGACCTGAATCTCGACACACCCAAGCGTGAGCGCGGTCGCGGGGACCTACCCGCCAAACCTTGGGGCCAGCTTCTCGATGCGGGCGATCATGGCCTGGAAATCATCGAGGATGCGCTGGTGCAGTTTCACCGCCACCTCGGGATATTCCTCCAGGATGCGGCGAAACATCTTGCGGCTCAACCTTATCACTTCCGAATCGGTCTCGGCCGAGGCGCTGGTCAGCCGTCTTGAGTCGGCGATCAGCGCCAGTTCGCTGAGGATCGTGCCGGGGCCGGCGGTGCCGATCGGGATGCGGTCGCCATCATGCTCCCGGTAGAGCACGATGCGGCCACTGACCACGATATAGGCCGAGTCGGCTTCGTCATCCTCGCGGTACAGCTTGCGGTCGGCCTGCAGATGGGTGGCTTCGGCGCCGAAGGCGAGCAGGCGCAGCTGTTCCTGCGTGAAACCCTCAAAGAGCTTCACGGCGGACAGGATGCGGATGTCGTCATCCAGCGCCATCTCTAGCTGCGTCCCCGAACGGTCAGTCCAATCCCTCCCTTAGAGCGCCGCGCGTCCAATTGAACGCGCAAAGGACGCTCTAACACTTCAATCTGCGCAGCGGGCCGATCCAGGCTCCCCCAGCCGGATCCTCCCCGAAACAGTCCCGCCCCGACCGCCTATTGAACAATGAAAAGTTTAAGGAACCAGCTTGTAGCCGCCGCTTTCTGTCACAAGAATTTCAGCATTGGAAGGATCGCGCTCGATCTTCTGGCGCAGCCGGTAGACGTGAGTTTCGAGCGTGTGCGTGGTGACGCCGGAATTGTAGCCCCACACTTCCTCGAGCAGGACGTCGCGCGTGACCACCTTCTGGTCGGCTCGATAGAGATATTTGATGATCGAGGCTTCCTTCTCGGTCAGCCGCACCTTGCCGCCGCGCTGGTCGATCAGAAGCTTCTGGCTGGGCTTGAACGTGTAGGGCCCGACCGAAAAGGTGGCGTCCTCGCTCTGCTCGTGCTGGCGCAGTTGTGCGCGTATGCGGGCGAGCAGCACGGCGAAGCGGAACGGCTTGGTGACATAGTCGTTGGCGCCCGCCTCGAGGCCCAGAATCGTGTCGGAATCGGTATCGTGGCCGGTCAGCATGATGATCGGCGCCTTGTAGCCGCCCTTGCGCAGGATCTTCACCGCCTCGCGGCCATCCATGTCGGGCAGCCCGACATCCATGATGAGTAGGTCGATGAGCCCGCCGCGCGCCGCGGCGACGCCTTTGGCGGCGGTCGCTTCCTGCAAGACGTCGAATTCTTCGTAAAGGGCCAGTTGCTCGACGAGGGTTCCGCGCAGGTCGTCATCGTCGTCAACGATCAGAATGGTACGTGATGTCATGGATCAATCCATTGTTTTGAAAAGAATTTTCAGTTGACCGCCCCCCATTTATGCGGAAGCTGACCGGCGCAACAGTCCGATCACAGTGATTTGTTCCGTGACACGATCATACAAGAAAAAACGCGATCGCAATGCAGCCGGCGCAATTTTGCCGAAAGGGCTGCGTGTGCTGGTGGTTCGGGCGAGGCCGGGCAACCCCAGCCAGGGGATATTGCAGGCCGGCAGCAAGGTGTTTGCCTGCGCGCTCGGACGCGGCGGCATCTCAGCCAACAAGCGCGAAGGCGACGGTGCGACGCCGCTTGGCGAGATGCGGATTTTGTCAGGATATTTTCGGGGCGATCATTTCGCGGCCGGCCGCAAAACCCGGCTGGCGATGGCGCCGATCGGCGCCGATCTCGGCTGGTGCGAGGTGCCGGACGACCGCAACTACAACCGGCCGGTGAAAATCCCCTATGGCGCCAGCCATGAGCGAATGCGGCGCGACGACCGCCTCTATGACGCCTGCCTGGTGCTCGACTGGAACATGGCGCCGCGCCGGCGCGGCCGTGGCAGCGCCATCTTCTTCCATCTGGCGCGCCCAGGCTTCACACCGACGCAAGGCTGCGTGGCGGTGACAGCGCGGACAATGGCGCGGCTGTTGCCGCTGGTGTCGGACCGGACGGTGGTGAGGGTGGTGAGGTAGGGAGTAGGGAGTAGGGAGTAGGGAGTAGGGAGTAGGGAGTAGGGAGTAGGGAGTAGGGAGTAGGGAGTAGGGAGTAGGATGGTCTCGGCGTCGTTTCAATCCTTCACTACTCACTACTCACTACTCACCATTGCCTAACGCCTTCTCGGCTTCTGCCACCCAGTGTCCAGCAATCCAAGCCGGCCGAGTTCCCGGTCCACGGCCCGCGTCACGTCCTTGCGCTGCGCGCCGACGTCGCGCAACTGGCGATCCGACAGATCCTCCACGTCCTGGCGCGGCAGGTTGATGGCGACTTTCGCCTGGCGAAGCCAGTCCGTTACGGCATGCAACCAGTTCGAGCGAGCTGCTGGCGAGTTCAAAACGAAGATGGACATGATGCGCTCCCGTGTTCCGCCGGATATCAAATCCGGCTTGATGGTGTTTCGATGGATGCATCATGCCGCATTGAAATCCATGAGAGAAACGAGTAGTTCTTTTCGGATCGTCAAGTTTTATTTGAGGATACGTTGATGTCCCGTCTGTTGCCCGGAACGCGCGCGCTGAGGACTCTGGAAGCCGCCGCCCGCCACCTCAATTTCACCCGCGCTGCCGACGAGCTCGGGCTGACGCCGGCGGCGGTCAGCCATCAGATCAAGGAAATCGAGGATCAGCTCGGGCTGGTGCTGTTCACGCGAACCAGTCGTACCATCCGGTTGACCGAGGCAGGTACGGTGCTGTTCGAGGCCTCGATCGATGCGCTCGACCTGCTCAACCGGGCGGTGTCGCGGGCGCGCAAGCTGACGCGCGGCACGGCATTGCTGAAGGTAACGCTCGACGCGCAATTCGCGTCAAAATGGCTGATGCGGCGCGTCGACGATTTTCGCAAACTTCAGCCCAGTATCGAACTGAGGTTCGACATCGGCTACGAAGTGCGCGATTTCGAACTCGACGACGTCGATGTCGGCATCCGGTTCGGGGTCGGCAAGTATCCGGGGCTTCGCGCCCATCGCCTGTTCGACAACATCCTCATTCCGGTGTGCAGCCCGAGCCTGCTGACCTCCGGCCCGCCGCTGCGCGAACCGCGCGACCTCTTCAACCACACGCTTGCCCATATCGAATGGTCGCGCCAAGGCGTGACATGGCCGAACTGGCGCATGTGGATGGCGGCGGCCGGCATCAACGATTTCGACGACAGTCGGACTATCGTGTTTGGAACCTCTACCGATGCCGTGCAGGCGGCGCTCGACGGCAATGCCGTGGCGCTCGCCGAGTTCGCCATGGTGGCAAACGACCTTTCCCAGGGAAGGCTGGTGCAGCCCTTTGAACTCGGTCTGCGCGTGGGGCCGGAGTTCGGCTACTTCCTGGTCTATCCCGAGAGCACTGCCAACGATCCGCGCATCATCGCTTTCCGTGAATGGATCCTCGACGAAGTCGCCAGGACGCAGACCTGACGACTTCTGCAGGCCTCAGCCGGCGACCGGCGTCCCGAACCAGCCGATCACCGCGCCGATGATCAACAGCACGCCGAGCCAGTGGCCGCCGTCGATCAGGGTCAGGTCCCAGCCGAAATTCTCATAGCGATGGTTGGCCGTCAGCGTCGTGGCAACGAAACCCAGCCAGAGGACGAAGCCGAAGACCAGCCCTACGACAAGGACCGGCTCGCCGCCCGTCATCGCGCCGACGACCAAGGCCAAGACCAGCGCCATGATCAGCTCGGCGATGAAGGAGATGATGAAGGGCAATATCGATTTCTTTGACGTTGACGGATCGATCCTGGCCGCCCTCATCCAAGGCTTGCTGAGGACCGTGTACCAGACCGCGCCAAACAGCCACGCCGCGACGGCCGCGACAACCACCGCCAGCCAGTTCACCACTGAAAAATCCATAAAGCCCTCCCCTCAAGCATGCCGCCCAAAGCCTGACGGTTCTGGGATAACGACATGCGTATTCTTCAAATCAATGCGCGATGGAACGCCTGTTCGGCAATGCCGTCAAGCGAAGCGCCACACCGTGGTGCGCTTGACCAGGGCGTCCTCCAGCGCCCGCGTCACCGCCACTTCGTAGACGGCGAGCGGCTCCAGTCCCGCCTTCGGCATGTAGGAGCGGCCCGGATCGCCGACGAGGATGTCAGCGCCGCGCGCCTTCAGTGTCGAAAACCACGGCATCAGCGTGTCGGCGAAGGATTTGTCGTAGAAGACGTCGCCGGCCAGCACCACGTCCCAGCCGGCGTCGGTGCCGATGCAGTCCGTGCCGCAAAAGTCGATGGCAACGCCATTGGCCTCTGCGTTGAGGCGGATCGCCGTTTCGCAGAACGGGTCGATGTCGGCGGCGATCACCTGCGCCGCACCCGCCTTGGCGGCGGCGATGGCGACAAGGCCGGAGCCGGAGGCGAAGTCGAGCACGCGTTTGCCCCGCACATCCGACGGATTGTCCAGCACGTAACGGGCAAGGCCCTGACCGCCGGCCCAGGCAAAGGCCCAGAACGGCGGCGGCAGGCCGATTTCAATCAGCTCGTTCTCCGTGCGCTGCCAGAGGTCATGCGCTTCGTCGGCAAGATTGAGGACAATCTCCGGCACATGCGGCGGCGACATAAGCGCCGTGTTGTCGAGAATGAACTTTTTCGCGCTGTTCGGCGTGAGGACCGTCACGGAGCCGGCGTCAGGCCGCCCATGCGGCAGACTTCCTTCCATTCGGCCGGCGTCACCGGCTGTACGGAAAGCCGTCCAAGCCGCACCAGCGCCATCTCGGCAAGCTTCGGATTGGCCTTGACCTGCTCCAGCGTCGGCGGGTCCGGCACGTCCTTGAAGGCGCGGATGTCGACGCATTCCCAGCGCGGATCGTCGGTGGTGCTGTCGGGATGGGCAAGCCCGCAGACTTCGGCAATGCCGACGACGTTCAGCCCTTCATTGGAGTGATAGAAGAAGCCGAGATCGCCGATCTGCATCGCCTTCATGTTGTTGCGCGCTGCATAGTTGCGCACGCCGTCCCACTGCGTGCCGGCCTTGCCCTTGGCCTTCAGCGCCTCGAAGGAGAAGACCGAAGGTTCGGATTTGAACAGCCAGTAGTTCATGTCTTTGCTCCAACTACTATTTTTTGCGCAATTCCGGACGGAAAACCGTTCCACACTTTTCCTGGGATCGCTCTAGGCGCCGTCGGAACTAACTAGCCGCCGGCTTGTTGAAGGTCCAGTTCCACTGGCGGATTTCGACACTTTCGAACAGCCCGGCCTTGGCATAGGGGTCGGCAGCCGACAGCGCCTGCGCACCGGCGAGATCGGGCGCTTCGACGACGACGAGGCTGCCATTGGGCTTGCCCTCGGCGTCGAGGAACGGGCCGGCAAAGGCCAGTTTGTTGTCGGCGTTCAGGCCTTCGAGAAAGGCGACGTGGACCGGCCGCGTGTCGACCCGCACCTGCAGGCTGCCGGGCTTGTCCTTGCAAATCAACGCAAACAGCATGTTAAACTCCGGTTTGTTAGGGGATCAGAGGTCGGTTTCGGTCTTCAGGGGTCGCGTCATCAGCGCGGACACAGCCTGCCGAATGGTGATCGTGCCGTCCAGTATCGCCGACACCGCAGCGATGATCGGCGCGTCGATGTCGCGCTCGGTGGCGATGCGGGCGGCGATCGCCGCCGTCGGCACGCCTTCGGCGAGCGGCAGTCCGGCCAAGGGCTTGCCTTGCCCCAGCGCCAGCCCATAGGCGAAATTGCGCGACTGGGCCGAAGAGCAGGTGAGCAAAAGGTCGCCGAGGCCGGAAAGCCCCATCAGCGTCTCCGGCTTGGCGCCGAAGGACGCGCCGATGCGGCGCAGTTCGACGAAGCCGCGCGTCACCATGGCGGCCTGCGCGCTGGCGCCGAGCCCGGCGCCGGTGACGGCGCCAGCGGCAATGGCGAAGACATTCTTCAAAGCGCCGCCGATCTCGACGCCGATCAAATCGTCGCTGGAATAGCAGCGCAGATTCTGCGCCGAAAAGCGCGCGGCAAGCTCGGCCGCCAAGGCGTCGTCGCGTGCAGCAACCACGACAGCGGTCGGCAGACCCCTGGCGACGTCGGCGGCAAAGCTCGGACCGGACAGGGCCGAAACCGGAGCTTCGGGCAGAATGTCACCAACGATCGCCGACAGCAGCGCGCCGGTGTCGCGCTCGATGCCCTTGGCGCAGAGAACGAGCGGGATGCCTTTCGGCATATGGGGCTTCGCCGTCGTCAGCATGGCGCGCAGCGCCTGCGCCGGCGCTACGGCCAGCGCGCAATCGGCATCAGTCAGGGCAGTGCCGATATCGCTGGTCG
This sequence comes from Mesorhizobium sp. M0771, assembly GCF_040320155.1. Taxonomy (NCBI): domain Bacteria; kingdom Pseudomonadati; phylum Pseudomonadota; class Alphaproteobacteria; order Hyphomicrobiales; family Phyllobacteriaceae; genus Mesorhizobium; species Mesorhizobium sp. M0771. Next base: position 61,512 of record NZ_JAMYPC010000015.1, on the reverse strand, counting down.
CCGCAATGCCTGTTTCAATGGCGATGCCGGGGAGATAACGCGGGTTCTCGCCGCGGCGGATCGCGGAAACCGTCTCTTCGTCGCGGGCGTAGAGCCGCACATCGTGACCGGAGCGCAGCATCGCCAGCGCCAGCGCCGTGCCCCAGGCGCCGCCGCCAAGCACGGCGACGCGCCAGCCGGTCTTGTCCCTGCCGCTTGTCTTGCTGGCGCTCATGCTTTCGCTCCACGCCGGCCGGAGCCGACCATCGGCGCCGAAATGCTGTCCAGCGGCCAGCGCGAACGCGGCACGAAATCGAAGCCGTTCTCTTGCGACAGGCCTGCCCGCAACCGCTCGATCCCGGCCCAGGCGATCATCGCCGCGTTGTCGGTGCACAGTTTGAGCGGCGGCGCGACAAAGGCGAAGCCGGCCTCGGCGCACTGCTTCTGCAGCGTCGCCTTGATCGCTCTGTTGGCGGCGACGCCACCGGCAACGACCAGCGCCGGCTCGGCCTTGTCCGGAAATTCGTCGCGGAAGCGGGCCAGCGCGCGGGCCACGCGGTCGCCAAGTGCGTCGGCTACCGCCGCCTGGAACGAGGCGCAGATGTCGGCGACATCCTGCTCGCTTAGCGGCTGGATGGCGGTCGCCGCCTGGCGCACGGCGGTCTTGAGGCCGGAGAAGGAGAAATCGGGCTGCGCCGAGCCCCTCATCGGCCGCGGAAAGGCAAAGCGCGTCGCATCGCCCGACATTGCCGCCTTTTCGACGTTCGGGCCGCCGGGATAGGGCAGGCCGAGCATTTTGGCCGTCTTGTCGAAAGCTTCGCCGAGCGCGTCGTCGATGGTCGTCGCCCAGCGCTGGTAGTCGCCGACGCCGCGCACGGCGACGATCTGGGTGTGGCCGCCGGAAACCAGCAGCAGCAAATAGGGAAAGTCGAGCCCGTCGGTCAGCCTTGCGGTCAGTGCGTGGCCTTCGAGATGGTTGATGGCGATCAGCGGCTTGCCGGCGGCCGCTGCAATCGCCTTGGCCGTCATCAGGCCGACGATCAGCCCGCCGACCAGGCCGGGGCCCGCAGTGGCGGCAATGGCGTCGATGTCGGCCAGGGCTACGCCCGAATCCGCAAGAGCGGCCTCGACAATGCCGTCCAGCGCCTCGACATGGGCACGCGCGGCGATCTCCGGCACGACGCCGCCGAAGGCGGCGTGCTCCTCGATCTGGCTGAGCACGATGTTGGACGCAATCACCGGCACGGAATCGCCGTCCAGCGTCACCACGCTGGCGGCGGTCTCGTCGCAACTCGTCTCAATGCCCAGAACGCGGATCAATTCGTCGCTGTCTCCAGAGATTGTATCGCCGGACTTTCCTAGTTAGTAGAGGCGGGCCTCGTTAGGGAGAGCGCCGGAAACGCAAAGCCAGCCGGGGGTTATCACGGACCGCGCGCCATGCAAACTTTGAAAATCGGAACACGCGGCAGCCCGCTGGCGCTCGCCCAGGCGCATGAAACGCAGGCGCGGCTGATGGCAGCGCACGGCATGCCGGCGGAAGCCTTCGAGGTCGTCATCATTTCGACCAGCGGCGACCGCATCCAGGACCGGCCGCTGTCGGAAGCCGGCGGCAAGGGCCTGTTCACCAAGGAGATCGAAGAGGCGCTGCTGGCCGGCACGATCGATATCGCCGTGCATTCCTCCAAGGACATGCCGACAGTGCTGCCGGACGGGCTGGAGCTGTCCGCCTTCCTGCCGCGCGAGGATGCGCGGGACGCCTTCATCGGCAAGGCGGTGAAGCGCATTGTTGATTTGCCGCAAGGCGCCAAGGTCGGGTCGTCTTCGCTCAGGCGCCAGGCGCTGATCCGGCGCATGCGGCCGGACCTAGACGTGGTCATGTTCCGCGGCAATGTGCAGACCAGGCTGCGCAAGCTGGAGGAAGGCGTCGCCGAAGGCACGATCCTCGCTTTTGCCGGGCTGAAGCGGCTGGGGCTCGGCCAGGTCGTCACCGATCTGATGCCGGTCGATGCTTTTCCGCCGGCGCCGGGACAAGGCGCAATCGGCATCGAAACCCGCATCGGCGACAGCGAGGTCGAAAAGATGCTGGTGGCCATCCATGATGTGCCGACAGGCCAGGCGCTGGCCTGTGAGCGCGCCTTCCTGGCGGCGCTCGACGGCTCCTGCCGCACGCCGATCGCCGGCTATGCGACGATCTCGGGCGGCAGGCTGGTTTTCGCCGGGCTGATCATTTCGCCCGATGGCACGCAATCGCATGAGGTCAAGGCCGAAGGCTTGGCGCTGGATGCCGCTGACATCGGCACGGACGCGGCCAGGATGGTGCGGGTCAAAGCGGGCGAAACCTTCTTCGACGGCTGGGTCTGATATGCGTGTCCTGGTGACGCGGCCGCAACCCGGGGCGTCGCGAACCATGCGGCGGCTGCAGGAATTGGGATTTGAGCCGCTCCTTCTGCCGCTGACCGAAACGGTGACACTGCGGGTTGGCGCCGATGCTGCGAGCGACAATGCCGTGGCCGTCGCTGTGACCAGCGCAAATGCGGTGCGGCATGCGCCGAAAGAACTCATTCGTGCGCTCGCCGCCTTGCCTTGCCATGCCGTCGGACGCAGGACGGCTGAAGCGGCACGTTCGACAGGGTTCTTGTCGGTCAGCGAAGGGGCGGGCGACGCCGAGCGGCTGGCCGAGGCGATTGCTGCCGGCCTTTCCGGCAAGGCGGTCGTCTATCTCACAGGGCGCGTGCGGTTTCCGGCATTCGAGGCGCGGCTGCGAAAGGCCGGCGTCGAGGTCCGCACCGTCGAAACCTACGACACGATTTCGCTCGATTATTCCGATGCTGAAATCCGTACACGCCTGTCCGATCAGGCGGTCGACGCGGTGCTGCTCTATTCAGCCAAGGCGGCGGCAGCGTTGCAGGCCTTGGCCAGCCGGGCGGAACTGCGCGATCTCTTTGAAAATACGCAGGCTTTTGCGCTCTCCGAGCGCGTGGCAGCGGCGTTTGACAATGCCGCCGGCAAAAAAATACGCATGGCGCGGGAACCGCAGGAGGAGGCGCTGCTTGAGCTGTTGCACCGCGGCGACTGAGCCCGTGTCATCACGCCGCCCCTTTTCACCTGATGATGATGTGCTAGACCATTTTTCAAACCATCACGCGCCGTCGGGCGCCCAGACGAAGCAGGATTGCGGAGCCCAGGCATGGTCAAGACGCCGAAGATGCGACATTCGAAAAGCCGCCGCGAGCCGGTGACCATCGAACTCGAACCCGGCGCTGTCTCGCGCATTGCCGATGCGGATGCCGCCAAGACGGATGTCGCCAACTCGGACGACGTCGAGGCCCCGGCAGGGTCGGTTGCGGCTGAGGATGCCGCTGCTATGGCCAATGCGCAGCCGGAGACGCCTGACGAGCCCGTTCACGCCGATCAAGCCGATCTCGAGCCGTGGGAGCACTCCGATGCCGCGGCGCAGGCCGCTCCCGAAAGCGCCGATGCCAAGGCGTCCACCCAGGCGGAGCAGCCTTACCCCACCGCTTCGGATGCGCCACCGCGCGCCAGAACCTCCGACTACAGTTTCGAGGATGCCTCGCCCAAGCCGGGTGCACCCAAGGAAACCCCAAGGACAGCCGGGAACCAGCCCATGGCCGCGCAACCGAAGCGCACGAGCGGCATTGCCGCCGGCATCATCGGCGGTATCATCGCGCTGGCTGCCGCCGGGGGGCTGCAGTTTGCCGGCGTGCTTGGCGCTCCGGGCTCAGGGGCGGGCACGGTCTCGCTCGACGGCGTCAATGGCGAGATCGCTTCGCTGAAGCGCGAAATCGCCGACCTCAGGGAAGCCAGCGGCAATGGCGCCGCAACGGCCAAGGTCGACGGGCTGTCTTCGGCGCTGGATCAGGTCAAGGCCGATGTCGCATCGCTGAAATCGGCGGTCGAAAGGGGCGGCGCCGGCGACAATGCCGGGCTTGCCTCGCTTGGCGACAAGGTCAAGCAGATCGAGACCGCGGTCGCCGCCCTTGGCCAGGCCGGTGGTGCAGCGCCCGTCGATCTCGCGCCGCTCAATGAAAGACTGGCGGGCCTCGACGCACTGGTGAAATCGGCCGGTGAGGCAGCCAAGACGCAGGAAGGCAAGATCGCCGCGCTGGAGCAGTCGGTGACGCAGCTCGCCGGCAAGGTCGATGCGCAGGCCTCGCAGCCAAAGATCGCGATGGCCATCGCCGCTTCGGCCTTGAAGGCGGCGCTTGACCGCGGCGCGCCGTTCGCCGCCGAGTTGGAGACCTTCGCGGCGATCTCGCCCGATGCACCGCAGATTGCAGCGCTGCGCCCCTACGCTGAAAAGGGCGTCCCGACCCGCACCGAGATCGCCGGCGAGGCCGACGCCGCGGCCAATGCGATGGTCGTGGCGGCGACGCCGGTCGATGAAAATGCCGGCTTCTTCCAGAACCTTTTGTCGAGCGCCGAATCGCTGGTCAAGGTCCGGCCGATCGGCGCCGTCGAAGGCGCCGGCGCGCCGGAAACCGTGGCGCGCATCGAAGTGGCGGTCAATCAGGGCGACTACGCCAAGGCGCTCAGCGAATACGCAACGCTGCCGGATGCGGTCAAGGCTGCTGGCGCCGACTTTGCCGGCAAACTGAAGGCGCGCATCGACGTCGAGACGCAGGTCGACGCGCTGATTGCAGGTGCGATGAAGGCATGAGGACGACACGATGATCCGCATTCTCATCTTTCTCGCCGCCGTCTTCGCGCTCGGCCTCGGCTTTGCCTGGCTGGCCGATCGTCCCGGCGAGATGGTCGTCACCTTCAACGGTTACCAATACCAGGTCAGCCTGATGGTGGCGGCGGTGGCGATCGTTGCCGTCGTCGCAGCGGTGATGATCGTCTGGTGGCTGATCAAGTCGCTGTGGAACAGCCCGTACACGATCTCGCGCTATTTCCGCGTCCGCCGCCGCGACCGTGGCTATCAGGCGCTGTCGACCGGCATGATCGCAGCCGGCGCCGGCGATGGCGCGCTGGCCCGCAAGAAGTCCAAGGAAGCCGCCAAACTGATCCGCTCCGACCAGGAGCCGCTGATCCAGCTGCTCGAAGCGCAAGCCTCGCTGCTCGAAGGCGACCATGAGGGCGCGCGCGAAAAATTCGAGGCGATGCTCGACGATCCCGAAATGCGGCTGCTTGGCCTGCGCGGGCTCTATCTCGAAGCCGAGCGGCTCGGCGACCGCAACGCGGCGCGTCACTATGCCGGGCGCGCCGCTTCCGTCGCACCGCAACTGGCTTGGGCCGCCGAATCGACGCTGGAAGATCTGACCGGGCGCGGCGACTGGGACGGCGCGCTGAAGCTGGTGGAGGCGCAGAAGTCGACCAGGCAGATCGAACGCGACGCCGCCAATCGCCGCCGCGCTGTGCTGTTGACCGCCAAGGCGCAGGCGCTGACCGACAGCGACCCCAATGCAGCCAAGGCAGCGGCACTCGAGGCAAACAAGCTCGCGCCCGATTTCGCGCCGGCCGCGGTTGCAGCCGCCAATCTTCTGTTCAAACAGAACGATGTGCGCAAAGGCTCGAAGATCCTTGAGGCAGCCTGGAAGGCGGAGCCGCATCCCGAGATCGCCGAGCTCTACACCCATGCAAGGCCGGGAGATGCCGTGGTCGATCGTCTCAACCGGGCGAAGAAGCTGCAGGAGCTGAAGCGCAACAATGCCGAATCGTCGATGACGGTGGCGCGCGCCGCGCTCGATGCGCAGGATTTTTCCACCGCCCGCCGCGAGGCGGAAGCCGCGATCCGCATGGATCGCCGGGAAGGCGCTTACCTGCTGCTGGCCGATATCGAGGAGGCAGAGACCGGCGACCAGGGCAAGATCAGGCAATTGCTGTCCAAGGCGGTCAGGGCGCCGCGCGATCCGGCCTGGGTCGCCGACGGCGTCGTCTCCGAACGCTGGGCGCCGGTATCGCCGGTCAGCGGCAAGCTCGACGCTTTCGCCTGGCGCGCACCGATGGAGCGGCTGGGCCAGCTCATCGACAGCCATGAAGACGAAGCCGATGTGCCGGTGCTTGCGGCACCCGCCAAGCCGACAAAGGAAGCCGAAGTGATCGATCATCCGGCCATCGCCAGGACGAGCAGCGAGGCGCCGATCGAGCCGAAGCCCGCTGTGGGCGATGACCAGGTCACGCCGGTCACCGCCGCCGCTTTCGCCGCAATACCAAACGACGCCGAACCCGTCGAACCTGCCGAGGAACTGGCGCGGCTGCCCGACGACCCCGGCGTCGACCCCGATGACGAAGCGGAGAAGTCACCGCGCCGCTTCCGCCTGTTTTGATCCCTGAAGCATGATCCCAAAAAGTGGATACCGGTTTTTGGAAAAGATCATGCTCCAATAATGTGATGTGAGCACCATGTTCGAACGCGTTCTGGCCTTTCTGAAAGACCTGCCCTCGGGGGCTGGGGCTCGCGCCAATGCGGACGATCCGCGCGTCGCCGCGTCGGCTTTGCTCTATCATGTGATGAATGCCGACGGCGTACGCCAGGATGTCGAGTGGGAGCGGTTCAAGCAGGTGCTGGCGCAGAGCTATTCGATCAGCGGCGACGAGCTCGATGCACTGGCTGCCGCCGGCGAGCGCGCCGACAATGAGGCGATCGACCTCTATGCCTTCACCAGCGTCTTGAAGCGCCATCTCGACGCCGAGGCGCGCAAGGCTTTCATCGGCCTGATGTGGGAAATCGTCTATGCCGACGGCGAACTGCATGAACTGGAGGACAACACCGTCTGGCGCGTCGCCGAGCTAATCGGCGTCGAGCGCCAGGATCGCGTCGAGGCGCGCCGCAAGGCGGCGGCCGCCGCGCCCGGCGCCAGCGGAACGTCGAGCGACGAATAGGATTCCGCCTTTCCATGCCGCCCAGACCGAGCTCGAAACCAAAAATCCTGATCGTGCTGCATCAGGAGACTTCGAGCCCCGGCCGGGTTGGCCACATGCTGCTCGAGGAAGGTTTCGACCTCGACATCCGCCGGCCGCCTCTCGGCGACAACCTGCCGGAGACGCTGGAGGGACACGCCGGCGCCGTGGTGTTCGGCGGGCCGATGAGCGCCAATGACGAAGATGAGTTCGTCCGCCGCGAGACCAACTGGCTCAATGTTCCGCTAAAGGAGAACCGGCCCTTCCTCGGCATCTGCCTTGGCGCGCAGATGCTGGCCAATCATCTCGGCGGCAAGGTCGAGGGGCATGGCGAGGGGCTGGTCGAGATCGGCTGGTATCCGCTGAAGCCGACCGAAGCCGGCAAGAAGCTGCTGCCTTGGCCCGACATGGTCTACCAGTTTCACCGCGAAGGCTTTTCGCTGCCCAGGGATGCGACGCTGCTGGCGACGGCGGAAACCTACCCCAACCAGGCTTTTCGCTATGGCGACAATGCCTGGGGCATCCAGTTCCATGGCGAACTGACCCGGTTGATGATGCAGCGCTGGGTGGTGCGCGGCGCGCACCGTTTCGAATTGCCCGGCGCGCAGCCCGGCCGCGACCATCTCGGCGGCCGGCTGATCTGGGATATGCACCTCAAGCGCTGGCTGAGCGAATTTTTGAGCCTGATCTTCGGCAAGCCTACTGAGGGATAGAGCAAAATCCAACTACTCTGAACGGCCGAGCTTGCCCAAAGACGACTTACCTCTGGGAGGCGTGTACGATGGATCCGGGACCTTAGCCCGTTCCCGCAGATTTGGATTGCGCCCCAAACACTCCGATGGATCGAAAAACTCCGTGGCGCATTTAAGCTTCGGCTAATAACGGCCCCAGGAGAGAACCAATGAAGAAGACGCTGCTCATTTTGAGCCTACTCATTCCGCTCGCGGCATGCTCCCGCACCGAACAAGGCGCTGCCGTCGGTGGTTTGGGTGGCGCAGCTGTAGGCGCAGCAGTGGCCGGCGACCCGGTAAAAGGGGCGGTTGTTGGCGGGGCGGTCGGAGCGCTGGCCGGGGCGGTCATCGGGCACGCCAGCGAAGCCGGCCAGTGCAGATATCGCGGTCGGAACGGTCGAGTTTACGTTGCTCAGTGCCCGGACGGCTACTGATCTCAAAGGCGCGTGATCTCTTTCGATCACGCGCCTGCTCGGGGTAGGATAACTGAATGGCATATAACAGCAAAAGACTGCTGGCTTTCTGGTTAGCCGTTGTCAGCGCTGTCGCGATAAACGCCGAACTTTCGACCGCGGCCTTGGCCGCACCTGTAGAAGCGAAGACGATTGCCGATCACTTCTCATCGGTAAAGTCCATGTCCGGGGACTTTGTCCAGTCGGGCCCAAGAGCGGAAAGGACCAAAGGAAAATTTTTCCTCCAGCGGCCGGGCAAGATCCGGTTCAACTATGCAGGCCAATCAGGGGTCAGCGTAATTGCAGATGGAAAATCCTTGGTGGTCTATAACAAGAAGCTCAAGACATCGCGGCTTTATGCTCTCTCGAAGACGCCGCTCAAGCTGCTCCTCGACAATCAGGTCAACTTTTCCGGCAATCGCCTCAAAGTATCAGGGACGATGGCGCCCAGGTGATCATCAGGCTGGCCGACAAGTCGGCCTTCGGCAATTCGAATATCACTATGGTGTTTGACAGGGAATCGCTCGATCTACGCAGATGGACCCTGACTGACGAGAGGGGCCTTACCTCGACAGTCACCATATCCAATGTAAAGCAGGGCGTTCGCGCTCCTGCGGGCACCTTCACTATCGACTATGCCGCAAACCGTGAATTCAACACCAAAACGAAATAGTCGGCAGCGCCACGAACTGCCCGTGTAACACTACTCGGCGGCCGTCTCGGACGGCACCTCTGCCGGTGCCGAAGGCTCGGCCTCGGCATGCGGATTGCGCCGTGAAAACAGCGACCTGAGCGTGACGTAGAACACCGGCGTCAGGAACAGGCCGACGAAGGTGACGCCGAGCATGCCGGAGAACACCGCGGTGCCGAGCGACTGGCGCATTTCGGCGCCCGGGCCCGTCGCGATCATCAGCGGCACGACGCCGAGGATGAACGAGAAGGCGGTCATCAGGATCGGCCGCAGCCTGAGCCGGCAGGCTTCGACGGCAGCCTCGGCCGCCGACAGGCCGCGTTCCTGGGCCTGCCGCGCGAACTCGACGATCAGGATCGCGTTCTTGGCGGCAAGCCCGATCAGCACGATGAGGCCGATCTGCACGAGGATGTTGTTGTCCAGCCCTCGGAACGACACGCCGAGCAACGCTGCGAGCACGCCGAGCGGCACCACGAGCACGATGGCGAACGGCAGCACCCAGCTTTCATATTGCGCCGCCAGCGCCAGGAACACGAACAGCACCGACAGTCCGAAGATATAGACAGCGGCATTGCCGGTGTTGCGCTCCTGATAGGCGAGTTCGGTCCATTCGTAGGAGGTACCGGCCGGCAACGTCTGTGCCGTGATCGCTTCCATCTTGGCAAGCGCATCGCCGGTGGAAACACCGGGCGCGGCGTTGCCCTGCAGCGGCACGGAGACGTACATGTTGTAGCGCTGGACCAGCGCCGGGCCGGTGACGTCGCGGATCTCGATCAACGTGCCCAGCGGAACCAGCGCGCCGGTCGCCGAGCGCACCTTCAGTTTCAAGATGTCGGCGCGATCGAGGCGGAACGCCTGGTCGGCCTGCGCGCGCACCTGGTAGACGCGCCCGAAAGCGTTGAAGTCGTTGACGTAGGCGGTGCCCAGATTGATCGACAGCGTCTCGAAGATGTTGGGGATCGGCACGTTCAGGATGCGCGCCTTGTCGCGATCGATCGCCAGGAAGAATTGCGGGCTGGACGCGGAGAAGGTGGTGAACACGCCGGTCAGCCCCGCCGTCTTGTTGGCCTTGCCGGCAATTTCATAGGCAAGCGCCAGGATCTGCCGCATGTCGGCGCTGTTGCGCTCCTGGATCTGCAGCTTGAAGCCGCCGGCATTGCCGACGCCGCGGATCGGCGGCGGCGGCAGTGCGATAATGAAGGCTTCCTTAATGCTTTGCAGGCTGCCGAACAAATTGCCGATGACCTGGGTCGCGGACTGGCCGGCTTCCAGTCGCTCGTCAAACGGCTTGAACCTGGCGAAGATCACGCCCGCGTTGCTGGCATTGGTAAAGGTGGCACCGGAGAAGCCGGCGAAGGCGACCGCGTAGTCGACGCCCGGCGTTTTCTGGATGATCTGCGACGCCTGCTGGATGACGGCATCGGTCCGCGATAGCGAGGCGCCGTCCGGCAACTGGACGACGACGATCGCATAGCCCTGGTCGAGCGACGGAATGAAACCGCGCGGCACCGTCTGGACCATATAGACCGTGGCGTAGATGAGGGCCGCGAAAACGGCCAGCGTGGCGGCGATCGCTATCCGCGAGCCGACCAACACGCGCACGATGCTCGAATACCAATGGGCGACCTTGTCGAAGCCGCGATTGAAGCCGTCGGCGAGCGCCCGTCCGAACCGCGCCAGGAAAAAGCGCGGCGGCGCCGCAGCAGTGTGGTGCGGCTTGAACAGCAGCGCGGCCAAGGCCGGCGAGAGCGTCAGCGAATTGAATGCCGAGATCGCCGTCGACACCGCGATGGTGATCGCAAACTGCAGGTAGAACTGCCCGGAAATGCCGGGAATGAAGGCTGTCGGCACGAACACCGCTATCAGCACCAGCGAGATCGCGATGACCGCCGTTCCGACTTCGTCCATGGTCAGATGCGACGCCGGATTGGGCGCCAGCCCGCTGGCGATATTTCGCTCGACGTTCTCGACCACGACGATCGCATCGTCGACGACGATGCCGATGGCCAGCACGAGGCCGAACAGCGTCAGCATGTTGAGGGAGAAGCCGGCGGCGTAAAGCACCGCCAGCGTGCCGATCAGCGACACGGGGATCGCCACGATCGGCACGATCGCCATGCGCCACGATTGCAGGAAGACGATGATGACGATGATGACCAGAACCATCGCCTCGAGGATCGTCTTGTAGACCTCCTGGATCGACTCGGCGACGAACTCGGTCGGATTGTAGACGATGTCGTAGCTCAATCCCTTCGGGAAGTCCTGGGAAAGCTCCTTCATCTTGTCCTGGATCTCCGCGGCTGCGGCGAGCGCATTGGTGCCTGGCCGCTGGAAGATGGCGAGCGCCACCGCCGGTTTGCCGTTGAGATAGGAGTTGGTGACGTAATCCTTGGCGCCGAGCTCGATGCGCGCCACGTCCTGCAGCTGGATCAGGCGGCCGTCTTCGGCCGATTTGACGATCACGTATCGGAAGTCCCGTGCGTCGTTGAAGCGGCCTTGCGTGGTGACGGTGTACTGGAACGCCGTGCCGGTATTGGTCGGCGGCGCGCCGATGGAGCCGCCCGACACCTGGACGTTCTGGTCGCGCAGCGCCTGCACCACATCGCCCGAGGTCATCCCCAGGGCGGACAGTTTTTCCGGATCGAGCCAGATGCGCAGCGAATATTCGCGTTCGCCAAAGATGATGAGGTCGCCGACGCCGTCCAACCTGAGCAGTATGTCGCGCACCCGCGAGCGGGCGTAGTTCGAGACGTAGAGCTGGTCGTAGGTATTGTCGGGCGACAGCATGTGCACGACCATCATCAGGTCGGGCGAGCTCTTGATGGTGGTGATGCCGAGGCGGCGGACTTCTTCGGGCAGGCGCGGCTCGGCGACCGACACGCGGTTCTGTACCAGCACCTGCGCCTGGTCGAGATCGGTGCCTAGCTTGAAGGTGATGGTCAGCGCCATCGCCCCGTCGCCGGACGAATAGGACGACATGTAAAGCATGCCCTCGACGCCGTTGATCTCCTGCTCGATCGGCGTTGCCACCGTCGCTGCGACCGTCTCGGCGTCGGCGCCCGGGTACTGGGCGCGAACGACGATGGTCGGCGGCGCGATCTCGGGATATTGCGCGATCGGCAGCTGGGTATAAGCAATCCCGCCGAGGATCAGGAGGACGATCGAAACCACCGATGCGAAGATCGGACGGTCGACGAAGAAATGGGCGAACCTCATTGCTGCAACCCGGCGGTCTCGACCTTGGGCGGCAACGTCACCATCTCGACTTTCACCTTGGTGCCGGGCCTGGCGTGCATCAGCCCGTTGACGATGATCGTCTCGTCGCCGGTCAGGCCCGCGCGGATCACCCGGTAGCCGTCGAGAAGCGGGCCGGTGCGCACGGGCTTCGCCGACACCATCCCGGCCTCATCCACCAGGTACACGATGCGGCGATCCTGATCGGCGCCGACCGCCTCGTCGGGCACCAGGACGCCGCTATGCGGCAGCGACCCCGGCACGTTGATGCGCCCGAACATGCCTGGCTGGAGAACGCCGTCGGCGTTGGCAAACCTTGCACGCACCCGCATGGTGCCGGTCGCGTTGTCGATCCGGTTCTCGGCAAAATCGAGCTTGCCCTTGAATACCGCCTCCGCGCGGTCGGCGACGCGAACCACCACCTCGAGCCCGCCGGCGCCTTCCTGCATGCTGCCGCCGCGCTCCTTCGCGTCGCGGGCGTAGCTCAAATACAGGCGCTCATCGACGTCGAAATAGAAGTCGATCGGATCGCGTGTGACGATAGTCGTCAGCAAGGTGGAATCCGGCTGCACGAGGTTGCCGACCGACACCAGCCGGCGGTCGATGCGGCCGGACAAGGGCGCCTTGATCTCGGTGAACTCCAGGTTCAGGTTGGCCGTCGTCAGCGCAGCCGTCGCGCCTTGCATCTGCGCCTGCGCCGAAAGGTATTCCCGCCGACGGTCGTCGACCGTCGCGGCCGAGATATTGCCGGTCTTGGCGAGTTCATCGGCGCGATCCAGCTGCATCTTGGAGAATTCGAGCAGGGACTTGGCGACGTCTACTTGCGACTTGGCGGCATCGTAGGCCGCCTGGTACGGACGCTGGTCGATGGTGAAGAGCAGGTCGCCCTTGTTGACCAGTGCGCCGTCCTGGAAGCTGATCTTGTCCAGATAGCCGCTGACGCGCGAACGGATGGCGACCTCGTCGACGGCTTCGAAGCGCCCGACGAACTCGTCGTCTTCGACGATTTCACGCACCACCGGCTTGGCCGCCGTCACCACCGGCAGTTGCTGGTCCTGCGCAAACGCGTTGCTGCTGAAAGCCATGCCGAGCAGGAATGCCACTGGGACGGCGGAGCGGGCCAGCCAGCCGACCGATCGGCTGGGTCGCCCGCTTGCGTCGCGATGCGATTGCCGATTCCCTGAAGTGTCCATTTGCGTCCCCGCTAGCTGGACCCGGAGGTCGGGTGGTTCTCTTCTATATTTAAGGTTTCTCGTCGAGACCAGAGCACTGCAGTATTGTGCATGGCAACATAATCATTTTCCATATGGACTGAAATGTCCACCCTGTGGCTGCCCCGCCTTCTGGCTAGTTCGCCCAGAACCGGCCCATCCGCTTCCGGCCCATCTCAGCCGTCATCGGCGCAAGCTGATTTGGACCGAGCGCCGGATCCTGCGGCTTACTCGATCAGTTGCGGCTGTTGAGATGCCGCACCCTTCGCAGTTGCGGAAACAGCACCGCCCACAGTCCGGCGACGGCAATCGCACCGACGCCGCCGATCACCACCGCCGGCACGGTGCCGATCAGCGCCGCCATGGTGCCGGCGCGGAACTCGCCGACTTCGTTGGAGGCGCCGACGAAGACCTGGTTGACGGCGTTGACGCGGCCGCGCACCTCGTCGGGTGTCCACAGCTGGATCAGCGTCTCCCTGATATAGACGCTGAACATGTCGGTGGCGCCGAGGCCGGCAAGGGCCAGGATCGACAGCCAGGTGATGGTCGAGACGCCGAACAGCACGGTGAAGGCGCCGAACCCGGCGACGAAGCCGAGCATGATCTTGCCGGCACTGTCGCGCAGCGGGTGCCCGGCAAGCCAGACCGCGACACAGATGGCGCCGATGCCGGGCGCCGAGCGCAGCAGGCCGAGGCCCCACGGGCCGAGTTCCAGAATATCGCGGGCATAGACCGGCAGCAGCGCCGAGGCACCGGACAGAAGCACGGCGAAGAGGTCGAGCGAGATGGCGCCCAGGACGATCTTCTCGCTCCAGATGTATCGGAAGCCGGCAAACAGCGTCTCCATCGTCGGCTTGTCGGTGGCGCTCTGCTGGGCCGGTTTCGGAATGGTGAAGATCAGCAGACCGGCCACCAGCATCAGCACGGAGGCAACGGCGTAAGCGGCTTCGGCCGAGACGCCATAGAGCAGGCCGCCGGCGACCGGGCCGACAATGGTCGCCGTTTGCCAGGCGGACGAGTTCCAGGCGATCGCATTGCCGAAATCTTCCGGCGGAACAAGGTTGGCGAACAGCGACGACGAGGCCGGCCCATAAAAAGCGCGCGCCAGGCCGAACATAGCCAGCACGATGAAGATCGGCAGCGGGCTGACGAGACCGCGCAGCGTGAAGTACAACAGGACAAGCGCACAACCTGCCTCGACTACCGTCGCCAGCGCCATGATCAGGCGGCGGCCGAAACGGTCGGCGACAACGCCGGTGACCAGCACCAGCAGCAGCGACGGCAGGAACTGGACGATGCCGACAATGCCGAGATCGAAGGGATCGCGCGTCAGATCATAGATCTGCCAGCCGACGGCGACGGACACGATCATGGTGGCGAAGGTGGTCAGGAAACGCGCCGCCCAATAGCTCAGGAAGGAGCGATGGCGGAAGGCGGCGTAACGCCGGTCAGGCGGTGTATGGGAATGGGATGTCATGGATACAGGCCCCGTTGCTTGCATTGGCCGGCGGGGCACTTCCCGGAAATGGGCGCTGTTCCGGCCAATGAAACTTATCAAAGTTCGGGGCGCGTATGCGTGAAAATCGGGCCCGGATCAAGCGGTTTTCAAGCCGCTCGCCCGATTGCACGCGGACGTTACTGCCTCAGCGCGGCGGAAATGGCGTCGAGGCCGCCCTGTAATTCCGCCTCTTTCGGCCAGCCGAAACCGACGCGGAAGAAGCGCTTGGGCATATCAAACCTCTGGCCGGGACCGACATAGGTGCCGTGGTTTTCCAAGAGATTGACGTAGAAACGGTCGAGGTCGAAGTCTGGACTGACAACGAGCCTTGGAAATCCGACGACGCCGCCTTGTGGCCGCACCCAGTCGACCAGCGGCTCGCGGTCGATCCAGGCTTGCACGATGTCGCGGCGTTTCGCCATCTCGGGCAGCAGCGCGCCCAAGAAAGCGTCGCGGCGCCCCAGCATGCCGCGCGCAATGCCTTCGTCGATGACGCTGCCGCAAATGCCGATCTGCTCCTTGGCGGCGAGGAAGCGCTCCTGCAGTTCGGCATCGCTGGTGATCAGCCAGCCAATGCGGATGCCGGGAATGCCGAAGGCTTTCGACAGCGACGAGACGCTGATCGCTTTGGGGCTGAGAGAAGCCGCCGCCGGCAGGCGCTGTCCATAGGAGAGGTCGCGATAGGTCTCGTCGACCAGCAGATGGCAGCCGCTCGCTTCGGCCAGCGCAATCAGCGCGTCGAGATCGGCCCGGCCCATCATCGTGCCGGTCGGGTTGTGCGGGCAGGTGACGCTGATCAGCTTGGTGTTCGGTTGCATGCTGGCGGCGACGCGGCCGAAATCGATGGCAAAGCCTGCGTCGAAATCGAGATCGACATAGGAAATGGCGCAGCCGATCGCCTTGGGGGTCTCGATGTTGGTGGCGTAGTTCGGCCGGACGACGACAAGGTGGTCGCGCTCCGACAGAAGCGAGGTCGAAATGATGAAGAGCGCGCCCGCCGCACCGGCGGTCACAAGAACATCGTCAGGCGAAATGCCGGAATCCTGCGCCGCGATCAGCGCCCGCAACTCCTTGTCGCCGCGATGCTCGCCGTAGAACAGCGTGAGATCCGGCAGCGACAGGCCGACGTCGGAGAGTTTCTGATCGGCGATCGAGCTTTCGGAGAGATTGAACCGAATGCGATCGTAGCCGTATTCCTCCGGCGCCTCTTTCTCGATCACCATTCTGGCGTAGTTCATGGCTGCTCCCCCAAAGTCCTGACACTCAGAGGTACAAGCCATAAAAGCACGAAGCCTGCCAAGGCTCATTCGCCGGCAGGCTTCTGTTCCAGTCGTCCAAACGATTGGCTCAGGGCCGAGGCGCTGATCCCACTCAGGCCGGAACTTTGGCCTTCCGGCCCTTGGCTTTCGCCGGCGCGGCAACTGCGGCCTTGCGGCCGAGGCCGATCGACTTGGCCAGCTCGGAGCGCGACGCCGCGTAGTTGGGGGCAACCATCGGATAGTCGGCCGGCAGGGCCCATTTGGTACGATAGGCTTCCGGCGTCAGGTTGAAATGGACGCCGAGATGGCGCTTCAGCGATTTGAATTTTTTGCCGTCCTCGAGGCAGATGATGTAATCCGGCGTCACCGACCGCTTGGGATTGACGGCCGGGATCTGCGGCGCCGCCACTGGGGCCGGCGGCTGGCTGAGCCCGCCGATCGACGCCGCAACGCTGGCGATGAGATCGCTCAGGCCGGCAACGGGCAAGCGGTTCTTCTCGACGTAAGCGGACACGATATGGGCGGTAAGCTCGAGCAGGTCGATGTCCTTGTCAGAGTCGTTGCTGTCGTCGGCCAATTTATCTCTCCGTCGCTAGGGGGGTGGCGGAAACTCCCAGAGTGGTCCCAGCGGAGCCGGAAATCCGCTCTAGTCATTTGTCTTGCCGCATATGTGCGGTTGCGCCAGATGATTCCATCCGGTGCCACCGATCTAATCGCCAAATCTGCGTAACGCAATGACTTCGTATCGCGCCACACGTCATTTTGAACAACTATACTGAATTTTAATACTATCAGACGATCAGCGCCTTGTCGCGCCATAGTCGAAAACCGCCCTCGAAAGCGCGCGTATTGTCGCCGCGCCTGGATGTGGCGGGCAATTCATCCAGTCTGTCGACATTGCCGCCGCCGATGACGACATAATCCGGCTGCAGCGCCGCACGCAGCCGCCCCACGACGTCGAAAACGTATTTGCGCCATTTTTTCTTGCCGTATTTCTCCAGGCCGCGCTCGCCGACATAATCTTCGAAACTGCCGCCCTTGCGGTACGGCAGATGCGCCAGTTCCATCGGCTGGCCGACATTGTTGAGGATCATCGCCGCGCCCAGGCCGGTGCCGAGGCCGAGGAACAGCATGCGCCCGCCATCGTAGCTGCCGATCGCCTGCAGCAGCGCGTCGTTGACGACCTTGACCGGCTTGCCGAAGGCGGCAGCAAAATCGTAGCCGTCCCAGCCCTTGCCGAGATTGGCGGGATCGAGCGAAGGCCTGTTGTGCCTGACCGGGCCGGGATAGCCCATCGAGATCAGGTCATAGGCCAGCCCTTCGGCCAGCGTCTTCACCGTGGCGACCATCTGCTGCGGCGTCAGGTCCGGTCCGGAATCGGCGCGGCGCATCTCGCCGCCTGCGCTGGTGAGGATTTTCACATGCGAGCCGCCGACATCGATCGTCAGCACGATCGGTTCGGCCTTGGCCTTCGCGGGCCTGGCTGCCTTGGCCATGTCGTTTCCTCCGCTCACTTGGCGCATTCCCGCGTTTCAGGGAAACGGGGGAATGCTCCAACTCTTTGTTTTTACCCAATTTCGGACGGAAAGACCGCTCGCACTTTTCCTGGAATTGCTCAACTCGGATTGATCCAGCCGTTGGGCGGCCCGAAGCTGGCCATGGCGTCGGCAGGCCCCCAGGTCTTCGGGTCATACATATGCGGCGGCGTGGTGTCGCCCAGCACCGGGCCGACGATGCGCCAGGCAAGCTCGCTGGCATCCTGGCGGGTGAACAATTGGCCATTGCCGTTCATGGCATCGCCGATCAGCCGCTCATAGGGCGGCATGTCGCCCTTCGAATCGTCCAGCGCGGTGAGCTCGACCTGCTCGCCGACCATGTCGTCGCCGGGCGCCTTGCGCTGCGCGCCGATCGAGATCGCCACCTGCGGGTCGATGCGGAAGCGCACGTAATTGGCGTCGCTGGGCTTGATCGGATCGAAGACGTCGAGCGGCGGCCGCTTCAGCCGCACGATCACTTCGGTCACATGCACCGGCATGTTCTTGCCGGTGCGGATGAAGAAGGGCACGTCCTGCCAGCGCCAGGTGTCGACCATGAAGCGCACCGCGGCAAAGGTTTCGACCGGCGAGTTCGGCTTCACGCCGGGTTCAGCGAGGTAGCCGGTGAACTGGCCGCGCACGACGTCGTCCTTGGTCAGCGTGCGGATGGCGCGCAGCACCTGCACCTTCTCGTCGATCAGATCGTCGGCCGAGCGGCCGACCGGCGGTTCCATGGCGAGCAGCAAAAGGATGTTGAGCAGATGGTTCTCGATCACGTCGCGGATAGCGCCGACATCGTCATAGAATTTGCCACGGCCTTCAACGCCGAAGTCCTCGGCCATGGTGATCTGTACGCTTTCGACGAAGTTGCGGTTCCAGATCGGCTCGAGAAAGGAATTGGCAAAGCGGAAATAGAGCAGGTTCTGGATCGCCTCCTTGCCGAGATAGTGGTCGATGCGGAAGATCGACTGCTCTTCGAACACCAGATGCAGCACGCGATTCAGCCAGCGCGCCGATTGGAGATCGTGGCCGAACGGCTTTTCCACCATCAGCCGCGCGCCATGCGCGGTACCGGATTGCTCCAGCCCCTGGACGACGGTCTCGAACATGGTCGGCGGCACCGCCATATAGTGCAGAGGCCGCTGCGCCGAGCCGAGCGCCGTCTTCAGCTTCTCGAAGGTCGCGCCGTCGCGGTAGTCGCCGCTGACATAGCGCAGCAGACTGGCGAATTTGGCGAAGATCTTTTCGTCGATCTTGCCGAGAGCGTTGACGATGCCGTCGCGGGCCCGCGCCTGCAATTGGTTGATGTCCCAGGCATCGAAGGCGACGCCGATCACCGGCTCGGTCAGCGTCCCCTTGGCTACCATCTGGTAGAGGGCCGGAAATATCTTCTTGTGGGCAAGGTCGCCGGTTGCTCCGAAGAGCACCAGCGTGTCGGACCGTTCCGGGCTCATCTTGCGCGTCTCCCCTGCGGCCTTCACTTGCCGGCCTTCGGCTTTTCGACATGGCCGCCAAAGGCATAGCGCATGGCCGACAGCAGCTTGTCGGCGAATTCGGATTCGCCCTGCGAGGAGAAGCGGTCGAACAAAGCCGAGGACAGAACCGGCGCCGGCACGCCGGTGTCGATCGCCGCCTTCAGCGTCCAGCGTCCTTCGCCGGAATCGGAGACGCGGCCGCCGAACTGGGCCAATGCCGGGTCGCTCTTCAGTGCGCCGGCGGTGAGGTCGAGCAGCCACGAGCCGATCACACTGCCATGGCGCCAGACCTCGGCCACTTGCGGCAGGTCGATGTCGAACTGATAGTATTGCGGGTTTTCCAAAGGGCTGGTCTCGGCGTCCGCCGTGCGCTGTCTTTTGCCGGCATTTGCCGATTTCAAAATGTTCATGCCTTCGGCATAGGCGGCCATGACGCCATACTCGATGCCGTTATGGATCATCTTGACGAAATGGCCGGCGCCGCTCGGTCCGCAATGCAGGTAGCCAAAGGGTGCGGTTCCACCCGCCTTGTCGGGCGTGGCGCCGACATCGGCGCCGGGCGCCAGCGTGGCGAAGATCGGGTCGAGGTGTTTGACCGCCGTGTCGGGGCCACCGATCATCAGGCAATAGCCGCGCTCCAAGCCCCAGACGCCGCCGCTGGTGCCGACATCGACATAGTGCAGGCCCTTGGCCGCGAGCTCGGCCGCCTGGTCGACAGCGTCGTGATAATAGGAATTGCCGCCGTCGATGATGATATCGCCGGGCTCCATCAATGCTGCCATCTGGTCGGCGATCCTGCCGGTGATCGCCGCCGGCAGCATCAGCCAGGCGCTACGCGGCTTGGACAGCTTGCCGACGAACTCTTCCATGGAGGCGGCGCCGATGGCGCCATCGGCAACCAGGGCGGCAACGCTTGCCGGGTTGATGTCGTAGACGACGCATTCATGGCCGTCGCGCATCAGGCGGCGCACCATGTTGGCGCCCATCCTGCCCAGTCCCATCATTCCGATCTGCATGGTCTTGTCCTAGTCGCTTGAGGAAAGAAAATTGTGGGCGAGTTAGTTCTCAATGCCGACGGTGAAGTCGACATTCTCCCAACGGCCGCCGTCGGGCCAGAAAAAAGTGAAGACGATCGTATTACCTCGCGGAATATCGGCCACCGGCAGATCCGCCAGATGGACGCCAAAGACATTCACGGACGTGTTGATTTCATGGCTGGTCTGCCACTGGTCGCCGCTCCAGCGGATCAGTGCCGGCTGCAGCAGTTCAACCCGCAGCGTCTTGCCGGCTTCCAGGGTGCGCAGCCTGTTGTTGAAGCGCCATATCCTCAGCGGCGAGCCGGTCTTGTCCCTGACATAGCGCTTGACGCCTTGCGGCGGCATGTCGAAGACGGCGCCGTCGCGGAGCGAGCGCAACAGCTTGATGTGTTCCGAATGCGCCCAGACCAGCGGCATGGCGCTGCCCGACGGCCTGCCCAGCCACAATTCGCGCTCCGGTATGTCGGCGCCGTCCCAGACCTGTTCCGGCAGCAGACCGCCCACACCAGCCGAAGCCTCGAATGTCCTGAGCAGGCTTGCCGCCTTGTCCTTGTTACCGGCGGCCAGCTCGTAGTGGGCGCGTTCGCCGGCCAGCAACGGCCAGGGTCGGCCCTGGCCGTTGCCGTCGAAGGGGGCGCCGTCGGCGTGTTCGCCATAACCGTCGCTGGTGTAGCGGTACCATAGAGGCCCTTGCGGCAGGTCGCAGCGCAGTTGCGCGTCGATGATCTTGACCGTGCCGACGATGCGCGGATCGTCCGCGGCCCTGAGGCCGAAGCGGACTAGCGCCAGCGCGTCCGGGCTGACAATCGCTTCGGCCGGCTTGTCGGTATCGCCCGGCGGACGGTTCTTGATCGGTACGAAGCCGTCCTTCGGCGATGCGGCGCCTGAACCGTCGGCCGGCGCGATGCGGATGTAGTAGCCGTCGACGCCAGCCTCGTGGCACGCCGGTGTGCCGCTGACATAGGTCCAGCGCTCGATCTGGTCGTTCCAGCAATCCGCGACCTCGCGCAAATAGTTAGCCGGCTCCGGTTTGCCGTCAACGTCGAACAGATCGGCGGCGCCAAGCAGTGCCGATATTTCGACGGCGAGCGTGAATGGGCTGTAGCCGGCATCCTCTTCCCAGCGGTCCTGCCCGGTGACGGGACCATTGCGCACGACATAGGACGCTGCTTTCTCGACCATCGGCATGAAGGCGGCGAGCTTGGCGCGCGGCAGGTGGCCGGCGCGGTGCAGCGCATCGGCAAGCAGCAGTGGGAAGGCGCATTCGTCCATCTGGATGCCCGGCCAATAGAGCGAGCCGTCGAGCCACACATTTTGTGGCCAGTGGCCGTCCGGCTGCTGGATGGAACGGAGATAGGCGAGGATCTCAAGCGCCTGCGCCGGATCGCCGGCGGCGAGCAAGCCGCCCGCGGTTTCCACAAGGTCGCGCGGCCAGACCAGATGATAGCCGCCAAGGTCGTCGTCGCCCTTGCTCGCTCCCCACGGGATCGACAGGCTGGCAACGGCCGCGCCGGGCCTCGCCAGCGACAGGTGCGTCGCCAGCACCGCTGTGCTGACGCGGTAGGTGTTGAGGCCGGATGCATCATGGTGGTCGAGCGGCGTCAGGCCTGCCTGCCATTTCCGCCATTTCGCGACATAGGCCTTTGCCGCCGGCTCAAAACCGCGTTTCAGGCTGGCGGCGGCGTTTTCGGCCGCTTCATCCGGCGTTGCCCCAAACCCAAGCGCAAGCAAGGCTTTGCTGTTGCGTAAGGAAAAGCCGATCTCGCCGGTCAGCGCGACATTGCCGTCCTCCGCCCTTTGGCAGGTCGGATCGAGCCGGCCGGCGCGGCTGAGTTGCTGCCAGCCGTCGGAAAAGCCTGCATAGCCGGCCGAGCAGTCGCCCCAGGGCAGCGAGGAGGCAAGCGCCAAGCAGGCGCCGTGCCCGGACGCAAACAGCATCGGCTTGCCCTTGTGCACGCCGATCCAGGCGGTGTTGCCCATGCCGGCATTGACCAGATGCGGCGCCAGCAGGGCGTAGACGCGGTAGTCCGTGGCCACGCCCTCGAGTGCCGTGAAGCTGATTTCCTGCAGCAGGGCCGGGCGCGCCGGATCCGCCAGGATGCGCTTTTCGATCCGGTAACGCGCCGTCGCGTTGACCAGCCGGTAGGCGGGCACGCCGTCCTCGAACGGCTCGATGGCATGCGTGGCGTCACGCTTCTCCTCGGAGAACCAGCCGCCGGGACCGGTGACCAGCAGTCCCATGTCGCGCGTGCAGGCGCTGTCGAGGCCGGGATAATAGACCTCGTTGACGATGCCATGGCTGAGCGTGAACCAGACGCGGCTCGCCGGCGAAAGCGCGGCACCTACGCCGCTCTTGGCGCTTGACGTCCAGCGCGCCGGAATTCCGGGGGCGCCCATTCTTTTGGGTGCACTGGGGGGAAGGGTCGGCGGCATCGCTGCCATGCATGGTCTCCTGGACCCTTCCCTAGACCAGCACGCGAAGGCTTTTCAACCGCCGCACCTGAAGTTGATCGTCCAAGCGTGATCGATCGCAGTTGACAAGCGGGCGTATCTGAATTTGTCTGACAATAGATAAAAAACAGGCAGACAACGCCAAAACCATCTGCAACAGTCGGCGGGGCCGACAATCCATGGGAGGATTATGACATGAAGACACTGCTCGTCCTGAGCGCTCTGGCGGCGATGCTCGCCTCGGGCACGGCGCTTGCCGACACCAGCGGCAAGAAGATCGCCTTCTCCAACAATTACGCCGGCAATTCGTGGCGCCAGGCGATGCTCGACAGCTACGGCATCGTCACCAAGAAGGCGGTGGAGGATAAGATCGTCGGCGCCGCCGACATCTTCACCACCGCCGACAAGGAAGTGCCGACCCAGGCTGCCCAGGTGCAGAACCTGATCCTGCAGGGTTATGACGCCATCGTCATCAATGCCGCATCGCCGGATGCGCTGAACGGCGCCATCAAGCAGGCCTGCGATGCCGGCATCGTCGTCGTCTCCTTCGACGGGACGGTCACCGAACCTTGCGCCTACCGCGTCGTCGTCGACTTCAAGGACATGGGCAAGCAGGAAGTCGAGCAGATGGCCAAGTTCCAGCCCAAGGGCGGCAATTTGCTGGAAATCCGCGGCCTTGCCGGCACCTCGATCGACGATGCCATCCATGCCGGCATCCTCGAAGGCGTCGCCGCCCATCCCGAGTTCAAGATCGTCGGTTCGGTGACCGGCGACTGGGACCAGACGACGGCGCAGAAGGCGGTCGCGACGATCCTGCCTTCGTTGCCCGACATCGTCGGCATCGTCGACCAGGGCGGTGACGGTTATGGCGCGGCACAAGCCTTTGCCGCCGCAGGCAAGCCGCGTCCGACCATCATCATGGGCAACCGCCAGGACGAGCTGAAATGGTGGAAGGAGCAGAAGGACAAGGATGGCTACCAGACCTGGTCGGCCTCGATCGCGCCCGGCGTGTCGTCGCTGGCCTTCTGGGTGGCGCAGCAGGTGCTCGACGGCCGCACCGACATTCCGCATGACCTTTTGGTGCCGTATCTCGCCTTTACCCAGGACAATTTCGAGACCGAGCTGCCGAAAATCAAGGAGGGCGGCGTCGCCACCCACGAATACAGCCAGGAAGACGCAATCGCGGCGATCAAAGCCAATATCAAGTGATGCATTGCATTCATTGCCAGCGGCATGACCGACCGGATATCGTTGAGCATGCCTGAGGCCAATACGGACATCATCAGACTGGGCGGCGCCGAAAAACATTTCGGCGCCGCCCATTTGGACATCATCAGGCTGAACGGCGCCGAAAAACATTTCGGCGCCGTTCGGGCGCTTAACGGCGTCGACTTCCATGTTGTATCAGGCGAATGCGTCGGGCTGGTCGGCCACAACGGAGCCGGCAAGTCGACGCTGATGCATATGGTGGCCGGTACACTGCAGCCCGATGGCGGTGAGATCGCGGTGCGTGGCAATGCCGAAACCGACTACTCGGTGGCGCGCGCGCTGAAACTCGGCATACGCTGCGTGTTCCAGGAACTGTCGCTCTGCCCTAACCTCAGTATCGCGGAGAATACGCGCATCAACCATCCGGCGCTCACCGGCTTCGGCTGGCGACGCAAGGCGGCTGCTCTCATTGCCGCCAAGCTGGACGAAATCTTTCCGGATCACGGCATCTCGGCGGACGACATTGCCGGCGATCTCTCCATCGGCCGGCGGCAGATGGTCGAGGTGGCGCGCGCCTTCACGGTGACGCGCGATCCGCTCGACCTGGTCATCCTCGACGAGCCGACCTCTTCGCTGGACGCGCATACTGCGGGCCAGCTGCTTGCCTTCGTGCGCCGTTTCGTCGCCACCGGGGGCAGCTGCATCCTGATCTCGCATGTGCTGGGCGAGGTGCTGCAGAATGCCGACCGCATCGTGGTCATGCGCGACGGCAAGGTGGTCGCCACGGACGTTGCAAAAGCGTTCGACCGCGACCGGCTGGTGACGACGATGGGCGGCGCGGAAGCGCGCGAGAAGATCGCGGCGGAGATCGCCGCCAGGCCGGCGGCGGGCCCGCTCAGGGTGCGGGCGCGGCCCGAGCGGCAGCAGGACGGCAAGGAGCTTGTCGCCCGCGCCGGCGAGATCATCGGGCTTGCCGGGCTTGCCGGCCATGGCCAGACCGACCTGTTGCTGGCGATCTTTGCCGCCGCGACGCGTAGAAGGCTTGATATCGAGGTGACCGCCCCGGTGGCGCTGGTGGCCGGAGACCGCCAATCGGACGGCATTTTCCCGCAATGGTCTATTGCCGAAAACATCGGCATCCGCTCGCTGGCGCAGCTGCGCAAAGGGCTGCTGATCTCGCCGCAGCGCGAGGCCGAGCTTGCCGAGTTCTGGAAGCAGAAGATTGGCATCCGCACGCCTGATATGACCAACAACATCTTCTCGCTGTCCGGCGGCAACCAGCAGAAGGCGCTGTTTGCCCGCGCACTGGGTTCCGATGCGCAGATCGTGCTGATGGACGATCCGATGCGCGGCGTGGACATCGGCACCAAGCTCGAGGTCTACGATCTCGTGCGCGAGGAGGCGGCCAAGGGCCGGACCTTCCTCTGGTACACCACCGAGACCGAAGAGCTCGACAATTGCGACCACATCCATGTCTTCAAGAACGGCCGCATCGTCGCCAATCTCACGCGCGACGAGCTGACCGAGGAAAAGATCATCCAGTCCTCATTCGGCGACGCGGCCTGAGATGACGGCAATCGCTCCCGGCCCGACGACCTCGCCGCGCAGCAGTGCCGCCCGCGCGCGCCTGTTGCGCAGCCTGTTGCCGGCGCTGTCGCTGGCGCTGGTGGTTATCGCCATCGCCTGGCTCAACCCACGCGCCATCAGCTATTTCGGCTTCAGCCTGATGTTGAACCTGGCTATCCCGATCGCGCTGGCGACGATCGCCCAGATGTTCGTCATCGCCGGCAATGAGCTCGATCTGTCGATCGGCACTTTTGTCGGCTTTGTCGGCTGCGTCACCGCGACCTGGCTGAAGGACGCGCCGCTGCTCGGCGTGGTCATCCTGCTCGGCGCCATCGGGGTCTATGCACTGCTCGGCGCATTGATCCATCTGCGCAATCTGCCGTCGATCGTGGTGACGCTGGGCATGAGCTTTGTCTGGCAGGGGCTTGCCATTCTGGTGCTGCCCAAGCCCGGTGGCAAGGCGCCGGACTGGCTCTTGTCGCTGATGGCCTTCAAGCCGCCCTTCATTCCGTTCCCTATCATCGCCGCGCTGGCGATCGCAGCGGTGGTGCATTTTGGGCTGATGCGCACCTCCTATGGCGTTATCCTGCGGGGATCCGGCGGCAATCCGGCGGCGCTCAGGCGCGCTGGCTGGTCGCTGCTTCGAACCAAGATCGTGCTGTTTGCGCTGACCGGCCTATTCGGCGTTCTGTCCGGCATGGCGCTGATCGGCATCACCACCTCGGCCGACGCTAATATCGGCAATGGCTACACGCTGCTGGCGATCGCCGGCGTCATCCTCGGCGGTGGCGAGTTCGTCGGCGGCCGGGTATCGCCGATTGGCGCCGTGCTCGGCGCGCTGACACTGGCGCTGGCGGCATCGCCTCTGCTCACCTTCATGCACATTCCGCCGGATTGGCAGGTCGCCGCCAACGGCGCCATCCTGATCATCGTGCTGGCAGCCCGCGTCCTGATCAGTCGCAGGGATAGATAGCGATGACATTTGTGAAATCGCTGGCCGCCAAACCCTGGATATGGTCGTTCATCGGCGCGATGTTCGTCTGGCTGGCGACCATCGCTTTCACCGGCGGCTATGGCGGCGGTGGCATGGTCACGGCGGCACTGTCGCTGGCGGTGTTCACCGTCATCGTCGGAGTCGGCCAAATGTTCGTCATCACGCTCGGGCCAGGCAATGTCGACCTGTCGCTGCCGGCCAATATCGGGCTCGCCAGTGCCGTCGCCATGAAGGTCATGGGCGGCAGCGATTCCATGATCGTGGTCGGGCTGCTCGCCGCGCTCGCCTGCGGCGCCGCCATCGGTGCCGTCAACTATCTCCTGATCTGGGCGCTGAGGATCCCGCCGATCATCGCCACTCTGTCGGCCAGCTTCATCATCCAGTCGATCGACATCAGCTATGGGCGTGGCCTGCAGATCAAGCCGCCGCCCGGCTTTGCCGATTTTGCCAACTGGCAAATCCTGGGCATTCCAGTGCTGGCGATCCTTACCGTATTGTTCAGCATCGGTGCGGCCATCGCCTTGCAGCGCATGATCTATGGCCGCTCGGTGCTGGCGATCGGCCAGAACATCCGCGCCGCGTGGCTTGCCGGCGTCAATGTCGGCCGCACCCGCTTCCTGACTTACACGCTGTCGGGCGCGCTCGGCGGCATGGACGGGGCGCTGCTCGCCGGCTATTTCCGCGGCGCCAATGTCGATATCGGCAACGAGTACCTGCTGGCCTCGATCGCCGTCGTCGTCATCGGCGGCACCTCGGTCGCCGGTGGCAAGGCCAATGTTCCCGGTGTCTGGGGCGCGGCGCTGTTCCTGGTGCTGCTTCTGACCATGCTCAACACGTTCGGCGTCAGCGCCGGCGTTCGGCTGTTGCTGACCGGGCTGATCATCGTCGGCGTCATCACCGTAGCCGGCGGCGAGAAAGCGCTGCGCTAAAAGGCGTGAGCCCGGCAGCAGTCCCGCCAAATTTGACCATGTGGACAAAAGTCCGCACCCGTTCCATAGTTCCGCGTCTGATTTCGGAACAGTCGGCTCGACACGGCTGTCAAACAGAGGGGCACTAGATGGAAAACCGGAAAAACAAATCGCAATCGACCGGCCTGTCGCGGCGCGACGTGCTGGAACTCGGCGCACTTGGCCTGGCCGCAGCCATGCTGCCGGGTGCAGCCCTCGCCAAGGACAAGAAGCTGAAGGTGGCGGCGATCTTCGCCACGCCGATCGAGGAGCCGTGGGACAACCAGATCCACGTCGCCCTGCAGAAGGCCGAGAAGGAACTCGGCATCGAATACAAATGGTCGGAAAAGGTGCAGACCGCCGATTTCAGCCGCGTCATGCGCGAATATGCGCAAGGCGGGTACCAGCTGGTGCTGGGCGACGCCTTCGCCGCCGAGCGTGAATCGCGCCGCACGGCAAAGCAGTTCCCGAAGACGGCATGGCTGTTCGGCTCGGGCGCCGGCCCGGCCGAGCCCAATTTCGGCGTCTTCGACAACTGGATCCACGAGCCGGCCTATCTGTCCGGCATGATCGCCGGCAAGATGTCGAAGTCGGGCACGATCGGCGCGGTGGCGGCCATGGGCATTCCGGAAGTGAACCGGCTGGTCAACGCCTTCTTTGCCGGCGCCAAGGAGGTCAATCCCAACATCAAGAAGAAGGTCGCCTTCATTGGCTCGTTCTTCGATCCGCCCAAGGCCAAGGAAGCGGCGGTCGCCCAGATCGATGCCGGCGTCGATGTCATCTATGCCGAGCGCTTCGGCGTCATCGAGGCGGCGGTGGACAAGAAGATCCTCGCCATCTCCAACATGTCCGACCAGTCGAGCCTCGGCCCCGACACGGTCATAACCGGGCCGGTCTGGGACATGTATCCGACGGTCGAGCAGGCGATCAAGCTGGTCAAGGCCGGTGTCTTCACCGCGCAGGATTATGGCGATTTCTCGCGCATGGCCAAGGGCGGGTCGTTCCTGGCGCCCTACCATAAATTCGACAAGACGCTGCCGGCGGATGTGAAGGATCTGGTCGAGAAGAAGAAGGCCGAGATCCTGGAAGGCAATTTCCGGGTGGATGTGGATGAGAACACGCCGGTTTCGGATTAGCTCGGCGTACCCTCCCCCTTGAGGGGAGGGTGGCCCGCAGGGCCGGGTGGGGTCCTCCGCGAAGTGCTCCATCCTGCTAAGTCATGGGTTGAGGCAGTTGAGGTGACCCCACCCGCCTCGCTTCGCTCGGCACCCTCCCCTCGAGGGGGAGGGGTATCTCCGCAGGAGCATCCTTGTCCGCCCCTCTCATCGAAATGCGCGGCATCACCAAGAGCTTCGGCGCCGTCAAGGCGAATGAGGCTGTCGATCTAAGCGTCGCCCCAGGTGAGATCCTCGGCCTGCTGGGCGAAAACGGCGCCGGCAAGACGACGCTGATGAATGTGCTGTTCGGCGCCTATGCGCCCGATGCCGGCGAAATTCTTATCCAGGGCAAGACCGTGCGGATCACCAGTTCGGCCGATGCGCTGGCCGCCGGCATCGGCATGGTGCACCAGCATTTTCATTTGGCGCCAAGGCTGACGGTCCTGGAAAACCTTCTGATTGGCATTCCCGGCAAATCCGGCCGCATCGACCGCGCCGGCGGACTTGCCCGGTTGTCCGACATCAGCCGTCAGTATGGGCTGACGCTGGACCCCAACCTGCCTGTCTCCGCGCTGTCGGTCGGCGAGCAGCAGCGGCTCGAAATCGTCAAGGCGCTGTTTCGCGGCGCCAGGCTGTTGATCCTCGACGAGCCGACGGCGGTGTTGGCGCCGAGCGAGGTCGACGGGCTGTTTTCGGCGCTGCGCTCGATGGCGGCGCAGGGGCTCGGCATCATCTTCATCTCGCATAAATTGAACGAGGTGCGGGCGCTCACCCATCGCTGCACCGTGTTGCGGCACGGCCGCGTCGCCGGCCGTGTCGACGATCCGGCGAACACGACATCGGCAGAAATGGCGCAGCTGATGTGCGGCCATGAGATCGTGCCGCCGGCAAGAGGACCTTCGACCCCAGGCGCGGCGGTGCTGACGCTCGACGGTATTTCCACCTCACGGCATTCGGGGACGCCGCTGCGCGATGTATCGCTTGCCGTTCGCGCGGGCGAAATCCTCGGCATTGCCGGGGTCTCCGGCAATGGCCAGCGGGCACTGGCCGAGGTGATTTCCGGCACGCGCGCGCCCGACGCCGGCGTGATGACGATAGCCGGCAAACCTGTGACGCGGTTCTCCCCGCGCGAGGTGCAGGCGCTCGGCCTTGGCCGCATCCCGGAAGACCGTATGACGACCGGGCTGGTCACCAATCTGCCGCTCGCCGATTCCATGGTGTTGCCGCGCATTGGTACTGCGGCTTTCAGCAGCCGGGGCCTGCTCAAGCCAGATGCGATCCGCGCCTTCGCCGAAGAACAGATCAAGGCCTATGACATCAGGTGCCCCGGGCCGATGACCCGCGCCGGCGCGCTGTCGGGCGGCAATCTGCAGAAGGCGCTGTTGGCGCGCGAACTGGCTTTCGACCCGAAGGTGCTGATCGTCTCGCAGCCGACGCGCGGCCTCGACATCGGTGCCGCCCGCTTCATCCACGAAAAATTCCTCGACATGCGTGCCAAGGGCTGCGGGATCATCGTCATCGGCGAGGATCTCGAAGAGCTGCTGGTGCTCTGCGACCGCATCGCGGTGATGTATGAGGGCCGCATCGCCGGCACGCTGGACAGCGCCGATGCGACCATCGCGCGGCTTGGGCTGCTGATGACCGGGGCGGAGGGCAGAGCCTAGATGGACTTTCTCACTCGGTTCCTCGCAGAAACCTCAAATAATACTGCCCGCTTTTGGCTGACTTTAAGCGTCAGCGCTGCCCCTCACCTGCCTGCCGGCATCCTCTCCCCGTATAGAGACGGGGAGAGGGGCTCTCACCCATGGTTTCGCCAATCACCACAGCTGCAAGAGGGGAGTTGCATAGGGCCCGGATCCCTTCTCCCCGTGTCTATTCGGGGAGAAGGTGCCGGCAGGCGGATGAAGGGCGGCGCGACCGTCTGGGCGGCGGAGGGGCATAGCTGATGTTCCGCCTCGAAGCCCGCAGTTCCACCCCCGCCTGGTTCAATCTCGCTTTGCCGCTGCTGGCCATCGGCGCAGCGCTGGTCCTGTGCAGCGGCCTCATCGCGCTGGCAGGCGCCGGCGTGCTTGAGGCCTATGGCGTGATGCTGTCGGCCTCGTTCGGCGACAGCTATGCCATCACCGAAACGCTGGTGCGCGCCGCCCCGATGATCTTCACCGGGCTGGCTGTGGCCGTCGCCTTCCGGGCCAAATTCTGGAACATCGGCGCCGAGGGCCAATTGCTGGCCGGCGCCGTGGCCAGCTGCTTCGTCGGCGCCATCCCAATGCCGGGCGCGCTGGCGATCCTGTCGATGGCGCTGGCGGGCGCTGCTGCCGGTGCCGCGGTAGCGCTGGTGCCCGCGACGCTCAGGGTCAAATTCAAGGTGGATGACGTCGTCAGCTCGCTGCTGCTCAACTCGGTCATCTACTATGCGCTGATGGCGCTGATCGAGGGGCCGTGGAAGGACTCGTTCAGCGGCTATCCGATCTCGCCGCCGATCGAGGATTCGGCGAATTTCCCGGTGCTGCTCGAAGGCACAAGGCTGCATCTGGGTGTCATCGCCGCGTTGATCGCGGCCCCGTTGATCTGGTTCCTGATCGTGCGCACCACGCTCGGCTTCCGGATCAGGGTCACCGGCGAAAGCCCGGAAGCCGCCCGCTATGGCGGCATACATGTCGAGCGGGTGCTGATCTCGACGGCGCTGCTGTCGGGCGCGCTGGCCGGGCTTGCCGGCGTCGGCGAAGTCGGCGGCGTGCATTTCCAGGTGATGAGCGACATTTCGCCGGGCTATGGCTATTCCGGCATCGTCGTTGCCATGCTGGCCAGGCTCAATCCGCTCGGCGTCGTACCGGCGGCGATCTTCCTGGCCGCCGTGATGACCGGCGCCGAAGCGATGTCGCGCGCCACCGGCGTGCCGGCGTTCCTCAGCGATGTCATCCAGGGCACGGCGCTGCTCGCCATGCTGGTGGCGCTGCTGTTCACGGCCTATCGCATCCGCCGCGTCGGTGCCGCCTTATGAGCGCGGTGTTCGAACAGATCTTTCAGGTCGGCTTCCTCGCCGCCATTATCCGCATCGCCACGCCGCTGGCATTTGCCACGCTGGGCGAGATGTTCTCCGAGCGGGCCGGCGTGCTCAATCTCGGTATCGAAGGCATCATGCTGCTCTGCGCGATGACCGGCTTCACCGCCGCCAGCCTCAGCGGCAGCCTGTGGCTCGGCGTGCTGGCCGCGGTGTTGACCGGCATGGCGATGAGCGCGCTGCATGCGCTGTTCACCGTGGCGCTCGGCCTCAGCCAGCATGTCTGCGGCATCGGCGTTACTTTGTTCTCGTCCGGCCTTGCCTATTTCCTCTACCGTCTGACCTTCGGCCAGCAATCGGTGCCGCCCAGCATCAAGGGTTTTCAGACGGTGCCGATCCCGCTGCTGTCGGATATTCCGGTTCTGGGGTCAGCGGTTTTCAACCAGTTTGCGCTGGTCTACTTGGCAATCATTGCCATCCCGCTCGCTGCTTTCGTGCTCTACCGCACGCCTTGGGGGCTGTCGGTGCGGATGGTCGGCGAGAACCCGCGCGCCGCTGATTCCGCTGGGGTCAGCGTCATCGCCACGCGCTTCCAGGCGGTCATCCTCGGCGGTGCGCTGATGGGGCTTGCGGGCGCCTTCCTCACCATGGCACAGTTCAACGCCTTCACCTTTGGTGTCGTGTCGGGCCGTGGCTGGGTGGCGATCGCGCTGGTCGTGTTCGGCCGCTGGGACCCGTGGCGCTCTGCGGGCGCGGCGCTGCTGTTCGCCTTCGTCGATGCGCTACAATTGCGCATGCAGGCGAGCGGCCTCGGGCATATTCCCTATGAGACGTTCTTGATGCTGCCGTTCATTTTCACCATCGTCGCGATGGCCGTGATGTCACGCAACGCGGTTGCGCCGTCGGCGCTGCTGAAGCCGTTTCGACGAGAAGAGCGGTAAGCGAGTAGGACTTGGCGCCCTTCCTCTCCCCCGATCGACGGGGGAGAGGAAGGGCGCCAAGCCTGGGATACTCACATCGCCGTAAAACCATTATCGACAAACAGATGCGTGCCATTGACGAAGCTGGACTCATCGCTGGCGAGGTACAGCGCTGCCTTGGCCACTTCCTCCGGCTCACCGATGCGGCCCTGCTGTGCGGCCAATGCGGCGTCCGACACGTCGACGCCGAGCTTGCCGAGATCGGCGACCTCGCGCAGGCCGTGCGGCGTGCGGATGAAGCCGGGACAGACGGCGTTGCAGCGTATGTTGCGGTCGCGGAATTCGACTGCGATGGCGCGCGCGAACATGTGGCAGGCGCCCTTGGTGGTGTCGTAGAGCACCTCCATGGGTGTGGCCGCCACAGCCGAGATCGACGAGGTGCAGACGATCGAACCGCCACCGGCAGCGATCATGCCCGGCAACACGGCGCGCGTCATCAGGAACATCGAGCGGACATTGACCGCATGCAGCCAGTCCCATTCCTGCACTGTCGTCTCCAGGAACGGCTTTATCACGATGGTGCCGGCATGGTTGAACAACACCGTGGCCGGGCCGAGCCTGGCAGTCGCCGCCTTCACTGCGGCCTCGACCTGCGCCTCGTCCGAGACGTCGGCCACCCAGTGTTCGGCGATATGTCCCCGCGCGCGTATCGCCGCCGCAGTGGCTGCCGCCGCCTCGCCATTGCGGTCGATGATCGCCACCTTGGCGCCTTCGGCGGCGAACAATTCCGAGGCCGCTCCGCCCATTCCGGTCGCGCCGCCCGAGATGATTGCAATCTTGCCGGCTAGTCTTGTACCCATGTTCTGTTCCCCGTTCCCGATCGAAATGATCCGCATTTACGCCGGAATGGCGATGCTATCGCCTATGCAGATGTCGGCCAAGCTTGTCGCTCGCTTGTCGCCAACAGGGGTCTCCCAGCAATCCCAAACCAAATAATAAGGAATACTGAGAAAATCGTTCTACATATCGCCAAAAAATAGCACTCGACAAAGTCTACTGATTTTATAGATTAATCCGCAAGACGGAGGTCGATATGTCCTATATCCAGAACGCCGAGACGGACCGCACCAGCCAGAGGCTGGCCAATAGCCAGGCTTTCCGCCCGGCCTATGCCGGCGCTTTCGCCTATCTCGTCTTTGCCCTTGCGTTCGTGTTCACCGGGGCAGTCGTGCTCGGCTTGATTCCCTGACCGATCAGGCCGAAAGGGTGGCGACCTAGCGCTTTCAGTGAGTGACCGGAGTTGATGAACCGAACGCGGACGCGCTTTGGCGCTGATGCTTGTTTTTACGCATGTCGTCGTCTCAAAACCGGGGGCGACATACATCCAACGTGATGGAGGAGATGGCAATGCCGATCGAGTTCACGCATGTTCCCGGTAAAACGCACGCCGCCGATGCCGGTTCGGCCGTACCGTTCTTCTATGATTTCGTCGAGACGGCGACCAAGCTGTCGCTGATCGAGGATTCCGGCTTCCAGAACATCGTCGTCGACGACCCGGCCGGGCTGTTGACCAATATGGACATCGCCGCCCAGGCGCTGGACCGCACCTCGTCGCTGGAAGTGGTGCTGACGCACTGGGCCGGCGTGATCGCGCCAGCCGTTGCGGCGCGGCAACTGGCGGCGCTCGACGCCAGGAGCGGCGGCCGGCTGGCGCTGAGGATGCTGAGCGAGCCGCTGGATGACGACGATGCCGAGACGCGTCCGGTCGGCCACACCGTGGTCTGGCAGCGCATCGACGAATATCTGGTGCTGCTGAAGCGGCTGTGGTCGAACGACCGGCCCTTCGACCATGAAGGTGCGTTCTACAGCATCAAGGGTGGCTATGTGCCGCGCAAGGGGCCGCATGGCGTCGACGTGATCATCCGCATGGGTGGCCAGTCCGGCACCGCGCTCAAGGTCGCCGGCCGCCATGCCGACGTGTTTGAACTCACGGCTGGTTCGCTCGACGAGATCCGCCAGCTGATGGAACGGGCGCGCAGCGCCGCCGCCGAGCATGGCCGCGCCGGCAAGCTGCGTTTTGCGCTTCCGGTCCGGGTCCGCTCGGAGGGTGGCGCCTCTACCGTCGGACACAAGGCGGTCGAACTTTCCGGACCACCGGCGCAGATCGCCCTGTCGCTGCTGCCCTATGCAGCGCTGGGCATCAGCGAGTTCATGATCGTCGGTGTCGACCGGCCGCGCGAGATCGCCAGCGTCGGCCGCGAGACGATCGCGCTCTTGCGCAACTCGCTGGCACGCCGTGAGGCTGAGGTGCCGCAGCCCGGCGCGTTTGCGCGGGCGGGTGGGGACATTCACGCAGGGTGAATTTGCGGGTGGAATGAAAAGCTATTTCGTAGCGTTCCGTCACACCCCCCTCTGCCCGGCAGGGCAGAGGGGCGCTGTCCCGCCAGCGTCTAATCACCACTCAGCACTGCCAGCGCCTCCAGCACCGCGTCAGATTCCGTCAGCGTACCAAATACCCCGTCCTCCACCGTCACCATATGCAGCGCCGCGTCATGCGCGTATTGGTCGCCACTGGCGCAGGCATCGGCGATGGTCAGGCACTGGAAATTGCGGTCGCAGGCCTCGCGCAGCGTCGTGTGCACGCAGACATCGGTCGTGCAGCCGGAAAAGATCAGATGGGTGATGCCGCGTGCGCGCAGCACAAGCTCCAGATCCGTATAGGTGAAGGCGCTGTTGCAGGTCTTGTCGACGATGATGTCGTGCGGCGCGACGTCGATCTCGGCGACGATCTGAAAGCCGGGGCCGGAGCGCAGCAGCACGTCGGTGCCTTCGAGACCCGCCCGCTTGCGGCGCCATCTCTCGTACGGCGTCATGTCGGCCATGTCGCCGCGATATCCCTGCCTGGTGTAAATGATGGTGAGGCCGGCCGCACGTGCCGCTGATATCAGTCGGTTAACTGTCGGCAGGATGGCGCGCAGCGGCGCGGGGTCATAACCCTTCCTGGCGAAATAGCCGGTCGGCGAAAGGAAATCCTCCTGCAGGTCGATGACCAGCAGCGCGGTGTTTGCTGGCACCAGCCGGCCGTCATAGGGGAAATCGAACGGTATCGCCTTGATCATCGCAGCCTGCCTCAATTGCTGCCCGGTATCGTGGCCCAGCAACCCTGCGGCCGTCCATCCCTCAGTGCGACGACACCAGGTAGACCGATGCCAGGACGATGTGCCGTTGAGACATCGCGCCCACAATCGTTGGCCAAAAAAGCCATCTTGTTTGTTGACTATTAAACTCATGTTTTATAGTCAAGCAGGGGCACTCGGCCGCCTGAATTGTTTCCAGCGGCTGTGCCGCGTTTGAGAGAAGCCAGAATCCGTGGCTGGAGTTTTCGGGGTCGAGATCGGGGTGTTCCCGCATCCCGTCACCGACCAGCCGATCGGTACGTGCAATGACGAAGCGAGGACGAAGCGTGTCCAGAAATGGTTTGTTGGCGGCGCTGGCCGCGGTCATGCTGTCGGCCGGCAGCGCTGCTGCGCAAGAGCAGCCAAACACGCAGCCCAGGGTGACGACGGAACCCGCTGCAGCTGCCCGGTCGGCGGCCCAGCCTTCCCCGGTCGCAGTCGAACGGCCCGCACCGGCTGCGCCTGTCGCGCCGGCTTCGCCAACTGCCGGGCAGGCGGCGCCGACCGCGCCCCAGCCGGCAAACCAGCCCGGTGCATCCGCGCAGGCCGAGCCTTCGGCAATATCGCTGACGCTGCCGCACGATCTGTCGCCCTGGGGCATGTTCATGGCCGCCGACATCATCGTCAAGGCGGTGATGATCGGGTTGGCCTTCGCCTCGCTCGTCACCTGGACGGTGTGGCTGGCCAAATCGCTGGAGATTCTCTTCGGCAAGCTCAGCGCCCGGCGCGCTGCGCGCGCCATCGGCAATGCCGCCACGCTGCGCCAGGCCGGGCGCTCGCTTGGCAACAATGGCGGCCCCGGTGCGCTTTTGGTGCGGGCAGCCGAGGAAGAGACTGCCCTTTCGGCCGGTGCGCTCGGCCATGTTACCGGCGACGGGCTGAAGGAACGAGTGGCGTCGCGCCTGTCGCGCATCGAGGCGGCGGCGGCGCGGCGCGTGTCGCGCGGCACCGGCGTGCTGGCGACGATCGGCTCGACGGCGCCCTTCGTGGGCTTGTTCGGCACCGTCTGGGGCATCATGAACGCCTTCATCGGCATCTCGCAGGCGCAGACCACCAACCTCGCGGTCGTCGCGCCCGGCATCGCCGAGGCGCTGCTCGCCACTGCGATGGGCCTGGTCGCGGCCATTCCCGCGGTGGTCATCTACAACGTCTTTGCGCGGTCGATAGCCGGCTACCGGCAGCTCCTTGCCGATGCCTCGGCCGGGGTCGAACGGCTGGTCAGCCGCGATCTCGATTTCCGCACGGTGCCGCAGGCGCCCGCGCTGGCGGCGGAGTGATGGGCCATGGCGGCTAGTATTCGCGAGACTGTCGACGGCGATCTCGAGGAAAGCCACGAGATCAACGTGACGCCGTTCATCGACGTCATCCTGGTGCTGCTGATCATCTTCATGGTCGCTGCCCCGTTGGCGACAGTCGACGTCAATGTCGATCTGCCGGGTTCGACCGCGACACCGGCGCCGCGGCCGGAAACGCCGCTGTTCCTGACGCTGCAGGACGATCTGACGCTGGCGATCGGCAATGACAGCGTGCCGCGCCAGGCTTTTGCCTCCGTGCTCGACGGCAGAACCAAGGGCGATAAGCAGACCCGCATCTTCCTGCGTGCCGACAAGGCGGTCGGCTATGGCGAGTTGATGGAGGTGATGAACCTGCTGCGCGGCGCCGGTTATCTGAAGATCGCGCTGGTCGGGCTGGAGACGGTGCCAGCGGACGCATCCCCGCCGCAACCAGGCGCCGCCCCATGACGCAACTGGCCGCGGCCGTTCCCACCGCCGACCCGCCGGGCGCCGGCGCGCGCGAGATCGGTTTGTGGGCGGCTGCGGCCATTGTCATTGTCGGCGCGCATGTCGCGATCGTCTATGCCGTCCAGAGCTTCAGCCTGGCCAACATGGCCGATGGCGGCCCGCCGCCGGCTGTGGCTATCGAGCTGTCGCCGATGATGGTGGCGCCGGCGGTGCGGGTGGACTCAGCGGCCGACGTGGTGACGCCCGAGCCGCCGAACCAGATCGAGGAGGCGGTTGCCGAACTGAAGCCCGTCGTAGAGCCCGAGCCCGGTAAGCCGGAGCCGGTCACCGAGAAGACGGAAGCGGCTCAACTCGATAAGACCGCTCCGATCGAGACGGCAGCGGCCGAGCAGCCCGATCAATCGCCGCCGCTGGATGAGGTGGTGCCCGACATCGTCCCGACCATAGCGCCGGATGTGGTCATTCCGCTGCCCCAGACCAAGCCGGCGGAAACCAAGCCGGTGGAGGCCAAGCCGATCGAGAAGGCGAAGAAGGCTGCCGAAAAACCCAAGCCGAAACCGAAAGAGAAGAAGGAAAAGGCCGCGCCGGCGAAAGCGGTCGTGACCGCCAGTGTCGATCAAAAGGCAGCGGCGAAGGCGTCGGCGCCGAAGGCTTCGCAATCGAGAGGATCATCAGTCAGTGCAAGCAAATGGAACTCCCAGCTGATCGGATGGATCAATCGGCACAAGCGCTACCCGAGCGCGGCAAGGTCGCGGCGCGCCGTGGGTACCGCAAATGTGACCTTCGTCGTCAGCGCTTCGGGCAAGGTGACCTCCGTCCGGCTGACACGATCTTCGGGGGACGCCGATCTCGATCGCGCCGCGCTCGGCATTCTGCAGGGTGCGACGGTGCCCGCGCCACCGCCTGAGAAGGCCGGGACGGCTGTCGTGGCGCCTTTGATGTTCACGCTGCGGAACTAGAATCAGTCGGACAAGGCCGATCCCATGACCACGTACTTTCCCGCTTGACTGACCCGCCGGACCGAATACGCTAGCGCAAAATACCGGCCTTGGTCGCCGGGCGGCAAATATGCCTCGCATGCCTCGCCCTCCGGCGCTGGCTGCGGGGCATTGTCATTTCTGAGGATCGGTTTGAAACGGCGTATCGAGATCGGCATCCTGTATTCCCGCTCGGGCAGCTATCAGCTGGTCTCCGATGCGTGCCGGATGGGCGCCATGCGCGCCATCGCCGACATCAATGCCGATCGGAGCTATGGCATCGAACTGGTTCCGGTCGAGCGCGATCCGCAAAGTAATGCCGATCGCTACGCGACTTTGTGCGAAGATATTTTCAGGACCAGCAGCGCGCGCCATGTCGTCGGTTGCGTCACCTCCTGGAGCCGCAAGGAAACCATCCCGGTGCTGGAGAAGGCCGGCGGCATGCTCTGGTATGCCTGCCCCTATGAAGGGTTCGAGGCCAACGAGCATGTCGTCTACATGCACGCCTGCCCCAACCAGCATCTGGTTCCGCTGATGGCGCATGTCGTGCCGCGTTTCGGCGCCAACGGCTTCCTGCTCGGCTCGAACTACATTTGGGGCTGGGAGATGAACCGCGTGGCGCGCGACCTGATCGCGGATGCCGGCGGCAAAGTGCTGGGCGAGCGCTATCTGCGCATCGGCGAGACCGACGTGTCGCGGCTGATCGCGGAAATCCGGGCGACGAGGCCGAGCTTCATCCTCAACAATCTGATCGGCACCTCATCCTACGCCTTCCTGGCGGCTTACCGCGAGCTGGGCGATGAGGATGCGGCATTCAGGCCGGAAAACTGCCCCGTCATCTCCTGCAACCTCACCGAAGGCGAGTTGCCGGCGATCGGCGATACAGGGAAAGGGCATCTGTCGGTCGGGCCCTATTTCGCGCCCCGGCCGGCTGCCTTCGCTTCGTCCTTCGAGGCCTCCGCCTATGCCTCGGTGCAGGTGATGGCCGACGTGCTGTCGCGCGACACTGATGCCGGCCCGGCGGAATTTTCCAAAGCCTTCGCCGAGCGGCGCTTCTCCACCCGGCTCGGGCCGATCGCCATCGACGCCCACTCCCAGCACGCGACGCTGCCGGTGATCATCGGCCGGATCGCCGATGGCTTCTTCGAGGTCGTCAGCCAGGAGGATGAGGTCGCGCCGGATCCATATCTGTCGCGCTACGACCCCGCCAAGACGTTCGGCCGTCCGCGTCTGAGAGTGGTGTCATGACCCGGACGCGCATCCCCAATCTCGGCGGCGCGCGGGCTTTCATCCTGCATCGCCCGCATCCGACGGTGCAGGCCATCACCAGGCAATTGTCGGCCATCGGCCTGGCTACGATCGACTGCTGGCCGGAATTGCCGCCGGAAGCTCTCGCCGCCGATTTCGTCTTCTTCGATGCCGATCTCGGTTTCGACGAGCAATTCCCGTGGAAGCCGGGCGAGGCGCCGATGCCGCTGGTGGCGCTGATCGGTTCCGAGGCGCCGGGGCGTATCGAATGGGCGCTGTCGCACAAGGCCGATGCGCAGCTGCTGAAGCCGGTCGGCAATGCCGGCGTCTACAGCGCTCTGTTGATCGCGAGACAGAGTTTCGAGGCCCGAAAACATTTAGCCGGCGAGATAGCGTCGCTGCGCCAGCGCGTCGCCGAGCGCCAGACCATCGTGCGCGCGGTGACGGCCTTGTCGAAAGGCAGCGACGACGAGCGCGCCTATGCGCAGCTGCGTTCGCTGGCGATGAGCTGGCAGATCAGCGTCGAGGATGCCGCGCGTCGGATCGTGGCAATGACAAGCGAGGAAGCGACGGGGGAAGAAGGCGGCGATGACCAGTCCCATCGCGCCTGATCTACCGGTGCGCATGCCGGCAAAACCGCGCGCCGGTGTCTGGCGCCGGCTGGTGAAACGCCGCCTCGCGCTGCTCGGCCTGGTCATAGTCGCCATTGTCCTTGCCGGCGCTGTGCTGGCGCCCCGGCTGACCGGCTATGACCCCAACGAGCAGATGTTCGACGGCCTGACCATCGAGGGCTCGCCGCTGCCGCCCAGCGCCCAGTACTGGCTCGGCACCGACCTGCTCGGACGTGACCTCTTGACCCGCATCCTCTACGGCGCCCGCACCTCGCTCATCATCGGCATCGTCGCCAATGGCGTGGCGCTTTTGATCGGCACTTTGGTGGGTGTCACCGCAGGCTATTTCCGCGGCTGGATCGGCAGCGCGCTGATGCGCTTCACCGATCTGATGATGGCGTTCCCGGCGCTGCTGCTCGCCATCTGCCTGGCGGCAGTGTTTCAGCCCAGCCTGTGGATCGTCGCCATGGTCATCGCGCTGGTCAACTGGGTGCAGACGGCGCGTGTCATCTACACCGAGACATCGTCGCTGGCCGAACGCGAGTTCATCGATGCCGAGCGCAGCATCGGGGCGAGTGCGCCGCGCATCCTATTTCGCCACATCCTGCCGCATCTGCTGCCGACCATCATCGTCTGGGGCACGCTCGGCATCTCGACCACGGTTCTGCTCGAGGCGACGCTTTCCTTCCTCGGCATCGGTGTGCAGCCGCCGACCGCGTCGTGGGGCAACATCATTTTCGAGAACCAGACCTATTTCCAGGCCGCCCCCTGGCTGGTGTTCTTCCCCGGCGCCGCAATCCTGGCGTTGGCGCTGGCCTTCAACCTGATCGGCGACGCATTGCGCGACATCCTCGATCCGACGCAAAGGGGCCGGGAATAATGGGGGGCCGGTCATGATCGCCTATCTCGGCCGCCGGCTGATCCAGTCGCTGCTCATCCTGCTTGGCGTCTCGCTGATCACTTTTGCGCTGCTCTACCTCTTGCCGGCCGACCCGGTGCGGCAGATCGCCGGCCGCAGTGCTACGCCGCAGACGGTGGAAAACATCCGCCAGCAACTCGGCCTCGACCAGCCTTTCGTGGTCCAGTATTGGCACTACCTGACGAAGCTCGTCAGCGGCGATCTCGGCCGCTCCTACATACAGCGCTCCGAGGTCACCGAGCTCATCGTCTCGCGGCTGCCGGCCAGCCTGCTTTTGATGGTAGGCGCCATCCTGTGCGAACTGCTGATCGGGCTCTCCATGGGCCTGATCGCCGCCGTCAAGCGCGGCACCGCCACCGACCAGACCCTGATGGTGGCCTCCTTCGTCGGCGTCTCGGCGCCGCAATTCGTCGTCGGCCTGTTGCTGCTCTACGTCTTTGCCGTGCGTCTCAGCTGGTTCCCGATCGGCGGCTATGGCACCTGGCGCCATCTGGTGCTGCCGTCGCTGACGATGGGCATACTCGGCGCCGGCTGGTACGCGCGCATGATGCGCTCGTCGATGATTGACGTCCTGCGCCAGGATTATGTCCGCACGGCGCGGGCCAAAGGCCTGGCGCGCAGCGCCATCATATTCCGCCACGCACTGCCGAATGCCATCCTGCCGGTCATCGCCATGATAGGCATCGACATCGGCATCTTCATGGGCGGCATCGTCGTCGTCGAAAGCGTGTTCGGCTGGCCCGGCATCGGTCAGCTGGCGTGGCAGGCGATCCAGCGCGTCGACATTCCGATCATCATGGGCGTCACGCTGGTCTCGGCCTTCGCCATCGTGCTCGGCAATCTGCTCGCCGACATCATCGCGCCGTTCATCGATCCCCGCATCAAGCTCAGATGAAAATGAAACAGAGAAAGGGAACACAACAATGAAAAAGTTTCTCGCATCCACAGTCGCGGCATCGGCCTTGGCCCTCATGCTCGGCATGACAAGCGTCCGCGCCGAAGACACGGTCGATCCCAACGCCAAGCAAGGCGGCGCCATCACCATCACCTACAAGGACGATGTTGCGACCCTCGATCCGGCGATCGGCTATGACTGGCAGAACTGGTCGATGATCAAGAGCCTGTTCGATGGGCTGATGGATTACGAGCCGGGCACCACCAATTTGAAGCCCGATCTGGCAGAAAGCTACGAGATTTCGCCCGACGGCCAGACCTTCACCTTCAAGCTGCGCCATGGCGTGAAATTCCACAATGGCCGCGAGATGACGGCCGACGACGTGAAATATTCGCTCGACCGCGTCACCAATCCGAAGACGCAGAGCCCCGGCGCCGGCTTCTTCGGCTCGATCAAGGGCTATGACGATGTCGCCGCCGGCAAGGCCGAAGGCCTGTCCGGTGTCACCGTCATCGACCCCTACACGGTCAAGTTCGAACTGACCCGGCCCGACGCCACCTTCCTGCATGTCATGGCCATCAATTTCGCCCATGTCGTGCCGAAGGAAGAGGTCGAGAAATATGGCGCCGATTTCGGCAAGCATCCGGTCGGCACCGGCGCCTTCAAGCTCGCCGAGTGGACGCTGGGACAGCGCATCGTCTTCGAGCGCAATGCGGACTATTGGCACAAGGGCCTGCCGCATCTCGACAAGATCACCTTCGAGATCGGCCAGGAGCCGATCGTGGCGCTGCTGCGCTTGCAGAAGGGCGAGATCGATGTTCCCGGCGACGGCATTCCGCCGGCCAAGTTCCAGGAGGTGATGGCCGATCCCGAGCAGAAGGCGCGTGTCGTCGAAGGCGGTCAGCTGCACACCGGCTACGTCACCATGAACACCACCATGGCGCCGTTCGACAATGTTAAGGTGCGTCAGGCCGTCAACATGGCGCTCAACAAGGCGCGCATCATCCAGATCATCAACGGCCGCGCCGTGCCGGCCAACCAGCCGCTGCCGCCGTCGATGCCGGGCTACGACAAGGACTACAAGGGTTATCCCTATGACGTAGCCAAAGCCAAGGCGCTGCTGGCCGAGGCCGGTCATGCCGATGGTTTCGACACGCAGCTGTTCGCCATGAACACCGATCCCAACCCGCGCATTGCCCAAGCGATCCAGCAGGACCTGGCGGCGATCGGCATCAAGGCCAGCATCCAGTCGCTGGCGCAGGCCAATGTCATCGCCGCCGGCGGTGACAAGGCCGGCGCGCCGATGATCTGGTCGGGCGGCATGGCCTGGATCGCCGACTTCCCCGATCCGTCGAATTTCTACGGCCCGATCCTCGGCTGCGCCGGCGCGGTGCCCGGCGGCTGGAACTGGTCGTGGTATTGCAACAAGGATCTCGACGCCAAGGCGGCCGAGGCGGATTCGGTGGTCGACCCGGCAAAGGCCGGCGAACGCGACAAGATGTGGAGCGCCATCTACGACAAGGTGATGGAAGACGCGCCCTGGGCGCCGGTCTTCAACGAACAGCGCTTCACCATGAAATCCGC
Organism: Mesorhizobium sp. M0771; assembly: GCF_040320155.1. Classification (NCBI taxonomy): domain Bacteria; kingdom Pseudomonadati; phylum Pseudomonadota; class Alphaproteobacteria; order Hyphomicrobiales; family Phyllobacteriaceae; genus Mesorhizobium; species Mesorhizobium sp. M0771. Next base: position 18,149 of record NZ_JAMYPC010000015.1, on the reverse strand, counting down.
GCGCATGGGCGGCGCCGACAACCTCTATGTCGACCCGGTCCATATCCCGATCAACTACGACAATGTGTACGTAAAAGATGTGCAATAACTGCGACTACACCATCCATGGGCGCCACCACCATTTCGGCTGGGACAATTCCTTTGTCCCGGCCGAGCGGGTGGCGCCCGGCGCGACCATCGAGTTCCAGTGCCTCGATGCCGCCGGCGGCCAGCTGAACGCCGACAGCACGGTTGCCGAAATCGCCAAGCTCGACTTCGCCGGGGTCAACCCGGTGACCGGGCCGATCTTCGTCGAGGGCGCCGAGCCGGGTGACGCGCTCAAGGTGACGATCGAGATGTTCAAACCGTCCGGCTTCGGCTGGACGGCGAACATTCCGGGTTTCGGCCTGCTCGCCGACGACTTCACGGAACCGGCGCTGAACATCTGGAAATACGATGCAGCCGCGCTCGAACCGGCGCTGTTCGGGAAAAACGCGCGCGTACCACTGAAGCCGTTCGCCGGCACCATCGGCAATGCGCCGGCTGAGATGGGGCTTCACTCGGTGGTGCCGCCACGGCGGGTCGGCGGCAATCTCGACATCCGCGATCTCGCTGCCGGCACGACGCTCTATCTGCCGGTTGAGGTGGCCGGCGCGCTGTTCTCGGTCGGCGATACGCACGCCGCACAAGGCGATGGCGAGGTCTGCGGCACGGCGATCGAGAGCCCGATGGACGTCGTGCTCAAGCTCGACCTTGTCAAGGACGCCAGGCTGAAGACGCCGCGCTTCACCACCGCCGGTCCGGTGACGCGCCATCTCGACGCCAAGGGCTATGAGGTGACGACGGGTATCGGGCCGGACCTGATGACCGGCGCCAAGGAGGCGGTGGCGCAGATGGTCGATCTGCTTGCTGGGCGGTATCAGATCGATCCGGTCGAGGCCTATATGCTGGCCTCGGTGTGCGGGGACCTGCGCATCAGCGAGATCGTCGACATGCCGAACTGGGTGGTGTCGTTCTATTTTCCGCGTTGCGTGTTTGAATGACGGTACGTCGGCGCCGCACCCCCACCCCGCTGCTTCGCAGCGACCCTCCCCACAAGGGGGAGGGTAAAGCGCTGCCACCCTACCTCCCCCTTGTGGGGAGGTCGGACCGGAGGTCCGGGTGGGGGTCAGCGCCAAGGTTTGTGCGAATGGTGCGACGGAACCAATCCGTCGCAGGGCTCCACCCACAATGACCCTCGCCGACAACCCCATCCTCTCCATCGCCAACCTCTCCGTCAGCGTGCGCGGCGAGGACGGCGAGCGCGATGTCGTCTCCAACCTGTCGCTGACGCTGGCGCGCGGCGAGACGCTCTGCATTGCCGGCGAATCCGGCTCCGGCAAGTCGATGACCGCGCTGGCGATCATGCAGCTTTTGCCGCAGCCGGCGGCGCGCATATCGTCAGGCATGATCCGTCTTCGGGATGGGAATCGGGGCGACACCGACCTAGCAACCCTCGACGAACGCCAGATGCGGCGCATTCGCGGCGACCGCATCGCCATGATCTTCCAGGAGCCGATGACCTCGCTCAACCCGGTTCTGTCGATCGGCCGGCAACTCACCGAATCAATCGAGGCGCATACCAGCCTGTCGTCGGCGCAAGCCCGCCGGCGCGCCATCGAGGCGTTGAAGGCGGTGCGCATTTCGGAGGCGGAAAGCCGGTTAAAGCAGTTTCCGCACGAACTCTCCGGCGGCATGCGCCAGCGGGTGATGATCGCCATGGCGCTGGCGCTCGAGCCCGACGTGCTGATCGCCGACGAACCGACGACGGCGCTCGACGTCACCGTGCAAGGCGAAGTGCTGGAGCTGTTGCGCGACCTGCAGCGCCAGCATGGCACCAGCGTCATCCTGATCACCCACGATATGGGCGTGGTTGCCGAAATGGCCGACCGGGTCATCGTCATGCGCGACGGCCGCATGGTCGAAGAAGGCACGACATCGGATATTTTTGTCCAGCCGCAGGCCGACTATACGCGCGAACTGCTGGCTGCCGTGCCGCGCATCGGCAGTGGCGTCGGTCGACAGAAATCCAGGGATGCGATTGACGTCTTGAAACCGGCCAATGTCGCCGAGATCAACGACCTGCATGTCCGCTTCGATCTGCGTGGCGGCATCTTTGGCCAGGTCACCCGCCGCGTCCACGCCGTCGAGGGCGTCAGCTTCTCGATCGCGCCCAACGAAACGCTTGCTCTGGTCGGCGAATCCGGCTGCGGCAAGTCGACGACCGCCAAGGCGCTGGCCGGACTGGCGCCGTATAGCGGCGACATCGTCATTGGCGGGCGCAATCTCTCCGGTCTTGGCCGCGACGAGCGCAAGGCGGTGTGCCGTGACGTCCAGATGATTTTCCAGGATCCCTTCGCTTCGCTCGATCCGCGCATGCGCGTCGGCGAGCTCGTCGCCGAGCCGCTGGTGATTCATGGCATCGCCTCCAAGGACGAGCGCCGCGAACGAGTGGGGGCGCTGTTCGAGCGTGTCGGCCTGTCGGCCGACCAGATGGAGCTTTACCCGCACGAATTCTCCGGTGGCCAGCGCCAGCGCGTCTGCATCGCCCGAGCGCTGGCGCTACGACCAAAACTGATCATCGCTGACGAAAGCGTCTCCGCGCTCGACGTCTCGGTGCAGGCGCGTGTGCTCGATTTGCTGAAGGAATTGCAGCGCGAATTCGGCGTCGCCTATCTCTTCATCTCGCACGACATGGCGGTGGTCGAGAACATTTCCGACCGCGTTGCCGTCATGTATCTCGGCCAGATCGTCGAGATGGGCACGCGCGACCAGGTGTTTTCCAACCCGCGCCATCCCTACACCAGGCGGCTGATCGACGCCGTGCCGGTGCCCGATCCGGCGCAGCGCAGAACGCGCTTCGCGCGCCTCGACCAGGAAATCCCGAGCGCCACCCGCAGGATCGGGGAGGCGCCGCTGAAGCTGGCGCTGAACGATGTCGGCGGCGGCCATCTGGTTGCTGCGGAAAGCTGAGCCCGCACTGGCTGGCAGCTGTTCTTTTACTTTGTTGAGTACAACCAAGAACTGCCGTCTCGGGTTTACCGCGTCTTAGGTGGACGGCGGCCACTATACGGTCGGAGTTCTTGCCACGGGGAAAAATAGTGCTCAACGCGGTTCTGCAGCTGCTGCCGGGTCGGTTCATGGATGTGCGCATGCGCGTATCCGCCGACTACGAGACGCGTGTCGTGGAGCGGCCCGGGCGCTGGATGAAGGCGGCCGAGCTGGAGCAGTTGAGCAGCGATCTGCGGCTGGTGGCGTCGAAGACGCTGAAAGTCGGCAGCCTGACCTACGGTGTGTTTTCCGGTGACCGCAGCCGGCTGGAACATTCCATCATCACCATCGTCTATCGCCGCAGCGACGGGCGGCCGATCGCCTTCAACGCGCTGGCGCTGATGGAGATTTCGCTGGCCGGCAAGCCCTATGAAGTCTTGCACCTCGGTCTGGTCATGATCGATCCGGACGAGCGCAGCCGCGGTCTCAGCTGGATCCTCTACGGCCTGACCTGCTTCCTGATGTTTTTGCGCAACCAGTTCAGGCCGATCTGGATCTCCAACGTCAGCCAGGTGCCGGCCGTCGTCGGCATGGTCGCGGAGGCGTTCAGCAATGTGTTTCCCGGACCGCATGCCGGCGCGCGGCGCTCGCTGACCCATGTGCTTCTGGCGCGGCAGATCATGGCGCGGCACCGCCATGTCTTCGGCGTCGGCCCCGAAGCGGGTTTCGACGAAGAGCGTTTCGTCATCACCAATGCCTATACGGGCGGCTCGGACGATCTGAAGAAAACCTTCGACGAGACGGCCAAGCACCGCGAGGAGACCTTTAACGAGTTCTGCCGCAAGGAACTCGACTACGGGCGCGGCGACGATGTGCTGCAGATCGGCCAGATGAGCTTCCAGTCGGCGCGCACCTTTCTCGCCGACACGGTTCCGCGCCGCTCGCTTGCAGCACTTGCCGTGGCCGGCGCGGCCGCCACGCTGCAGCGGCTGGTGCTGCCGGTGGTTCACTGGGCCGATAGCACCCGCCAATGGAATGTGCTGAGACCATGGACACGCTGATGGCTTCATTCGTGGCGTCTCGGTTTATCCGCAAGCTGATGGCAGCCGGCCGATGATGAACCTCGACGGCACGCTCGTCGCCGACACCATCACCTCGCTAGCGGCGCTGGTTGGCCTGCTTGTCGTGATATCGATCATAGGCGGGCGCGACACGGGCGATCCGCTGTCGCGGCGCTTTCTATTCGGCCTCAAGGTGCTGGCAGTGCTGCTTGCCTGCCGCATCCTCGACTGGACCACGGGTCTTGCCTTTTTCCGGTTCGTCACCATCACGGCGGCGGGTCTGCTGCCGCTGGCCGCACTGCTGCTGACCGAGGGGCTGTTGCGCCGGCATGCGCCGTTTGCGCTAAAGTTCTTTGCCGCCGGCGGCGCCCTGCTGTTTCTACTGCTGGCGCCGATCCCGGAACGCTTTGCCGAGCCATGGCGGATGGCGGTACTACTTGCCTTCCAGTTCGGAGGTTTTCTCGCCATCGGCTGGCTGGTGATGACGCGCGATCGCGACAGCCTGTCGGCGGCCGAAAACCGCACGGTCGAGCGCATGGCGCTGTCGCTGCTGTTGATCATTCCGTTCATGGTCACCGACTACCGGCCCGGCCTGTTCGAAGTGCCGGTTCGGCTTGGCGGCATCGCCATCCTGTTCCTGTGTTGGCTGACGATCGGCCTTGGACGCGCGAGCCTTGGCCATCGCGACACGATCGGCGCCTTTACCGTGATTACGCTGAGCTCGGTTTTCGCCGGGCTGGCGCTGGGCGGCATCGACGATCTCGGCTGGCGCGGCAGTGTGCAGGGCGTGGTGATCGTGCTGTCGGCGACGCTGCTGGCAGTCATCTACAATGACAGCGTCAGCCTCACCGCGGAGAAGCGCCGCGACTCGTTGCTGAAGCATATGGCCGAGGGTGATCTCACCGATTCGGCGCGCTTCCTGCGCGGCCTGCAGAGCCATATCCTTGTCGACGGCGCGCTGATCCTGCCGGCAGCCGACCTCGGTGATTTCGACCTCAAGGTGCTGGCCCGGGCACTGGAGCAGGAGCCCGTGCGCTCGCTCGCCGATGTCCAGCCGGATTCACCCGTGGACGAGAACATACGCGAGCAGTTGGCATGGCTGTTCGAGAAATATGAGGCGACCCATGTGCTGCTGGCGACGCTCGATCCGCTGACCGTGGTGGCGCTCAACATGCCGACGCTTGCCTCATCGCCAGGCCTCGAAATGGAGCTGCGCGCCGTCCAGCGCATGGCGATGCTGATTTCGCAGCGGCAGGCGAAGGGTTGATCATACTGAACGGGCCGGCTCTTGCGTCGGCCCGTTGCCGTAGCCGGGTCAGGCGGCCTTGGTCTTCGAGGCTTCTTCGTCGCGCACCATTTTTGTCACGGCGGCGAAGTCGAGCTTGCCGGAGCCAAGGACCGGTACCTTTGAGACCACCCGCACTTCGGCCGGGACCATCAGGTCCATGGCGCCGTTGGCCTTGGCGTAGGCGAGGAATTCCGCTCGTGTGGCGCCGGATGCCTCGGTGATGAGGATCAGCTTTTCGCCCTTGCGGGCGTCGGGCACCGTAGCGACCGCCGACAGCGAGCCCTTCCACAATTCGCCGGCCAGCGCTTCGACAGCAGCCAGCGAGATCATCTCGCCGCCGATCTTGGCGAAGCGCTTGGCGCGGCCGCGAATGGTGATGAAGCCACCCTCGTCGATAGCGACGACGTCGCCCGTGTCATGCCAGCCGTCCTCGAGCGGTTCGAGCACGCCGGGCTTCTCGGCCCGGAGATAACCGGCCATGACATTGGGACCGCGCACGAACAGCCGGCCGCCTTCGTCGACGCCGGGGACCGGATCGAGGCGGTATTCCATGCCGGGCATGATCTTGCCGACGGTTCCTGAGCGATTGTACATCGGCGTGTTGATGGAGATTACCGGCGCCGTCTCGGTGACGCCGTAGCCCTCGAGGATGCGTAGGCCGAACTTCTCCATATAGGTCATGCGCGTCGCTGTCTTGACCGGCTCCGCGCCGGCAAAACAGTAGCGTATCGAGCGGAAGTCGTAGGGGTGCGCGGTGCGGGCATAGCCGGAGAGGAAGGTGTCGGTGCCGAAGATGATCGTCGCGTTCGAGCCGTAGATCAGTTCCGGCACGAGGCGGTAGTGCAGCGGCGAGGGGTAGAAATAGACCGGCACGCCGGAGATCAACGGCAGCACCGTGCCCGCGGTCATGCCGAAGGAGTGGAAGATCGGCAGCACGTTGAACACCTTGTCGCCCGAATGGAAGTCGATACGCGACGCCGCCTGGGCGGCGTTGGCCAGGATGTTGCGGTGGGTCAGAACGACGCCCTTCGGCGTGCCTTCCGAACCCGAGGTGAACAAGATCACCGCCGCATCGCCGGGCTTGCGTTTCGCGCGCGGCGTCGACTTGCGCAGCAAGCCGAGCAGCTTATCCTTGAGACTGATGGTCTTTCTGAGATCGTCGAGCCACACGATGTCGACCGAGCGACCGAGTTCCTCGACTACAGCGCCGAGCTTTGCCTGTTCGACGAACGCGCGGGAGGTAAGCACGGTGCGGACTTCGGCGGCCTTGCAGGCGGACAGAATATTGGCAGCACCTGCGGTGAAGTTCATCATCGCCGGAACCTTGCCGGCGGACATGACGCCGAGCAGTGTCGCGCAAGAGCCGTTGGCGTTGGGCAGCATGATGCCCAGCGTCTGCTGGTCGGCATAAAGGTTCTGGAACTTCTCACCAAGCACGGCGGCAGCCGTGAGCAGCTTGCTGTAGCTGAGAGAACCGGTGACCGGATCCTGAACTGCGAGCTGTTTCATGCCGCGTTCGTTCGCCGTCTCGATGATCTTTTCCAGTACGGTCTTGTCTATGTCCTGGGTGCGGAAAACGAGATCCGACATCACCTGGTAGAGCGCGGAACCCGCCGCGGCGCGGCGCTTGCGGCCCTTCAGCTCCTGCGGCACCTCGAGCTTGACCGGTTCCAGAATAGTCACCTTGACCTTCGGGAACAGGCGGCGGCGCACATGCTGCGAGCTCAGCCGCGAGAAGTAGGTCTTCTCCAGCCCGTCGATGCGCACCGGCACAACCATCGAGCCGGTCTTGTCGGCAACCATGGCGGCGCCGTCATAGACCTTCATCAGGCCGCCGGTCACGGTGATGCGTCCCTCCGGGAAGATCACCAGCGGGTCGCCGCCCTGCACGATCTTGATCAGCGTGCGGGTCGACATCGGCTTGGCCGGGTTGAGCGGCAAAGCGCGGGCAAGTTTCATGAACGGCTTCATCCACCAAGCCTGGGCAATGGTGTAGTCGATGGCGAAGACCGGTTCCTCATCGGTCAGCGTCAAGGCGAGCGGACCGTCGAGGAAGCTGACATGGTTGAGCGCCAGGATCGGCGCCTTGCCGGCCGCCTTGAGGTTTTCCATGCCCTCGACTTCGAGGCGCAGGAAAGCGCGGAACAGGATGGAGACGAAGTCACGGAAGGGGTTCGTCGGCAAATATTTCAGCATCAGCCAGGCGGCAATCGCATTGGCCGCGACGAGGCCGAACAGGATGCCGCCGGTCGAGACCTTCGTCTGGATCAGGGCCATGATGATGCCGCCGCCAGTCATGAAGCCGGCATTGACGATACTGACGGCGGCGACGACCCGGGCGCGCCGCGCTTCGGGCGACCAGGCCTGCACGGCGGCGAAGGTCGGCACCACCAGGAAAGCGGCTGCAATGGCCATGCCGGCGAGGTCGATGGCGACGCGGATCGTGTTTGGGCCGGCGAAGAATGCGCCAAGGGTTTCCGCCTGGGGCGACGGCGTCATGCCGGAGATGGTCCAGGCGAGATGCAGGCCGAACAGGGCGAGCAGCGCCGTGCCGACCGGTGCCGGCAACAGCACGATGCGGCCCTGCGACATCCAGGCGGCGATGGCCGAACCGATGGCGATCGAGACGGCGAACACGGCGAGGTAGACGGTGACGGCCATTTCGTTGCCGCCGAGCGAATCCTTGATCAGGACCGGCAGGAGCGAGAGCACGATGGCGCCGATCAGCCAGAACCACGACGTCATCAGGCCGGCGCGCCAGATGCGCGTGTCGGTGCGCAATTCGGCGACCTGGCGCCAGGTCGAGCGGAAGATGTTCTTGTCGATGACGAGGTCGGGCGCCGCCGAACCGGTGGACGGGATGTAGCGGCTGACGAGCCAGCAACCGACGGCGAGCGCCATCATGATCGGTCCGAACACCGCGACGCCGATGCCATCGGCGGAAACGACGCCGCCGGCTATGGTGCCGCCGAGAATCGCGGCAAACGTGGCTGACTCGATCCAGGCGTTGGCCTTGGGCAGTTCCTTGCGTTCGAGGTGATCGGGCAGGATTCCGTATTTGATCGGTCCGAACAGCGCCGAGATGATGCCGAACATCAACAGCGCCGTCATCAGCACGGGAATGGACGACAGGGCGATGCCGACGACGGAGACACCCGCCGCGGCGATCTCGGCGAATTTCAGACGCTTGGCTATGAGAGCCTTGTCGAAGCGGTCGGCGAGCTCGCCGCCGAGCGCCGACAGGAGCAGGAAGGGGGCCATGAAGACGGCGCCCGCCAAGGTGACCAGTGATGCCGCCTGGTCCGCCGCCAGCGTGAACAGAATAAGGAACACCAGCGTGTTCTTGAGGAAATTATCGTTGAAGGCGGACAGGAACTGCGTCCAGAACAAGGGCGCAAAGCGCCTGGACGTCATCAGATGAGCTGTCGGTCGGTTGATCGGGGCGATTTCCATAGCGGCGACTTCCATTGGGCATGACCGATTAAAATCCTGGCTGGATTGATCAGCGGTCTTGCGCGTTGAGCCTTGTTTAGCGGGAACCCGGTTACACTTCGTTACTGCGGCTGACTTCCATCAGCAACTTCTCGGTCTTGGCGTCTTCCAGCCGGTTGATGAAGCGGCTTGCCTCTTCCGAGTCGCGCAGCGTCTTGGTGATGGTGATCGAGGTGTGCACGAGCATGATGGCGGCCATCGCATAAAACCCCTTGGCGGCGAAGCTCGCCTCCATGAAGTAGATGCCGCCGGCCATCATCGTGGCGGCAACGGCGAAACTGGCCATGGTGAAGGTCTTCCAGGCGCTTGAGTCCTTGGGGGAATAGGTGTTCGGGGTCATCGATATGGTCCTTTCGTTTCAAGGTTAGGTTGGTTGGGCGTGGGTCTGTTTCAGGCTGGATACAATCAGGCCGGATACAATCAGACTGGATAACAATCAGGCCGGGTACGATCAGGCCGGCTTGGTCATGGTCTTCGTGAGCCGTTCGAGCACGGCGTCGGCGCTGCTTCTCAGCGGCGCGCCGCAGCCGGCGGCCGCAAGCTTCTCTGAGACCGCGGCAGGATCGCCCGACTGTTCCATCTCGGCCATGGCGGCCGCGGTGGCGTCGATCTGCTTTTGCCTGGTGCGCAGGCGCAGCAGCGTCTCCTCGGCGTCCCTGAGCGCCGACAGGCTGGAGCCGGGCGCGCTTTCTCGCAGGCGCTGGGTCGAGTCGACCGCGGCAACGATGCGCTGGCCGCGCTGCAATTCGCGCAGGCGCATTTCGGAGACGCGGATAATCCGCTTGAGCCGCTCGATCTCGGTGCCGAAGCTTTTCTGCGCCTCGGCGGAGGCGTCGCGTTCGGCTTCCAGCATGGCGATGGTTTCGGCGGCTTCGCGGGCCAGTTCATTCTGTCCCTGCTCGATCGCGGCGATCGTGCGCTTCTCCAAATCGTCGATGCGGAGGACAAGCTTCTTGAACTGCGCGAGTTCCTGTTCGTTCTGGGCGATGGCAATTGCAACCGCCCGGCGGGCGGCCGCGATAGCGTCGGCGCAATCGCGGATCTGCTGGCGCAGGATTATCAGCGCGTTGCGGTCGACGACCGCCTCGGCGGCTTCGTAGCTTCGGCCGCGAACGAGAGCAAAAAACTGTTTCAACATTTCCGTTTCTCCTCTATGAACGTTGTTCATGAGGCAAAGTAGCACATTGCGAACGGCGTTCAAGGAGAAAATGAACGGTGTTCATGATTGCGCATAAGAGAAGGTTAATGGCCGCAAAACGGGACGCCAAACGCGAGGACCTCAAAGGCAGGCTGATCGAGGCCGCGCAAGCGCGCATCCAGTCCTCGGGGCTCGCCGGTCTGCGTGCGCGCGACATCACGGCCGATGCCGGCTGCGCTCTGGGCGCGCTCTACACCGCCTTCGCCGACCTGGACGAGCTCATCCTGCACGTCAATTCGATCACACTGGCCAGGCTGGGGGCGGCCCTGCAGCAAGAGGCGACCGGCGTCGCCGAGCCAAGGGCAAGGCTGAAGGCGCTGGCCAAGGCCTATCTCGGCTTCGCCCGCGACAACCGCATGGCGTGGAAGGCGCTGTTCGAGCACCGTATGGCGCCAGGCGTGGCGGTGCCCGAATGGCATCTGGCCGAACATGCCGTGCTGATCCAGCATCTGGTCGAGCCGCTGGCGGCGCTGCTCCCGGCGGCGGCAACGCCGGAGCTTTTGGCCCGCGCGCGCACGCTGTTCTCCGCCGTGCATGGGATCGTCGCCATCTCGCTCGAAGACCGTTTCATTGGCCTGGCGTCCACCGACCTCGAAAGTGAGCTGCTGGGTTTCGTCGGCACGCTGGTGAGCGGACTGGAGACGGAAAGGGAATGAACTGCTGCGATCGGCTCTTGCCTCACGGCACTCTGCCCTTATGAAGATCGTGGCGCGAACTGCCGGTTGATCCAGGCCGGCTGAGACTGTTGGGGGATACCCGGTGACAATCGATCAGAACCGTCGGTTTCGACCCGAAATACAAGGGTTGCGCGGACTGGCCGTCGCTCTGGTGGTCGTCTTTCACCTGTGGCCCCATGCTCTTCCCGGCGGATATATCGGCGTCGACGTCTTTTTCGTCATCTCTGGCTATCTGATCACCGGGCTGCTGGCGCAGATGGCGCTGCGCGACGGTCGCGTCTCGCTGATCGAATTCTATTCGCGACGAATCCGCCGGCTCCTGCCAGCAGCGATCCTGGTGCTATTGGTGACGCTGCTCGGTACGCTGCTGTTCATTTCCAAGGCGCGCTGGGAGGAAACGGCCAACCAGATCCTGGCCAGCGCGCTCTATGTCGAGAACTGGCGTCTGGCCCACGAGGCAGTCAGCTATCTCGACGCCGACAATCTGCCGACGCCGGTGCAGCATTACTGGTCGCTTTCCATAGAAGAGCAGTTCTACATCGTCTGGCCGGTGCTCATGATCGGCGTGATCTGGCTGGCGCGGCGATGGCATCTCTCCTTGCGACGATGCCTGGCGACGACATTGTCGCTCGTTTTCCTGGCATCGCTGGCCGCCTCGGTCATCCTGACGAAAACAGATCCGGCACAGGCCTATTTCGTCAGTCATACACGCCTGTGGGAATTGGCGTTGGGCGGCCTGCTGGTGCTTGGCGAGCACCGGTTCCGCCTGGGCGCGGGTGCAAGCCGGGTGATGGCGCTTGCCGGCACCGCCGGCATCCTTGCCTCCGCTCTTCTGTTTTCAGCGGCGACACCGTTCCCTGGCCTCAGTGCGTTGCTGCCAACCCTGGCCACCGTGCTCATCATCCTGGCTGGCGAAGTCCAAGCCGGTCGGTTTCGTGGGCTCGATTTGTGGCCGCTTCGGTTCATCGGCGATAGGTCCTATTCGATCTATCTCTGGCATTGGCCGTTGATCACATTCTTCCTAGGACAGGGCTTTCCGCTGACCTTTGCCAGCGGTGCCGGCCTGATTGCGGTGACCGTGGTCCTGTCGGACCTGTCTTATCGCTATGTCGAACAACCCTGCCGGCAATCCCGGGGTGCCTGGTGGAAGCCGCTGGGGTACGGCACCATCGCTGTCCTGGCATGCGTGGCGGCATCGGAGGGGCTGCTGCATTTCGTGACGACGCAACGCACCGACATTACGCTGATCGGCACGCCGGCCTATCCCGGGCCTGCCGCCTTGCTGACCGGCGCCGCGGTTCCGGACGATGTGGACCTCCTGCCGCCGCTGGCCAGGCTAAGGCGGGATGTGTCGAGGTTGTTCTCGGCGGGATGTCAGCAGAACCTCAAAGGCGCAAAACCGGTGGGATGCGTGCTGGGCGACCCCGCCGGCCCGAAAACCATCGTCCTCGTTGGCGATTCCCACGCTGCCCAATGGGGTCCAGCCTTGAACAAGATCGCCAGGGACCGCAAATACAAGCTGGTTTCTTTCTCGAAATCCGCCTGCGCATTCGCGCGTGCGCCCACCAAGTCGGACGGCAAGCCGTATCCATCTTGCTACGAGTGGAGGGAGAAAGTGCTGGCTGAGATTTTAAAGCTCAGGCCGCTCGCCGTCATCACCAGCCAGTCCAACGCCGGATCGGTTCCGGATGACCTGATGATCGAGGGGCTGCGCAATGTCTGGAGCGAACTGACCGAGGCAGGTTCGCAGATCATCGTCATCCGCAACACGCCCTTGATGCGATTCGAACCCGGCGATTGCCTGAGCGCCACGCCCGCAAAATGCTTCACCAAAAGAAGCGACGCCGAGCTCAACAAACTGTTGGCGCTTGCCGCGGAGGGTCAGAAAAACGTGCGCGTCGTCGATATGACTGACGCTTTGTGCGGACCGGAACTATGCCCGGCGGTCGTCGGCAATATGATCGTCTGGCGCGACACCGGTCATTTGACGGCCACCTATTCGCTTGCGCTCGCGCCTTATCTCGCCCCCAGGCTCGGCCTCTGATGCGATTCCCAAAGCGAAAGGGCCACGCGCTTTCCCAAGTTGCTCCAGCAGGCACAGAGTCCAGATATTTTTCGGGACGAGCAAGGAAATGGAAATTCCGCTGGTGGAGCTGAGGAGGATCGAACTCCTGACCTCGTCATTGCGAACGACGCGCTCTCCCAGCTGAGCTACAGCCCCGTCCAGCGGATGGCGCATTTATCGAAGGCTGCGGTTTCCTGTCAAGGCGGGGTTTTGCCGAAGTCCCTTGTGCCCGGAGCTTGTAGGCGACCGGCCCTTGCCGGTTTCGCGCGCAATGGCTACATGTCGGCAACAATCGGAGACCGGCATGCTCGCCCTCATTCAAACAATCGTCATGGCGCTGGACCTGTACTGGTGGGTCATCATCGCCTCGGCGATCTTTTCCTGGCTCTATGCGTTCAACGTCGTCAACTCGCGCAATCAGTTCGTCGGCAGCATCGGCAACATGCTCTACCGGCTGACCGAGCCGGCGCTGCGGCCGATCCGTCGGTTCATGCCCGACCTTGGCGGCGTCGACATCTCGCCGATCATCCTGCTTCTGCTCCTGTTCTTCCTCAGGCAGCTCATTCTCACCACGATAGCGCCGCTGGTCCTGTGAACCCGACGATGGCATGAACGCGCCATTCCACTTGCGCGCCGACGGCATCGACCTGTTTATCCGGCTGACGCCGAAGTCTTCCGTGGACAGGCTCGGAGGCGCCGAAAAATCGGCCGACGGGCGCAGCCATTTGAAGGCGCGCGTGCGCGCCGTGCCGGAGAATGGCGCGGCCAATGCGGCGCTGGAACGGCTGGTGGCCAAGGCGCTGGGCGTTCCGGCATCGGTCGTGTCGGTCATTGCAGGCGGCACGGCGCGGCTGAAGACGGTGCGTGTGGTTGGCGAACCATCGACGCTGGTGAAGAGCATCGAGGCACTGGCCGCCGGATAATCCTCAATCCCCCAGCGGCAGCTTCGGATCGTCGACCTTCAGCGTGTTCACGCTCTGCTTGATGCGGCGCAGGTTTTCGAGAACCCTGGGTCCGCGCGTTTCGGCCACGGAGGTGACGATCATGTCGACGATCGACAGCAGCGCATAGCGCGACGAGGTCGGCTTGTAGATGTTGCCGTCTTCCAGCGACTGGAACTGGATGACGGTATCGGCGGCCTTGGCGAGCGCTGATTCCGGCGGGGTTACGGCGATGGTGGTGGCGCCATATTGCTGGGCCACCTGAACGGCGTCGATCACCGAGCGCGCATAGCCGGACACCGAGAACGCGATCAGCGTCGTCTCCGATGTGGCGACCGCGGCATACATGCGCTGCAATTGCCCGTCGATCTGCGCCAGCACCGGCACGCCGAGCCGAAACAGCCGGTTCTGCATCTCGGTCGCCATCATCGAGGAAATGCCGCCGGAGCCGATGCACAGCACATTGCCCGAACTGACGATGCGCGCGGCCACGCCCACCAGCGTCTTCATGTCGAGGTTTTCGCTGGCGCGCTGGATGGCGGCGATTGCCGCTTCGGTGATGGCCGACGCAATGCGCTGCTCGCGCGCGTCGCGGTTCAGCGGTTCGGGCGACAGATACTGGCCGCCAATGGCGATCGCCTGCGCCAGGTAGAATTTGAAATCGCGCAGACCCTCGCAGCCGAGATTGCGGCAGAAACGGGTGACCGTCGGCTCGCTGACGCCGACGCGCGCGGCAATTTCCGAGATTGCCGCCTTGGAGGCGAAGTCGAGATCGGTCAGCACGAGGCCGGCCAGGCGGCGGTCCGATTTGGTGCCGTCCTGCGACATCAGCTGCAGGCGCGTGATGATGTCGGCCGGCGTTTTCATTTCTGGGTTGTCGTCTTCATCGTGGTGTTTTCGTTTTCATGCCGGCGCTCTCATAGCGGCAGGCCTGTCGCCGTGTCGAACAGATGGATGTTTGCAGGCGCGACCGAGACCGGCAGCATTTCACCCGGCTTGACCTGTATCCGATCGCGGAACACGGCGCGCACCGTGTCGGCGCCGATCGCGCCATAGACATGGGTTTCCGAGCCGGTCGGCTCGACGACATCGACCTTGATCGCCATCGCGTCGACAGCCTCGCCGATGACGAAGTGTTCGGGCCGTATGCCGGCCTCGACCGTGCTGCCAGCCGGCACCGTCTTGCTGCCGAGCGCCAGTCGCCCTCCGCCGGCCGATTCGAACCAGCTTTTCTCGGGCGTCGTCTTCAGGGCGCCGGAGACAAAACTCATCGACGGCGAGCCGATGAAGGAGGCGACGAATTTGTTGGCGGGACGGTCGTAGAGCTCCAGCGGTGGGCCGACCTGCTGGATCTTGCCGCGGTCCATCACCACGATGCGGTCGGCCATGGTCATGGCCTCGATCTGGTCGTGGGTGACATAGACGATGGTCGATTTCAGCCGCTGGTGCAGCGCCTTGATCTCGGTGCGCATCTGCACGCGCAATTGCGCGTCGAGATTGCTGAGCGGCTCGTCGAACAGGAACACCGAGGGTTCGCGCACGATGGCGCGGCCCATTGCGACGCGCTGGCGCTGGCCGCCCGACAACTCCCGGGGATAGCGGTCGAGATAGGAGAACAGGTTGAGGACGCCAGAGGCCTTTTTCACCTTGGCGTCGATTGCCGTGCGGCTTTCGCCGCGAATCTTTGGGCCAAAGCCGATATTGTCGGCCGCTTTCAGGTGCGGGAACAGCGCATAGGACTGGAACACCATTGCAATGTTGCGCTGCTGCGGCGGCAGATCGTTGGCGCGCACGCCGCCGATCAAGAGGTCGCCTGAGGTGATCGGCTCCAGCCCGGCCAGCATGCGCAGCAAGGTCGACTTGCCGCAGCCGGACGGGCCGACCAGCACGACGAACTCGCCGCTTTTGATGTCGAGGCTGATGTTTTCAAGGATCTTGTGGCGTCCGAAGGATTTCGACAGGTCGCGGAACTCGACATCGGTCATTGTCAGGCTCCCAATATGTCGTCGATGAAGGGCAGGAAGCCGGCGGTCAGTCCGGCGTCGACCGGCACCACCGCGCCGGTTATCCCCGATGCGCGATCCGAAACAAGGAAGGCCACCGCTTCGGCCACTTCCGTGGCGTCGACGATGCGGCCGAGCGGATAGAGCCGCTTGAGCTTGCCGAGAACATCCGGGTTCTTGGCCAGCCGATGGTCCCATGCGGCGGTGCGGATCGAGCCGGGGCAGACGACATTGGCGCGCAGCCCGTTGCGGCCGAGTTCCACAGCGATCGCTTTGGCATAGGCATTGATGCCGGCTTTGGCTGCGGCATAGGCCGGGTTGCCGAAGTGGGCGATGGCGTTGACGGAAGAGATGAAGACGACGCTGCCCGAACCGCGCGCGGCCATTGCCTTGATCAGTGGATCGGCGAACAGCATCACCCCGGTCAGATTGAGGTCGAGCTCGTGCTCAATCTTATCAGGTGTCAATGCGGCAAGCGTCTCTGCGCGCGTCCAGCCGGCATTGTTGATCAGCATGTCGGGAACGCCATCTTTCTCAAGGATCGCTGGTATCGCCGCCTCGATGGAAGCCCGGTCGAGGAGGTCGAAGGCGTGACGCGACGCCAGGTGTGGGCTGCGCAACGCATCTTGCGACTGGTCGCAGCCGACGACCCGCGCGCCTCGTTCGGCCAGCAGCGCCACAATAGCCGAGCCGAGCCCGCCGCCGGCGCCGGTCACCAGCACGGTCTTGCCCGCGAATTCGGCCGTTGAAACCACCCTGCGCGCCTCCCTGGGATCTACGATAGTCGGAAACGCTATTTTAACAAATGTAATTAAGCAACAGGATAATCCGCTTGCACAGCGTGAAATCACGGATAATGTAGGAAAGTCACATAAAGCCTTGGCCGCTGGAAGCCGCAAGAGCGCAGGCGCAATCAAATGGGAGAGATCGAATGAAGCTTGCAAAATGGACTGTCGGCCTGATGGCCGGAATGAGCCTGCTCGCCCTGGCCGCGCAGGCAGATGCCGGCGAGGTGCGCGTAACCGTCGCCGAATACAGCGCCAAGACCGGCCCGTATTTCGAAGCGGTGAAAAAGGAATTCGAGGCAGCCAACCCGGGTATCACCGTCAAGTTCGAAGTTGTGCCGTGGGACGTGCTGCTGCAGAAGCTGACCACCGACATCACGGCCGGCACCAATGCCGACCTGTCGATCATCGGCACCCGCTGGCTGATCGATTTCGTCCAGCAGGATGTCGCCGAGCCGCTCGACGCCTACATCAAGCCAGACTTCAAAGACCGCTTCATCGACACCTTCCTGTCGCCGTCGATCATGGAGGGCAAGACCTATGGCCTGCCGATCGCGGCCTCGGCGCGCGCCATGTACTACAACAAGGAATTGTTCGAGAAGGCCGGAATCGCCAACCCGCCGGCAACCTGGACCGAGTTGCAGGAGGATGCGCGCAAGATCAAGGCGCTGGGCACCGGCACGTTCGGCTTCGGCCTGCAGGGCAAGGAGATCGAGACCGACGTCTATTACTATTATGCGATGTGGTCGCAAGGCACCGAGATCCTCAACAAGGACGGCACGTCGGGCCTCGGCACGCCGGGCGCGCTCGAAGCCGCCAAGCTTTACAAGTCGATGATCGACGAAGGCCTGACGGAACCCGGCGTCACCTCCAACAACCGCGAGGACGTCCAGAACCTGTTCAAGCAGGGCAAGGTCGGCATGATGATCACCGCGCCCTTCCTGTCCAACCAGATCAAGGACGAGGCGCCGAACCTGAAATATGGCGTGGCTGCTATCCCCGCCGGACCGACCGGCGCGCGCGGCACGTACGGCGTCACCGATTCCATCATCATGTTCAAGAATTCCAAGAACAAGGATGAGGCCTGGAAGCTGCTCGACTTCCTGTTCACCACCGAACAGCGCGCCAAGTTCACGCAAGGGGAAGGCTTCCTGCCGGTGAACAAGGATGAGGCCAAGATGGACTATTACGTCAACAATGCCGATCTGGCAGCGTTCACCGCGCTGCTGCCCGACGCCCGCTTTGCACCGGTCATCCCCGGCTGGGAAGAAGTCGCCCAGATCACCTCGGATGCCATGCAGAAGATCTATCTCGGCGGCGACCCCGAGGCAGGCTTGAAGGAAGCGGCTGCCAAGGCCAACGCCGTGATCAAGAAATAGGGCGTATCTCCCTGCGCCCGGGGGGGGGGCCCGGCGGGCGCGCCCCCCAACAAGCCGCCCCCCCGGGGGGGGGGGGGTGGGGGGCGGGTCCCCGCTTCGGGTGGGGGGCCAACCACCTGGCAACCGCCGCGAACGGACATAGGAAGGGCAATAGGGGCAAACATCACCTCGCCTTGCGCCCCAAGGGTCGACATCCACTCCGTCGACCCCCACTCCGTCGAGCATCGCTACCAACCAAACCCACCCACACC